>CP095846.1:614593-921889 GCA_023100825.1 Nocardioidaceae bacterium SCSIO 66511 | reverse complement strand
TCCTTGCCTGCATGGAGCGATCGCCGCTCCCGCGGCCACCGCTCCCCTGGGTTTATCTGCACGGGTCGTACGACCCGGTCGAACTCTGTGTGGCGCCCTCGTCAGGCGCCGCCGATCATCTGCCGGTTGTTCCCGGACGAGGTGTGACGCTCATCCTAAACAAGCGTGGATGCTACCTGAGGGTAACCTGCAGTTACAACCCCTGGTGTCGGGGCGTTACCGCACCGTTGCGGGCGGGTAAGACCGCACCGTCTCCACGCACTGCAGGTACGCCAACGGGCGGCCAGCGCAATGCCTGGCCGCCCGTTGCTCAGGCCCGCGAGGACCTGGATGCGATCACTTGACGCTGACGGTGGCGCCGGCGCCCTCGAGCGCCTCCTTGGCCTTGTCAGCGGCTTCCTTGTTGACCTTCTCTACGATCGGCTTCGGCGCGCCCTCGACGAGCTCCTTGGCCTCCTTGAGGCCGAGGCTGGTGAGTCCGCGAACCTCCTTGATGACCTGGATCTTCTTATCGCCGGCGGCCTCGAGGATGACGTCGAACTCGTCCTGCTCGGCTGCGCCGTCATCGGCTGCCGCGCCGCCCGCGGCGGGGGCTGCGGCAACGGCCGCGACAGGCGCGGCGGCGGTGACGTCGAAGGTGTCCTCGAACTGCTTCACGAACTCGCTGAGCTCGAGGAGGGTCATCTCCTTGAACGTGTCCAGCAGCTCGTCGGTGCTCAACTTCGCCATGGTGGCGTTTCCTTCCTGGATGGTGTTGCTTGGTGCGTACGTGGGGTGGGTCAGTCCTGGGACTCGGCTGCGTCCTCTGCGGGCGCAGGAGCCGGCTCCTCGGACGTGGCCTCGCCGGCGCCGCCGATCACGGACGGGTCGGACTCGGCCTTGGTCTGCAGCGCTCCGACCGCGCGGGCCGCCTGGGCCAACGGGGCGTTGAAGAGCGCGGCTGCCTGGCTGAGGCTGGCCTTCATGCCGCCCGCGAGCTTGGCGAGGAGGACCTCGCGCGACTCGAGGTCGGCCAGCTTCTTGATCTCGTCGGCGTCGAGCGACTTGCCGTCGAGCACGCCGCCCTTGATCACGAGAGGTTCGTTCGCCTTGGCGAAGTCACGCAGACCCTTCGCGGCCTCGACCGGGTCGCCCTTGATGAAGGCGATGGCCGAGGGGCCGACCAGCAGGTCGTCGAATGCATCGACGCCGGCTTCGCGGGCCGCGATCTTGGTCAGGGTGTTCTTCACCACGGCGTAGCTGACGTCCTCACCGAGCGAGCGGCGCAGATCCTGCAGCTGCTTGACGGTGAGACCGCGGTACTCGGTCAGCACGGCACCGTTGCTGTTACGGAACTCGTCCGCAAGCTCGGCGACCGCGGCTGCCTTGTCCTGGCGCGCCATGGGTCTCCTTCTCATTTCGTCGGTATGCGCCGAATGCGCTGGCCCGTAACGGGCCCGGAAACGAAAGGAGCCCCGGCGCAGGCGCACGGGGCGAAGACGTACGAAACGTCTTGGCTTACGATCTCCTGCGCGGGCCGCCCACCTGAGTGGGACCTTCGTACTGACCAGCGGTCTTCGGCGCAAGCAAGCATATAGGGCGCGCCCGCCGCGTACCAAATCCGGCCCGTGCGTACGAGCTCTTGGAGGCTAGAGCGGCTGGAATCCCCAGAGCATCAACCCGAGATCGTCATCGTTGCCGATGCCGGTGATGATCCGGATCACCGTGACCAGCGCCAGCAGCGCCGCAACCGTCACGATCCATTTGCCGAGGCGGGTGTTGACCAATTTGTCGTCGGTCCAGTCGGCGTACGGACCGGTCATGCGCTGGTAGAGCCAGTACGCGGTGCCGCCCGCAAGTAGCAGCCATACGAGTAGGCAGAGGCCATCGGACAGCGGACCGCTCGCGTACGCGATGCCGCTGACGAGCCACCCGAGCAGCAGACCGACGCTGCCCGCCACAACGGGCGCGCCGGTGGCGTCGATCCGGATGGCGCGCACGGTCACATCGAGGTCGAGAAGTCGAGCTCCGAGCCGTCGATGACATCACCGTCGGACGGAGCCTCGATCTCGACGGACTCGCCCCACTTGGTGAACGTCATCTCCATGCCCATCGGCACGGTGCCCTCGTCGATGTCCATCGTCAACTTGCGGAGCAGGTCGTCGTCGCCGATCCAGACGTACGCGATGACGCTCTCCGGCAGATCGCCGGTCGTACCGCCCATGCCACCCGGGGAGTCCATCATGGTGTTCATACTGGACCCGTCCATCGTGAGCTTGTACTTGGTCGCCTCGACGCCGTCGATCTGCTCGGTCTCGTCGGTCTTCTCGAAATCCTTCAACGAGCCCGCGAGCTGCTCGACCATGGCGTTCGGGTCGACCTGCTCGAGCGACGCGCCCATCGGGTTGCTCTCGTCGTCCAGGTTGAACTCGGCGAACTTGCCTTGGGTGTACGAACCCATGTTCAGATACATGACTCCGTCGACGAGGCGCATCTCGAGGTCGCCGACCATCGGCATCTCCATGCTCATCGACATCTTGGAGTCCTTCGGGTCATCGGACTCGGGATCCATCGCCATATCGCCCGAGCCGCTCATATCGAAGCCGGACGCCTCGATGCTCATCTCGAAGTGGGCAGTCTTGGCCTTGCTCTGCGCATCGGAGACCGACGACGCGAAGGTGTCTTCGGTCAAGGCGCCCGACGCCTGCGCTGCCGAGGAGTCGTCACCGCCCGACGAGGTGCCGTCGGCCGCGTCTTCGGCGTTGCCGCAAGCGGTCAGCGAAAGCGCGGCGGCCGCCGAGAGCGCGACCAGAGTCTTACGTACCTTCATCGGAGCTGCCCCAAGTGATGTAGTCGATTTGTCGCCACCTACGACGTCCAAGAGTACCGAACGGTTCCGGTACGGCGACCGTGACGAACGACTCGGCGGGCTGCCGACGGCCCGCGATCGCGTCCGTCGACAACCCGCCGAGTGATGTTGCAGAGGAGTCAGTCGTCCTCGGTGACCGCACGGGTGCGGTTCGGGTCGACCGGGATGCCCGGGCCCATCGTCGTCGAGAGCGTCACCTTGCGAAGGTAACGACCCTTCGAACTGGCGGGCTTGAGCCGCAGCACCTCATCGAGTGCGGCGGCGTAGTTCTCGGCGAGCTGCTGCTCGGAGAACGACGACTTGCCGATGATGAAGTGCAGGTTGGCGTGCCTGTCGACGCGGAACTCGATCTTGCCGCCCTTGATGTCGCCGACGGCCTTGCTCACGTCGGTGGTGACGGTGCCGGTCTTCGGGTTGGGCATCAGGCCGCGGGGGCCGAGTACGCGGCCGAGGCGGCCGACCTTGCCCATCATGTCGGGCGTCGCCACGACGGCGTCGAAGTCGAGCCAACCGCCGTTGACCTTCTCGACCATGTCGTCGTCGCCGACGTGATCGGCGCCCGCCTCGCGAGCGGCTTCCGCATTGGCTCCGGTAGCGAAGACCAGGACCCTGGAGGTCTTGCCGGTGCCGTTGGGAAGGTTGACGGTGCCGCGCACCATCTGGTCGGCCTTACGCGGGTCGACGCCGAGACGCATGGAGACGTCGACGGTCGCGTCGAACTTGGTGAGGTTGCCCGACTCCTTCGCGAGTTTGACCGCCTCGAGCGGGCTGTAGAGAGCGTCCTTGTCGATCTTCTTGGCGATCGAGTTGTACGACTTGCTGCGCTGTGCCACTGGTGTGTCTCTTTCTCTTCCGGCCGCCGGGGCGGCCAACCAGGTGTGGTGTGCGGGCCAGCGTGTGCCCTACCACGGAACTGTTGGGTTGTGCTGTCAGCCGTCGACGGTGACGCCCATGGAGCGGGCGGTGCCTTCGACGATCTTCATCGCGCCGTCGACGTCGTTGGCGTTCAGGTCGGGGAGCTTGGTGTTCGCGATCTCGCGGACCTGGTCGCGGCTGAGCTTGCCGACCTTGTCCTTGTGCGGGATCGCCGATCCCTTGGAGAGCCCGGCTGCCTTCTTGATCAGCTCGGCCGCCGGCGGCGTCTTGGTGATGAAGTCGAACGAGCGGTCCTCGTAGATCGTGATCTCGACGGGGACGACGTTGCCGCGCATGGACTCTGTCTGGGCGTTGTACGCCTTGCAGAACTCCATGATGTTGACGCCGTGCGGGCCGAGCGCGGTGCCGACCGGCGGCGCAGGCGTGGCCGAGCCGGCCTGGAGCTGCACCTTGACCAGCGCGGCGATCTTCTTCTTGGGGGGCATTGATGGGGTCCTTTGTCTGCGTTATCTGGTGTTGCGTACGTCGGCGGCTCAGACCCGCTGGATCTGGGAGAAGCTGAGCTCGACCGGCGTCTCCCGGCCGAAGATCTCCACCAGGGCCTTGACCCTGGCGGCGTCGACGTTGATCTCGGTGATCGTGGCATGCAGCGTGGCGAACGGGCCGTCGACGACCATGACCGAGTCGCCGACCGAGAAGTCGGTGAACTCGACCTTCGGCGTCTTGGCCTGCTGCGCGGGCGCCGCTGCCTCCTCGGGCTCGGCCTCCGGCTCGATGGTCGGAGCGAGCATGTTCTCCACCTCAGCGAGGCTCAACGGCACCGGCTGATGCGAGTGCCCGACGAACCCCGTGACCGACGGCGTGTGGCGTACCGCGCCCCACGACTCGTCGTTGAGGTCCATCCGGACGAGAACGTAGCCGGGCAGAACGGTGCGCTTGACCATCTTTCGCTGGCCGTTCTTGATCTCGGCGACCTCCTCGGTCGGTACGACGACCTCGAAGATGAAGTCCTCCATGTTCAGGGAGGTGAC
This sequence comes from Nocardioidaceae bacterium SCSIO 66511, assembly GCA_023100825.1. NCBI lineage: Bacteria > Bacillati > Actinomycetota > Actinomycetes > Propionibacteriales > Nocardioidaceae > Nocardioidaceae bacterium SCSIO 66511. Next base: position 917,134 of record CP095846.1, on the reverse strand, counting down.
GCGGTTCTCGAGGTTCGTCTTCACGCGGTTCTCCATGCCGGAGTACGTGTGGACGACGAACCAGTCGCCGGGCTTGCTGCGCAGCTCCTGGCGGAAGTCCTCGAGCGGATCGGGCGCTGTCGTCGACCCGTCGTCATCGGCGGCCTCGGCCTCGTCGGCCGCTGCCTCAACCGCAGCCTCGGGCTCGCCGGCCGCATCCTCGACCAGCGCGTCGGCGGCCGGGTCGGCGACGGTGTCGGCGGTGTCGGCGTCACCTGCGTCCGCAGCCGCATCGGCGGCCGGGTCGTACGCCTCGGCACCGGCCTCGCCCGCGGTCTCGGTCGCCTCGAGGGCAGCGTCCAGCCCGATCTCGACCTCGTCGACCTCGATGTCCTGCTCGAGGTCGGAGTCACCCTCGGGAGCGACGTCCTCGAGCGCCTGATCGAGCTCAGGCTCGTTGTACGACTGGGACACGGTTGGTTACGCCACCTTCACCATCAAGCCGACCCGCGGGGGTCAGGCGAACACCGCGAACATCGCCTTGCCGAACCCGAAGTCCAGCCCGGCGACGATCGCCATCATCACGAGTACGAAGACGAGCACGACGAAGAAGTACGTCACGACCTGGTTCTGCGTCGGCCAGACGACCTTGCGAAGCTCGGCAACGACCTGTCGGTAGAACGTGGCCGGGGACGTACGTCCGCCGCGTTTCCCGCTCGGGGTCGAGGCGCGTGTATCGCTCACCACATTCCACCTACTACTCGTCGACTCTTCTCGTACACCCCGGCCGGGTGGCCGAGGTGGTTCGCAGGGCAGGAGGGACTTGAACCCCCAACCTTCGGTTTTGGAGACCGATGCTCTGCCAGTTGAGCTACTGCCCTATGGCGGTTCCGGCGCGCGGCGCGACCATGCAACACCGGTGTTGGTGAGGGCATGACGACCAAGCGTGGAAATCCACCGCGTGACGAGTGTACGGGAGCAGGCGGTCGCCGTCGAACTCAGGCGTACGTCGGGCGGAGTTCGCGGACTTTCAGGTGCTGCCGAGCGTCGACGACAACGAGAAGTCCGCAAACTCTCGACGACGGGTCCGGCAAGCGGGATACCGCGTAGCGTGCGCTCAACCGCAGTGCAACGATAGGCACATGACTTCGTCGGCTTCCTCCGCAGCCCCCTCCACCGCGCGCCGGGTCTCCGCTCGCATCGGCGGCATCACCGAATCCGCGACGCTCGCCGTCGACACCAAGGCCAAGGCGCTCAAGGCCGCCGGCCGCCCCGTGATCGGATTCGGCGCCGGTGAGCCCGACTTCCCGACGCCCGACTACATCGTCGACGCCGCGGCAGCCGCGTGCCACGACCCCGTGAACCACCGCTACTCCGCCGCCGGCGGCCTGCCCGCTCTCAAGGACGCGATCGTGGCCAAGACCGCGCGCGACTCGGGGTACCAGATCGACGCCGCCCAGGTGCTGGTGACCAACGGCGGCAAGCAGGCCGTGTACGAGACGTTCGCGACGCTGCTCGACCCGGGCGACGAGGTGCTGCTGCCGACTCCGTACTGGACGACCTACCCCGAGTCGATCAAGCTGGCCGGGGGTGTCGCCGTCGACGTCGTCGCCGATGAGACCCAGGACTACCTGGTGACCGTCGAGCAGCTGGAGGCGGCGCGCACCGACCGTACGAAGGTCCTGCTGTTCTGCTCGCCGTCGAACCCGACCGGCGCGGTCTACCCCCGCGAACAGGTCGAGGCGATCGGACGCTGGGCGGTCGAGCACGGTCTGTGGGTCGTCACCGACGAGATCTACGAGCACCTCACCTACGACGGCGTCGAGTCGGTCTCGATGCCGGTCGTCGTGCCCGAACTCGCCGATACGTGTGTCGTGCTCAACGGCGTCGCCAAGACGTACGCGATGACCGGCTGGCGAGTCGGATGGTCGATCGGTCCGCGCGATGTGATCAAGGCGGCGACCAGCCTGCAGTCGCATGCGACCTCCAACGTCGCGAACGTCTCGCAGCGCGCCGCGATCGCGGCCCTCACCGGCGATCTGTCGGCCGTCGACGAGATGCGCAACGCGTTTGACCGACGCCGCCGCACCATCGTCGAGATGCTGAACGCGATCGACGGCTTCGAGTGCCCGACACCGACCGGTGCGTTCTACGCGTACCCGTCCGTGAAGGGCGCCCTGGGTCGCCCGGTCGGCGATGTCACACCGACGACGTCGGTCGAGCTCGCGGCCGCGATCCTCGACCAGGTCGAGGTCGCCGTCGTACCCGGCGAGGCATTCGGCACGCCCGGCTATCTGCGGCTTTCGTACGCCTTGTCCGACGACGATCTGGTCGAGGGTGTCTCGCGGATCCAGAAGCTGCTCGGCACGGCCTGAGGCCGCCTCCATTGCGACCGGTAGCCACCCTCCCGAAGGCTCACCTGCACCTGCACTTCACCGGCTCGATGCGTCATCCGACGCTGGTGGAGCTCGCGGAGCGCGACGGCATTCCGCTGCCCAGCGCGCTCGTCGACGACTGGCCGCCGCAGCTCAGTGCCGCCGACGAGAAGGGTTGGTTCCGGTTCCAGCGGTTGTACGACGTAGCGCGGTCGGTACTCCGCACCGAGGCAGACGTACGCCGTCTGCTGCGTGAGTCGGCCGAGGAGGACCGCGCAGACGGATCGGTGTGGATGGAGATCCAGGTCGACCCGTCGGGGTACGCCGGCCTCTTCGGTGGCGTCACGGCGTTCACCGACCTGGTGCTCGACGCGGCCCGCGAGGCAGAGCGCACTGTCGGGATCGGCATCGGGGTGATCATCGCCGCGAACCGTACGAAGCATCCGCTCGACGCGCGCACGCTGGCGCGACTCGCGGCACAGTACGCGGGTCGCGGCGTGATCGGCTTCGGCCTGTCGAACGACGAACGCCGGGGCACGACGTCGGACTTCGAGCGGGCCTTCGCCATCGCTCGACGGGCCGGCCTGGCGAGCCTGCCGCACGGTGGCGAGCTACGCGGCCCCGCGAACATCGACGCCTGCCTGACGTACCTGCACGCCGACCGGCTCGGCCACGGCGTACGCAGCATCGAAGACCCCCGCCTGCTCGATCGGATCGTCCACGACGGCATACCCCTCGAGGTCTGCCCCGCCTCGAACGTCGCCCTCGGCGTGTACGACACGTACCAGGAGGTGCCCGTACGCGAGCTCGTCGCGGCGGGCGCCCAGCTCGGCCTCAGCGCCGATGACCCGCTGTTGTTCGGCTCGCGGCTCGCCGCGCAGTACTCGATCCTGCGCGCGGCACAGGGTTTCTCCGATGAGGAGCTGGCCGACCTGGCTCGTATGTCGCTGCGTTCGTCGCGGGCGCCGAGTGACATCGTCGAGGCCGGACTCAAGGGCATCGACGAATGGCTGAGCACGCCGCCCTGACCGCACCCCCACTGGGCCGCGCGTTTCGGCCCTCATTCCGGCGAAATCGGGGCAGAAACGTGCGGCCCAGCGGGGGTGTGGTTACGCGGATACCTGATCGTCCAAGGGAGCCGCGGTCATCCGGTTCGCGAACGCGCTGAGCGTGTATGTACCGATCGCGAGTACGACCTCGAGCGCGTTCCGCTCGTCGTAACCGGCCTGTCGGAAGCGCTCCACCACCGAGTCCTCGACGACGCCGTGACCGTCCATCGCCGCGAGCGTGAAGGTACGCAGCGCTTCGTACTTCTCATCTCGCAGCGGAGTACGGTCGCGTAACGCTGCGATGAGTGCCGGCGACGCGTCGAGCGCCTCGAGTCTCGCCGAGTGCATGGCAATACAGACGTGGCAGTCGTAGCGGGTCGCGATCGTCATCACGACGACCTCCCGCGAGACCGGGTCGAGGCTGGCCCGCTCGAACTGCGCGTTGGCGGCCGAGAAGGCCTCGACCGTCTCCGGAGAGTTGGCCATCAGCGAAACGGCCGCGGGCAGGTATCCGAACGCGCCCTCGATGGCGCCCAGCCGGCGCCGTGCGGGCTCCGATGCGGTTTCGGTCGTATGGCGTGGGAAGTCGAGCACTGGATTCTCCTGGGCTAGATTGGTCAACATGGTTGACCACATAGTAAACCTGGTTGTCGATAATGCCAACTGAGAATCCTGCGTCGCCCGGATACGAACTACCGCTGCTGTTGTTCGGCGGCTTTCGTACGCTGATCGACGAGCTGCACGCCGAACTCCGCGATCAGGGCCATGCCGAGCTGCGACCCGTACACGGGTTCGCGATGCAGGCGATCGGCCTCGACGGCGCCACCGCGAGCGAGGTCGGCCGACGGCTCGGCGTCACCAAACAGGCCGCCGGCAAGACGATCGACGGCCTCGAACGACTCGGCTATGTCACCCGCACCGCAGATGAACACGATGCGCGCCGCAAGGTTGTCGTACTCACCGACGCCGGCATCGACGTGCTGCGGCGGTCCGCAGCGATCTTCGACGATCTACGCGCCCGCTGGGTGCGTACGCTCGGCGAAGGTCGGGTCGATGCGCTCGAAGCCGATCTGCGCAAGGTGGTCGGTCCGCACGCGTACCGGCTCGATGCGCCCGCGTGGTTCGGTGCTTGACTCGCGTCCGCGCTACGGCCAGACGTCGGGCTCCGCGGTCGCGATGACCTTGCCCTTCGCGTTCAGCGCTTGGGCCGCGATGTACGGACGGTCTGCCATCCGCTGCGCGGTCTCGAAACCGTCTCGGCTCACGGTCGCCACGACATGGGCCGACTTCTTGTCGCCGCCGGCGATGAAGCGCCACGACTTCACTTCGGTCGAGCCGTTCCAGCTGACGTACGCCGTGCCGTCCTGGTACACGAACTTCGGCGGCTCACTCGGCGTTGCATGCCACCGATGGCGGTGCACGCGGTAGCTCTGGCCGATGACCGCGGCGTCGTACAGCAGCTTGCCGCGGCGGTTGTACTCGGAGTAGTTCTCCTCCGAGCCCCAGCCGATCATCACATGACCGTCCGGCAGCACCTGCATGTTGCCCTGGCTCGCCGACAGTCGCCCGTCCGGCGGGAGGTACTCGGCGACGACCTGCGCCGTCATCTTCTTCTCGTCGAGCGCGAGCCGCAGGCCGCGAGACTCCTCGCCGACCGTCGGCGCCGCCTCGTTGTCGAACATCGTGATCGTGCCGTCCGGCTGACGCTGCGCATCGTGCTGGTACGCGAACTCGGAGTCGCCCTGCATGTCGAAGTCGGTGTTCTTGCCGCCGAGTGTCCAGTCGAGCTTGCCGGTGCGCTTGTCGATGCGGTAGACGGCTCTGGTGTTACGTGCCGACACGAGCAGCCCGTGTTTGCCGTCGCGGTACACCGAGTTGACGTGGAACGGGTCGAGCGGAGCCTTCTTGGTGCCTGGCTCGTCGGGGTTGCTCTCGGGGTCCTCGGTCGTCTCGCTCAGCGGTACGTGGTCGAGCATGCTCCAGCGGAACTTCACCTTGCCGGTCTTCACATCGACCTCCTGCACCACGCAGTCGGCGACGTAGCCGTCCTTCGCACCGCCGATCGAGGTCAGGTCGCGGCGAACCACCGGGAAGCTCGTCATCAGCGCCGTGCCCTGAGGCGTCAGCGTCATGTTGTGGAAGTCGGCACCGAGCTTCGGAGTCGTCACGGTGGCGACCTCGCGGTACGACCGATCCATCAGCACATACTCGCCGTGGCCGTAGCCACCGGACAGGTGCTGCCCCTGCCACCAGGTCAGCACCGGCTTGCCCTGGTAGGTCTGCACGCGGAAGTCGTACGTCCAGCGGTCACCGACCGGGTTGATCCACACCGGCTCGCCCTCGGAGTCGACGATGACCGGACCGTGCATCGGGTCGTCCGCGCCCTTCGGCGCCAGGAACACCTTGCCGGGCGCGGCCTTGTCTGTGTCGCCTTCAATGTCGATGACGGGGCCAGGCAGATCCGGGCGGCTGACGAAGTCCACCGTCGTTGCCTCGTCGTCTGTCGTCGCCTCGTCCGATGTGCTCTCCGACGACTCAGTCGCGGCGGAGTCCGGCTCCTGCGCGCAGGCCGACACGATGAGCGCCGCGCCGGCCACTGCCGCCGCGGCTTTGGTCAAAACACGCCTCGAACTCATTCCCTCACCATGTCAATGACGCACAACTCGGCCGCCAGGATGCCTGACGACCAGCGAACTTCACAGATCGACCCCGACGAGCACCGGCTCATTGTTCAGGGTGACGTCGTACGCGGCGCGGACGCCATCACGTATCTCGCGGGCGAGGTCCAAGACCTCCGCCGTCGTGGCGCCGCCGCGGTTCGTGAGCGCGAGCAAGTGTTTGCCGGACAGTCGTGCATTGCCTTCGCCGTAACCCTTGGGGAACCCGGCATGGTCGATCAGCCAGGCGGCGCTGGTCTTGACCTGCCCGCCGGGCTCCGGGAACCGCGGGGCGTCACCGGGGAGGCGCGCGGCATCGTCGGACGCAAGTATCGGGTTCGTGAAGAACGACCCGGCGCTCCACGTGTCGTGATCGTGCTCATCGAGCACCATGCCCTTGCCGCGCCGCAGCGTCAGCACCGCCTCGCGTACGTCGGCGGACTTGGCGCGCTCGCCCTGCTCGACGCCGAGTCTGCGCGCGAGCTCGGCGTACCGCACGGGTGCGGACAGCTCGCCGAGCGCGAATCGGAAGGTCACCGACAAGATCAGGTGCCGACCCGGCGACTGTTTGAACCTGCTCGTCCGGTACGCGAAACCGCAGTCGGCCGCGGAGAACGTACGCAGCCGCCGCTCCTCTCGGTCGTACGTACGCACGCTCGCAATGGTCTGCGCGACCTCCTGGCCGTACGCTCCGACGTTCTGGATCGGGACCGCTCCCGCGAGACCGGGGATGCCCGATAGCGCTTCGACGCCGACCCACTGCTCATCGACGGCTCGCCGTACGAACGGGTCCCACTCCTCGCCGGCAGCCACCGTGACCATCACTGCGCCGCTCGCGTCGACCTCGATGTCGACACCGCGCGTACGCACCAGCACGGCCGTGCCCGAGAACCCGTCATCGGCCACGACGACGTTACTGCCGCCGCCGAGAACGAGCACCGGCTCGTTCGCGTCGTCGGCGTCGCCCACGACCTCGAGCAGCTCCGACTCGGTGTCGACCTCGACCAGCCGGCACGCGGGTCCGCCGAGCCGCAGCGTCGTCAGTGGTGCGAGCGCGGCGTCGTACTGCTCACGCAACGAACGCCCTCGCCATCCCGAGCACCTTCTCGTCGCCGCACCGGACCGTCAGGTCGATGCGGGTACGCCCGTCATCGTCGTCGCCCTTGACGAGCCCTGCCACCTCGATCTCGGTGCCCTGCTCGTCATCGGGAACCAGCACCGGCTTGGTGAACCGCACCGCGAACTCCGCGACGCGTTGACCGTCGTCGAGCCACGACTCCACGGCACGACCGGCGAGCGCCATCGTGTACATGCCGTGTGCGAGGACTCCCGGCAGCCCCACCGACATCGCAACCCGGTCGGACCAGTGGATCGGGTTGAAGTCACCGCTCGCACCGGCGTAGCGAACCAGGTCGGCACGGGTGATGGCGTAGGAGATCGGGCCGAGCTCGGCGCCTTCGGTGATGCTCATGCGTCGGCTCCCGATTTGTGCGCGAGGGTCGCGTACGCCGAGCAGACGTGCTCGCCGTCGGCCGCGACGATATCGCTGCGGGTCGTGATGATGTCGGTGCCCGCCATGTGCCGAAGCTTCTCGACCTGCAGCTGGGCGGTCAGCACGTCACCGGCGCGGATTGCGCGCTCGGAGACGAACCGCTGGTCGGCGTGTACGACGTTGCGGAGCTCGATACCGACCTCCGGATCGCCCATCAGAGCGGTCATCGCCTTGAAGGCGATCACGATCGGGAACGTCGGCGGCGCCTCGTCGCCGGCCTCGGCATAGCCGACCGCCGCAGCGAACTCGGCGATCTCATGTCGGCTCACGTCGTACGGCGCGGTCGGCGGGAACGTACGACCGACGAGTTCGGGATCGAGTGCCATGGGACGAGATTAGGCGTAGCGCGCGCGTACGCGAAACGGCACCCGACCGCGCGTACGCGGTGGGTGCCATTCGAGCGTCGAACCAGAGCGCCTGACGTCAGCGGGTCTCGCGGTGATCGGTGTGCTGCTTGCAACGCGGGCAGTACTTCTTGAGGTCCATCCGGTCCGGATCGTTGCGGCGGTTCTTCTTGGTGATGTAGTTCCGCTCCTTGCACACGGTGCAAGCCAAGGTGATCTTGGGGCGGACGTCTGAGCTCTTGCTGGCCACTGGAGTGTCCTCTGTCGGTCGTACTGCTTCATCGGCGCCCAGGTGCGGCGCCTGCCTGCCGGTTTGGCTTGTTACGTAGCGGGGGCGGGGCTCGAACCCGCGACCTCACGATTATGAGCCGTGCGCTCTGACCAACTGAGCTACCCCGCCACGGGGAGGGTGATCCGCCGCGAGCGACGAACCATCCAACCCAGAGCCCCTTTACGGAATCGAACCGTAGACCTTCTCCTTACCATGGAGACGCTCTGCCGACTGAGCTAAAGGGGCGAGCCGACGGTCGATGGTACACAGTGCGACCGCGAATAGAGAAATCGGCCATGCCAGGACAATTCTGGCCCGCCGGCGCGGGCCGCGTCGACCCCTCACCCAACTGGTTTCGGATTGCACTACCGGCCGGTAGCATCAAGTAGTACATTCGTCCCAATCACGTCTTCCGCGGGAGCGAACCTCATCATGCGCGTCACGTCCTTGCAGAACCGCCGGGTCTTCATGACCGGCGCCGCCAGCGGCATCGGTCGCGCGACGGCACTCGCGGCAGCCCGCGACGGCGCCGAGCTCTACCTCACCGACCTCGACGGCACACAGCTCGACCGAGTGGTCGCCGAAGTACGCGACGCGGGCGGGCGGATCGCCTTCGCAAAACCGGCAGATGTGGCCGACTACGAAGCGATTCGTACGCTCGCCGAAGAGATCCACGATGCGCATGGCTCGATGGACGTCGTGATGAACATCGCCGGCATCTCCACCTGGGGCACCATCGACCGACTCGAGCACCGGCACTGGCAGCGCACCGTCGAGATCGACCTGATGGGGCCGATCCACGTCATGGAGTGCTTCGTACCCGCGATGATCGAGGCGGGCCGCGGCGGTCTGGTGGTGAATGTCTCGTCGGCGGCCGGGTTGTTCGGCCTGCCGTGGCATGCGCCGTACAGCGCGGCCAAGTTCGGGCTCCGAGGAGTCTCCGAGGTACTGCGCTTCGATCTCGCCCGACACGGCATCGGCGTGAAGCTGGTGTGCCCTGGCGCGGTGAACACTCCCCTGGTCGGCAGTGTCGACATCGTGGGAGTCGAACGCGACGCACCGGAGATACGCGAGCTGATCGAGAAGTTCCAACGTCACGCGGTGACGCCGGAGCAGGCGGCCGAGGCGATCATGCGCGGCATTCGGTCGCGGCGCCACCTCGTATTCACCTCCCGCGACATCGCGTTCGGGCACTGGTGGCAGCGCAAGTTCGCCCCTGCGTACGACGTCGCGATGACCTACCTCAACCGCCGCTTCACCAAGGTCGCCGAGCGCAACCTCCGCTGACGACCAGGGCCCCTCGACCCCTTCGTACGCCCAGCGCGGTGCGTCGAAGGCGCCCGAACGGTCGGGCCATCGATCTCATGGAATAGGTTAGGCACACCTAACTGAACCGGAGGCGTCATGGCCCATCACATCCGTCGTCGAACCGTCCTGATCGGTGGTGCGGCCCTGTTTCTATCGGCCTGCGGGCGCGAGAACGACGATGCACCGGCATCCGCCGGCTCTGGCGGGCAGTTCCCGGCGACGGCCGAGCACAAGTACGGAACCATCACCGTCGAGAGCCGGCCGGAGCGCATCGTGATCGTCGGGCTCACCGAGCAGGACACCGTGCTCGCGCTCGGGCACACGCCGATCGCGACGACCGAGTGGTACGGCGAGCAGCCGTACGCCGTGTGGCCGTGGGCCCAAGACGCGCTCGGCGACGCGGAACCCACCGTACTCAGCGCCACCGACGGGTTCGACTTCGAGAAGATCGCCACCCTGCGCCCTGACCTGATCATCGGCACCAACTCAGGCGTGACGAAGGACGACTACGACAAGCTCTCGGAGCTGGCGCCCACCCTCGCGGCTCCCCAGGGCGCATCGGACTACTTCTCGCCATGGCCCGTACAGACCCGCCTGATCGGCGACGCGCTCGGTCTGCGGCCCGAAGCGGACAAGCTGATCGACGACATCAAGAGCCGGTTCAGGTCCGAGGCAAGCAAGCATCCGGAGTTCGCGGACAAGTCGATCGTGTTCCTGCAGAACGCCGTCTACGACAGCACCTACATCGCGTACCCGGACGGCCTGGGTACGGAGTTCCTGACCGCACTCGGCTTCACTGTCCCGGGATACCTCGACCAGTACCGCCGCGAGGGAGCACAGGCCTACATCCCCGCGGAGAAGATCGACATCATCGACGGCGCAGACGTGTTGTTGTGGGCGACCGAGAAGCCGGCCGACCTGGACCGGTTCGAGGGCGAGGCGACGTTCATGAACCTCGCGCCGGTCGAGGAGGGCCGCTCCGCGTACACCGACGGCACACTCGCGGGAGCGATCTACTTCACGTCACCGCTGAGTCTGCCGTACATCCTCGACCGGCTCCCAGCCATGCTCGCCGACGCGGTCCGCGGCGGCGTACCGCGAGAGATCACGTCGTGACCTGCACACGGCAGCGGGCCACGATCACGGCCCGAGTGAAACGAATGAGGCCCGACCTTGCGGTCGGGCCTCACGTCGGTGGCAGGTGCAGGATTCGAACCTGCGTAGGCAATGCCGGCTGATTTACAGTCAGCTCCCTTTGGCCGCTCGGGCAACCTGCCGGGGTTCGCTGCCGCGGGTGCGAGCGGATCGAGCATCCCCCTGTGCGCCACGAAGCAACGAGGAGAAACAATAGCGTAGGAGACTTTCAGCAACGAAACCGCGTTCACCGAAACCGCATCCACTCCGGAGGGTACGAATGGCCAGCGAGTCATCGTTCGACATCGTCAGCAAGGTCGACAAGCAGGAGGTCGACAACGCCGTCAACCAGGCGTCCCGCGAGCTGGCGACGCGGTTCGACTTCAAGAACACCGGCGCGTCGGTCGAGCGCAGCGGTGAGCTCGGCATCGAGATCACCGCGAATGCCGACGAGCGGGCGCTCGCCGCACTCGACGTACTGAAGGACAAGTTCGTCAAGCGCGGTGTTTCGCTGAAGGCTCTCGAGGAAGGCGAGCCGCGCCAGTCGGGCAAAGAGTCGAAGATCTCGTGCACGCTCAAGGACGGCCTCACCCAGGACCAGGCGAAGCAGATCGCCAAGCTGATCCGCGACGAGGGCATGAAGGGCGTCAAGACCCAGGTGCAAGGCGATGAGCTCCGTGTGAGCAGCAAGAAGCGCGACGATCTGCAGGAGGTCATCGCGCTGGTGAAGGCCGCCGACCTCGACTTCGCGACACAGTTCGTCAACTACCGCTGACACCGCCCCGTGAGCCGCACGTTCCGGCCCCGAAATCGCAAAAATAGGGGCTGAAACGTGCGGCCCAGCGGGCGGGGGTGCGGTTCGGCCAGCACCTGGCTCACATGGTGGGACCCGTCACGCGCCGGTTCCGTCAGCGTACGATCGAGGGTGGCGGAGGCCTCCGTAGAAGGGAACACCCTCAGTGTCGAAGCAGGTACAACAGCTGGATCGCGTCGTGATCCGGTTCGCCGGTGACTCCGGAGACGGAATGCAGCTGACGGGGGACCGATTCACCCAGGAGACGGCCGCATTCGGCAACGATCTGTCCACGCTGCCGAACTTCCCGGCAGAGATCCGCGCACCCGCGGGTACGCAGGCCGGCGTCTCTTCCTTCCAACTGCACTTCGCCGACCACGACATCCTGACTCCCGGCGACCGCCCAGACGTACTGGTCGCGATGAACCCGGCCGCGCTGAAGGCGAACGTGAGCGACCTCGCCGACGGCGGCACGCTCATCGTCGACACCCACGACTTCGGTAAGCGCAACCTCGCGCGCGCCGGCTACGACGCCAACCCGCTCGAGGACGGCAGCCTGGAGTCGTACAACCTGCACACGGTCGACCTCACCGCGATCACCGTCGAGGCGATCGACGAGTTCGGGCTGTCGCGCAAGGACGCCTCACGGGCCAAGAACATGTTCGCGCTCGGCCTGCTGTCGTGGATGTACGGCCGGCCGACCGACGGCACCATCGAGTTCCTGTCGCAGCGGTTCGCGTCGAAGCCGGACATCCGCGACGCGAACCTCACGGCCTTCCGCAGCGGCTGGAACTACGGCGAGACGACCGAGGCGTTCGCCGTCTCGTACGAGATCAAGCCAGCGGCGCTGCCTGCAGGTACGTACCGCAACATCACCGGTAACACCGCACTGTCGTACGGCATCGTGGCGGCGGGTGTGCAGACCGGGCTCGACGTGTTCCTGGGCGCGTACCCGATCACACCGGCTTCGGACATCCTGCACGAGGTCAGCAAGCACAAGAACTTCGGCGTCACGACGTTCCAGGCAGAGGATGAGATCGCCTCGATCGGCGCGGCGCTCGGAGCCTCCTTCGGTGGCGCGCTCGGCGTGACGACGACGTCCGGCCCCGGCGTGGCACTGAAGTCCGAGACGATCGGGCTCGCAGTGATGCTGGAGCTGCCGCTGCTGGTGATCGACGTTCAGCGCGGCGGGCCGTCGACGGGCCTGCCGACCAAAACCGAACAGGCCGACCTCCTACAGGCGATGTACGGCCGCAACGGCGAGGCCCCGATCCCGATCGTCGCCCCGCGTTCGCCTTCGGACTGTTTCGACGCCGTGCTGGAGGCGACTCGCATCGCCGTGACCTACCGCACGCCGGTGATGCTGCTGTCCGACGGCTACATCGCCAACGGCTCGGAGCCGTGGGCGATCCCCGATATCGAGAGTCTGCCGCGGATCCGGCCCGACTTCGTCACCGGCCCGAACCACACGGCCGACGACGGCACCGAGGAGTTCCTCCCGTACCTCCGTGACCCCGAGACGCTGGCGCGCCCGTGGGCACCGCCGGGGGTCGCCGGGCTCGAGCACCGCGTCGGCGGGCTCGAGAAGGCCGACCGCACCGGCGACATCTCGTACGACCCCGACAACCACCACCGGATGGTGACCTTCCGCGACGCGAAGGTGCATCGCGTCGCCGACACGATCGGCGCAACCGACCTCGACGACCCGACCGGCGACGCACGGCTGCTGGTGATCGGCTGGGGCTCGTCGTACGGCCCCATCGGAGCGGGCGTACGAAGGGCGCGCGCGGCCGGCTACCACGTGGCGCAGGCGCATCTGCGTCACCTCAACCCGTTCCCGCCCGACCTCGGCGAGGTGCTGCACCGCTACGACAAGGTGTTGGTGCCCGAGATGAACCTCGGTCAGCTGCGCACGCTGCTGCGCGCCGAGTATCTCGTCGACGCCGTCGGCTACAACCAGGTACGCGGACTTCCGTTCGGCGCAGCCGAGTTGTCCGACGTGATCCGAGCCACCGCAGACTCCCTCGAAGAGGAGGCCGTCCGATGACCGCCGTCGACCTGCCCACGCCGAGCCTGGCGCGTGACGGGCTCGCATCCGTACCCACGACGGACGAGAAGCAGACCCGCAAGGAGTTCGGCTCCGACCAGGAGGTGCGCTGGTGCCCCGGTTGCGGCGACTACGTCGTGCTGGCAGCCGTACAGGGCTTCCTGCCCGAGCTCGGGTTGAAACGCGAGAACATAGTGTTCGTATCGGGCATCGGCTGCTCGTCGCGCTTCCCGTACTACCTCGACACGTACGGAATGCATTCGATCCACGGTCGGGCGCCGGCGATCGCGACCGGACTCGCGTCGACCCGACCGGACCTGTCGGTGTGGGTCGTCACGGGAGACGGCGATGCACTTTCGATCGGCGGCAACCACCTCATCCACGCGCTGCGGCGCAACGTCAACATGACGATTCTGCTGTTCAACAACAGGATCTACGGCCTCACCAAGGGGCAGTACTCCCCCACGTCCGAACTCGGCAAGGTCACCAAGTCGACCCCGTACGGATCGCTGGACACCCCGTTCAACCCGGTATCGGTCGCGCTCGGTGCGGAGGCGACGTTCGTGGCGCGCACGATCGACTCGGACCGCAAACACCTGACCGGTGTGCTCCGCGAGGCCGCAGCACACCGTGGCACCTCGCTCGTCGAGATCTACCAGAACTGCCCGATCTTCAATGACGGCGCATTCGACACGATCAAGGACAACGAGACGAAGGACTACGCGGTCATCCGGCTCGAGCACGGTCAGCCCGTGCGTTTCGGCCCCAATGGTGAGCAGGGGCTCGTACGCGACGGGGCGACGGGTGCTTTCGAGGTCGTCGACGTCACCGGCGACGACGATGTCGACAAGCTGGTCGTGCACGATGCGTACGCCGAAGACCCCAGCCAGGCGTTCGCGTTGTCGCGGCTCACCGCCGCCGGCCAGCTCGACCGCGCACCGGTGGGGATCTTCCGCCAGATCGAGCGTCCTACGTACGACGATTTGGCCCGGCAGCAGGTCGAGTCCGCCACCGAGATGAACGGCTCCGGTGACTTGCAGACCCTGATCACCGGCCCCGACACCTGGAAGGTCAGCTGACCCGACGGGCGCCGTAGGCGCTCAGAGCTCGGCCGCGAGTTGTGCGTGCAGATCCAGCAGGCCGGGGATCTGCTCGGCGGGACGTCGGCCCATGCCACATTCCGTTGCGATGCCGAATTCCGAGATCGCGGCCCTGGCGGCGGCGATCCGGCGTTCGGCGCCGGGCTGCCCGTCCGTTGCGTGTACGAGCCCGAGGTAGACGGTCGTCTCCGGTCGAAGGGCGAGCGCACTCAGAGGTTCGAAGTACGCGGCGTCGTCGCGCCCGCGCGGCACCGGAAGGTGCACCCAGTTCAGGTCGCGATCGAGACCCGCGCCGAGGTCGTTCGCGATGTCGGCGAGCTTCGAGGTGTCGGCGGGCTCCACGAAGTGCTCGTGCCCGAAGTCGCCGTAGCAGAGGTGATAGCCCAGCTGCACGCCCGCGGGCACGGCGTTGCCGAGACGCACGAGTCGCCGCGCGACCTCCGCACGCTGGTCGTCGTAGTCCGCTCCGAACCACGACGGAAATACGCCCTCGAACACCGCGAACTCGACCGCAGTGTCCCACTGGACGGCGAGACGGTCTGCCGGGACCGCGGCGACGATCTCGGCGAGCTCGCGCAGGATCGCATCCTCGTAAGCAACCTCGAGCTCGGCCTGGTGTGCGCCGACGAATGCCGCCACAACGGCGATCGGCGTGGGGAGGCTCACTTGGAACCGCACCTCGGGCGCGATCACTCCACCGTCCTGCAGCTCGCTGAAGATCTGCCATGACGCCCGTGCAGCGTCTGCGTACCCCAGCGACTCGAACCTCACCGACGCCGGATCGATGCCGGGCTTTGCCTGCACTCGCATGCTCGGCCCGTACTCCGGGCTCGGCGGCGGCACGGTCTCGAGGTCGGGATGTGCCTGCAGCATCGGGAGCTGCCAGACGACCCAGTTGTCGCGTACGCCCGTCTCACCGTCGGGGATCCGCCCGACGGCGACGCCAAGTCGATGCGCGGCCTGGGTGAACACGGCCGTGGCGTCCGCCAGCGGGACGCTGCCGCAGAGGTGGACTGGGACAAGCGGGCCCGGCATAGCGGCTCCTGGATTCGATGGTGGCGCTGATACGCAGGAAGGTATCAGCGTCCAGTCGTACGCAGGCCGATATCTCAGTATGTGTTAGCTTCTCGCGATCGACGCGTCGGTGTCGGCGAGGAACGCACCCAGCTGGCGGACGAACTCCTCGGGCTGGTCCTCGTTGACCATCGTGTGTGCGTCGAGGATCTCGACGGAGCGGGCGTGCGGGATCAGCTCGGCGAGTCGACGCCCGTGCTCCGCCGGCATCATCGCGCTCTCCGGCGCCCAGACAATCAGCGTCGGACCCTCGAAGTCCGCGAGCCGCTCCGTCGCCGCGATCAGTTCTGACTTCGGCGGCTGCCGACGACCGTACTTACGCAGGTCACGACGGATATCAGCAGAGGCAAGACCCGGCGCGGTCCATTCGCGTGCGATGTCGTCGGGCAGCCCCTTCTTGAACAACCCGCCGAACATCAGCGGGGAGTTCCGGAGCCAAGAGATCCGCAACTGGCGCAGGCCAAGGCTGATGCCACCGGGCAGTCTGCAGGCGAGTACGGCCACTTTGCCGGCGAGTCCCGGCGGGAAGTTGTCGTACGCCTCGGCTGGGCAGATCACCTGCCGCGCAATGCGGTCGTCACGACCTTCGGCGGTGAGGAAGAGGCTTCCTCCCCAGTCGATCGTGACCAGCGTGACGTCGTGCAGGTCGAGTGCGTCCAGGAAGTCCGCGACCAAATTGGTCATGGCGAACAGCGCGAGGTCGGCGTCCTCGTTCATCGGAATGCGATGCGAACCGAGGGGGAGGTTCGGAGTGATGCAGCGATAGGAGTCCGCTAGCTGCGGTACCACGTCGCGCCACGTCGAACCGTTCATGAACAGGCCGTGCAGGAAGACGACCACCGGACCGTCGCCGCCGGTGTCTGCGTACTCGATGGTGCCTGCCGGTACTGATGCTGTCTGCATCGCTTCGCCCCCAACTAGCCGGCCTCGACTAGAGTGATCGTTCTAGAATGATCGCTCTAGTATGGTCCGCGGAGGTGCTGATGACAACCGGAACCCGTGACCGGATCGTGGCGAGCACGGCCGAGCTACTGCGCGACCAGGGCTACGCCGCTACCGGCATCAAACAGATAGTCGAGCGCGCGGGCGCGCCGTTCGGTTCGATCTATCACCACTTTCCCGGCGGCAAACAGCAGATCAGTGCCGAAGCGATCCGCACCTCGGGCGCCGAGTACGCGGGCGTGCTCCCGCTCGCGTTTGCCGATGCGCCCGATCTGACCAGCGGCATCCGGCGCTACTTCGAACTGGCCGCGCAGCATCTGGAGGAGTCCGACTTCGCCGACGCGTGCCCGATCGCCACCGTCGCGCTCGAGGTCGCGAGTACGAACGAGCCATTGCGCGAAGCGACGGCCGAGGTCTTCACGTCCTGGCAGCACGTCGGCACCGCGTACTTCGTCGACCGCGGTGTCGATGCCGAAACCGCAGCCGAGCTCACGACTGCGCTGGTGTGCGGCCTGGAGGGAGCGTTCGTGATCTCCCGGGCAACACGTACGACCACAGCCCTGCTGACCTGCGGCGATGTCCTCGCGCGGAGCTTCGCCGACCGCCTACCGGACTGACCGCGCTGACGCCATCCACGATCACTAGACTCATCTGGTGAGTGCTGAGTTCGCGGATGATCGACGCCGAGGTTTCGTGTTCGGCGCCGCCGCGTACACCATCTGGGGGTTCTTCCCGCTCTACTTCCCGTTGCTGGAGCCCGCCGGACCGGTGGAGATCCTCTCGCACCGGGTCGTCTGGTCGTTGGCGCTGGTCATCGGCCTGCTCACCCTGCTCGGCAAATGGCGCAGCGCGCTGGCCGTCGTACGGTCGCCGCGCCGGCTCGGCTTGTTGACCCTGGCCGCGATCTTCATCGCCGTGAACTGGGGCGTGTACATCTACGGCGTCAACAACGGGCACGTCGTCGAGACCTCGCTCGGCTACTTCATCAACCCGCTGGTGACGATCCTGATGGGTGTCGTCGTCCTGGGCGAGCGGCTCCGCGTCGTGCAGTGGGCGGCGCTCGCTCTCGCATTCGCTGCGGTGATCGAGCTGGGTGTCGACTATGGCCGGCCGCCGTACATCTCGTTGGCGCTTGCGTTCTCGTTCGCCACGTACGGGCTGCTGAAGAAGAAGGTCGGCGTCGGAGCACTGGAAGGGCTCGGTCTGGAGACCATGGTGCTCGCACCGCTCGCCCTCGCGTACCTCGGCTACCTCGATGTCGACGGCTCGGGATCGTTCGGCCACCGAGGAGTCGGCAACGCCCTGCTACTCGTACTGGCCGGCGTACTCACCGCTATCCCGCTGCTGCTGTTCGCGGGCGCAGCGAACCGAGTCACGATGACGATGCTCGGACTGCTGCAGTACGTGACGCCGACGCTGCAGTTCCTGCTGGGCATCCTGGTCTTCCACGAGGACATGACACCGGCCCGGTGGGTCGGGTTCATTTTGGTCTGGGCCGCGTTGGCGATCATCACCGTCGAGGGCATCGCCAACCGTCGCCGGCTGCTGCGCCGCGCCGCGCAGGCACCGGCCCGCTGACTCCTCGGCGTACCCGACCGTTCACCCGTACGTCATCCGGTGAACGTGTTGGCTGCTTAACGTCACGCACGCAAGACAACTCCCCGCATCTTTGGAGCGAGCGATGCCGCGACTGCTGCCGTTGATCAACCCGACCGGCCCGCATGGGTCTCGAAGCGCGATGACCTGCCACTACCGCTGTGGCGACGCATGCGATAAGCCGATCCCGAACAAATCCGACAACGAGCACATGTCGAATGTGCTCGCCTCCGTGGTTGCGCGCAGGTCGCTCCTCCGAGGTGGCGCGGCGGCGTCGGTGACCGTTGGTCTCGGCGCAACCCTCGCCGGCCCGGCGGCCGCGGCGGTTGCCAAGCCGGGCAAGCCGGGTAAGGGCAGTGCCGCCGCAGAGCTCGCGTTCCGGCCGGTACGCCCGAACGTACGCGACAACGTGACGGTGCCCGCCGGGTACGACTACGACGTCATCATCTCGTGGGGCGACCGGGTCGTGCCGGGTGCGCCACGGTTCAACGTGTACAAGCAGTCGCCCGAGGCACAGGCACAGCAGTTCGGCTACAACTGCGACTACGTCGGCGTACTCCCCGTCCAGGGTGAGAAGAACCGCGCCATCCTCGGCGTCAACAACGAGTACACCGACCCCGAGCTGATGTTCCCGACCGATTGGTACGACGCGGACACCCAGAAGCGCATCGAGATGGCCGCACACGGGTTCAGCGTCGTCGAGATCGAGCGTGGCCGCCGCGACGGCGCGTGGAAGCAGCGTCCGGTCGGTAAGACCAAGCTGAACCGACGGATCACCGCAGACACTCCCATGCAGCTGACCGGCCCGGCCGCCGGTGACAAGCGGATGCGGACGAGCGCGAACCCGAAGGGTCGCACCGCGCGCGGCACGATCGGCAACTGCTCGGGCGGCATGACGCCGTGGGGCACGTTCCTGTCCGGCGAGGAGAACTTCAACGGCTACTTCGACGCATCCGGCGACCTCGACCCGAAGCATGCCGACAGCTACGACCGGTACGGACTGAGCGGCGAGGGCCGCGGCTGGGGCGATGTCGACGACCGGTTCGATCTGACCAAGGAGCCGAACGAGCCGTTCCGGTTCGGCTACATCGTCGAGATCGACCCGCAGCACCCGAAGGCCAAGCCGCGCAAGCGTACGATGCTCGGCCGGATGAAGCACGAAGGTGCGACGACCTCGCTCAGCAAGGACGGCCGCGTCGTCGTCTACATGGGCGACGACGAGCGCGGCGACTACATCTACAAGTTCGTGTCCAGGCAGAAGTTCCGCAAGGGCAAGGCCGCGAAGGCTCGCGAGCACAACCTCGGCCTGCTGGACGACGGCACGCTGTACGTCGCGAAGTTCACCGGCGACGGGCTCGACGACGATGAGTACGACGGCACCGGTGAGTGGATCGCACTCACCTCCGCGACGGAGTCGTACGTGGACGGGATGACCGTCGCCGACGTGCTGATCGACACGCGGCTCGCGGCCGACTCGGTGTCGCCGACGAAGATGGACCGCCCCGAGGACATCGAGCGCAACCCCGTCACCGGCCGGGTGTACGCGGCGCTGACCAACAACTCGAACCGCGGCAAGGACCAGCCCGTCGACGAGGCGAACCCGCTGGACACCTCAATGGTTCGCGAATCGCTCGATGCACCGCTGACGAGCGCATCGGGCAACCGCAACGGGTACGTACTCGAGTGGGTCGAGCGTGGCAACGACGCGGCTGCGACGGCGTTCCGGTGGAACCTGTTCCTGGTCTGCGGCGATCCGGAGGCACCCGAGACGTACTTCGGCGGGTTCCCGAAGGAGCAGGTCAGCCCGATCTCCTGCCCGGACAACGTGGCGTTCGACCCTGCCGGCAATCTGTGGATCTCGACCGACGGTAACGCGCTCGGGTCCAACGACGGGATGTTCGCCGTACCGACACGGGGCAGCGAGCGCGGCAACGTACGTCAGTTCCTGACCGTTCCGGTCGCCGCCGAGACGTGCGGGCCGCTGGTATCGGAGGACGGCCTCACGGTGTTCGCCGCCGTGCAGCATCCGGGTGAGTCCGACGGCGCGACCTTCGAGGAGCCGACCTCGACGTGGCCGCACACCGACCGCTTCCCGCGGCCGTCGGTCATCTGCACGTACCGCATCGACAACCAGCGCATCGGTCGCTGACCCGACGCTGCTGAGGCGGCCGGCGCGAACGTGGTTCGCGCCGGCCGCTTCGTCGTTGTACGTAGGGCCTCTCGGCATTCGTCGCACCAAGTGCACCGGCTGCGGGCTCGGACTCCTTGCCGGCGTCCCCGATTCGGCTGGCTCTTGCCGGGTCGGTGGGTGGTGGTTCACCAAGTAGACATGGTGGAACTCCACCTTGCACGGCAGGGACACCGTGCAAAGTGACGTGGTGCCGTGCCCATAGGTACGTCCGTGGCTGACGTGGCAGGAGTCGACTGACTCGGCCACCCCTGCTCCGACCCGTGCGGCGGGGACCCTGCGAACCCTCGTCAGGCGATGCGGGTGACGACCGTGTCGCAGAGCGACTCGAGGGCGTCGCGAGCGTGGCCGGGCGGCAGATCCGCGAGCAGGGCTCGCGCCTCATCGGCACGGCCTCGTACGAAGGCTCGCGCCTCGTCGAGTGCCGAGTGCTCGCGAAGCAACGCGAGTGCTTCGGCATGGTCAGCGTCGCTGGAGATGGGCCCCGACAGAAGTTCACGCAACCGTGCATCCTGCGGTGAGTCCGACGACCGGGCGATCAACGTGGGCAGCGTGGGCACACCCTCGCGCAGATCGGTGCCCGGGGTCTTGCCGGAGTCGTGTGAGTCACTTGCGACGTCGATGATGTCGTCGCTGAGCTGGAACGCGGATCCGATGCGCTCGCCGAACTCGGTCAACCGCTGTTGCACCGACTCCGATGCGCCCGCCATCATGGCGCCGAAGCGCGCGGACGTCGCGATGAGTGACCCGGTCTTGTCCGAGACGACCGACAGGTAGTGCTCGAGCGGCTGCTCGCCGTCGCGCGGACCCATCGTCTCTCGGATCTGACCCTGGACGAGGCGGGAGAACGTCTCGGCCTGGATGCGCACGGCATCCGGTCCGAGATCTGCGACGACATGCGAGGCCCGGGCGAACAGGTAGTCACCGGTGAGGATCGCGATCGAGTTGTCCCAGCGCGCGTTCGCGCTCTCGGCTCCGCGCCGAAGCGATGCTTCATCCATCACATCGTCGTGGTACAGCGTCGCCAGATGGGTCAACTCGACGACGAGTGCGGCGGGCACCACACCCTCGGCGACCGGATCGCCGAACTCAGCGGTCAGCACGACGAGTAACGGCCGAAACCGTTTGCCGCCCGCGCGCAACAGATGGGTCGCGGCTTCGGCGATGAACGCCTCGTCGGTGGCCGCCGCATCGGTGAGCGCCTGCTCGACGGAGTCGAGCCGACCGCGTACGCGCGCCTCGAAGGCGTCGTCGGTCATGGTCACGCCAAACGTGGACGACACGACGACTCCTCGATCAAAGTGCAGGTCAGCGTACGAACGCGCCCGCATGCTGGGCAAGCTCGAGCACCGGTCCGGGGACGATGCCCAACACGATTGTGACAGCAACCGTCACGGCGAGAACGACCGAGGTCAGATAGCTCGGTACGGCGACGGTCGGGCCCTCGCCGGTCGGCTCCTGGAAGAACATCAGCACGATCACCCGGACGTAGAAGAACGCCGCCACGGCGCTCATCAGCACGCCGATCACCACGAGCAGCCAGGCGTCGCCGGCCCAAGCCGCGCCGAACACCGCCCACTTGCCCATGAAGCCGCTGGTGAGCGGGATTCCCGCGAATGCGAGCAGGAAGAACGCGAAGATGCAGGCGAGCAGCGGTGACTCCTTACCGAGCCCCGCCCACCGCGAGAGGTGCGTCGCCTCGCCGCCCGCATCACGTACGAGCGTCACGATGGCGAACGCACCGATCGTCGGGAAGCCGTACGTGGCCAGGTAGAACAGCACACTCTCGATGCTGGTGATGCCCGTGTAATCGGCAGTCACACCGACCGCACCGGCGACACCGACCAGCAGGAAGCCTGCGTGTGCGACGGAGGAGTACGCGAGCATGCGCTTCATATCCGTCTGCGCGATGGCGACCAGAGAGCCGATGACCATGGTGAGTCCGGCGATGATCCAGAGCATCGGGCGCCAGTCCCATTGCGCGTCACCGAACGCCACGAAGAAGATCCGCAGCAGGGCGCCGAAGCCGGCGACCTTCGTACACGCGGCCATGAAGCCGGTGACGGCCGTCGGGGCACCTTGGTAGACGTCGGGCGTCCACGCGTGGAACGGCGCTGCCGACACCTTGAACAGCGTGCCGACGGCGAGCAGGCCGATACCCGCGAGAAGCAGGTTGTGACCGCCCGAGCGGCTCGCGACTGCATCGGCGATCCCGGCCATCGTCAGGCTGCCCGCGTAGCCATAGGTGAGCGCGATTCCGTACAGGAAGAACGCCGATGCGAACGCACCGAGCAGGAAGTACTTCATCGCGGCCTCCTGCGAGAGGAGGCGACGCCGCCGAGCCATGCCGCAGAGTACGTACAGCGGCAACGACAGCACCTCGAGCGCGATGAACATCGTGATCAGGTCATTCGACGCTGGGAAGACCATCATGCCGCCGATGGCGAACAGGGCGAGCGGGAAGATCTCCGTCTGCTCGACCCGCTGTGCGGTGTCTTCGCGCTCCGCCTCGGTGCCGGGGATCGCGGCGGCCTGGCCAGCGAACGCGGTGAGTCCGCCCTCGAGTCGACGCTCGGCGAACAGCAGCATGCTGACGAACGCGAGGATGAGGACGAGTCCCCAGATGAAGACCGTCGGACCGTCGACCGCAAGTGCACCCTCGGCAACGACCTTGCCTCGCGCCGAAGCGGCACCACCGGACGTCTCGTCGAGCCCGGCCGCGACCTGGATCGTGCCGACGAAGGCGGCGATGAGCCCGATCAGGGTGACGACCAGCTGCGAGAAGTAGCGCACCTTGCGCGGCGCGAACGCTTCGAGCATCACGCCGACGAACGCAGCCCCGAAGACGATCAGGACCGGGTAGATGACGGAGTACTCGATCGACGGCCCCGAGATGTCCGGGGGCGCTGCGAGTAGAGCTGAGCTCACTGGTGTGCCTCCTCCGCCGACTCAGCAGCCGGGTGGTCGGGCTCAGGATCGTGGACGCCGACGTGCTCGAGCGTGTCGGAGACGGCCGGGTTGATCACGTCGAGCAGCGGCTGCGGGAAGAACCCGAGGCCGATGATCAGAACAACGGTCGGCGCCAACGCGGCCAACTCGCGCGGACGCAGGTCGGTGACTCCCTCGTTGTCCTCGCGCAGTGGTCCGGTCATCGTGCGTTGGTACATCAACAGGATGTACAGCGCAGCGAGCACGATGCCGAGCGTCGCGACCGCGGCAGCCGCGATCGAATGCGTGAACGTGCCTGCGAGTACGAGGAACTCGCTCACGAACGGCGACAACCCAGGCAGCGACAAGCTGGACAGACCGGCGATCAGGAACACCCCGGCGAGCAACGGCGCGATCTTCTGTACGCCGCCGAAGTCGGAGATTCGCGCCGAGCCTCGCCGACTGATCATGACGCCGGTGACCAGGAACAACGCGGCCGTCGACAATCCGTGGTTGAACATGTAGAGCGACGCACCCGACGCCGACTGGCTGTTGAGTACGAAGATGCCGAGCACGATGAAGCCGAAGTGCGACACCGACGTGTAGGCGATGAGCCGGCGGATGTCGTCTTGGCCGATCGCCAGCAACGCACCGTAGATGACGCTGATCACGGCCAGCACGATCACCACGGGGCTTGCCCACTGCGATGCCTCCGGGAAGATCCCGAGGCACAGCCGGATCATGCCGAACGTGCCGATCTTGTCCAGGATGCTGACCAGCAACACCGATGTTCCGGGCGTACCTGCCGCCGCGGCATCGGGCAGCCAGGTGTGCACGGGCCACATCGGCGCCTTGATCGCGAACGCGATCATGAAGCCGAGGAACAGCCAGCGGCCGGTGGTCTCGCCGATGTCGAGGCTCATCAGATCGGTGATCAGGAAGCTCGGATCGCCCTGGTCGGCCGATACGACGTACAGCCCGACGACCGACGCGAGCATCAGGAGCCCGCCGACGAGCGAGAACAGCAGGAACTTGATCGCGGCGTACGAGCGCTTTGCCCCGCCGAAACCGCCGATCAGGAAATAGATCGGGATGAGCGTCGCCTCGAACAGGACGTAGAACAAGAACACGTCCATCGCGGCGAAGACGCCGATCGCAAGGCCCTCGAGCGCGAGCATCCAAGCGAAGAAGGCGTTCGGGCTCCAGCGCCCGGTGTCGCCGTCGCGCCAGGATGCGAGTACGACGATCGGGGTGAGGATCACCGTCATCAGGATCAGGGTGAGCCCGATGCCGTTGACGCCGACGGCGTAGTACGCGCCGAAGAGGCCGATCCACTCATGCTTCTCGGTCAGCTGGTAGCCGCCGTCGCTCGCGGAGTACTGCGTCGCCATGGCAATGGCGACCGCCAACGTGACGGCGGTGAAGCCGATCGCGGTCTGCTTGACCAGAGCGGTACGCCCGCGCGGCAGCGCGACCAGGACCAGCGCACCGACGATCGGCAGCGCGGCAATAACAGTGAGCCAGGGAAAACTCATGTCAGGTTCACCGCCAGCATTGCGAGCACCACGAGGAGCGCGCCTCCAAAGGTTGCGAGTGCGTACGAACGCACGTATCCGTTTTGCCAGCGACGAACCGCGTTCGCCGCGCGTCCGGTCAGACCTGCGATGCCGTTGACGGCTCCGTCGATGCCGCGGTTGTCGACGAAGACGAGGGTCCGGGTGAGGTACTGACCCGGCCGCATGAACACGGCCTCGTTGAACGCGTCACCGTACAGGTCGGCACGCGCCGCCTTGGTGAACACCGAGACCTTCGTCGGGGCGACGTCGGGGATCTCGTCGCGCAGGTAGCGGAAGTAGGCGATCACGATGCCGACCGCGACGACCGCGAGCACGAACACCGTCAGCACCCATACGGGCACGTCGAGGTGGTGCTCCTCGTGACCGACGACCGGCTCGAGCCAGTCGCTGATCCAGTTACCGAGCAGCAGCACGCCGCCGAACACCGAGAGCGCGGCGAGCACCAGCAGCGGCACCGTCATGACCCGCGGCGACTCATGCGGGTGTACGCCTTCGCGCCACCGCTTCTCGGAGACGAACGTCATGATCATCAGTCGCGTCATGTAGAACGCGGTGATGCCGGCACCGAGAACGGCACCGAGACCGATCCAGATGTTGTCGGCGAACGCGGCCTCGATGATCTTGTCCTTGGAGAAGAACCCGGAGAAGCCCGGGAAGCCGATGATCGCGAGATAGCCGGCCGCGAAGGTCAGGAACGTGATCGGCATCGCCCGCTGCAATGCGCCGTAATGGCGCATGTCGACGTCGTCGTTCGTACCGTGCATCACCGAGCCGGCGCCGAGGAACATGTTGGCCTTGAAGAAGCCGTGCGTCAGCAGATGGAAGATCGCGAACGCATAACCGGCCGGGCCGAGCCCTGCGGCGAGTGTCATGTAGCCGATCTGGCTCATGGTCGAACCGGCCAGTGCCTTCTTGATGTCGTCCTTGGCACAACCGATGATCGCACCGAACAACAACGTCACGAGACCGACGGTCACAACGGCGGTACGTGCGGCTTCCGACTCGTTGAAGATGAAGTTCGACCGGACGATCAGGTAGACGCCCGCGGTCACCATCGTCGCGGCGTGGATCAACGCCGAGACCGGCGTCGGGCCTTCCATCGCGTCGAGCAGCCAGCTCTGCAGGGGTACCTGAGCGGACTTACCGCAGGCACCGAGCAGAAGCAGCAGGCCGAGTGCCGTTGCAGCGGCGTTGGACGCCTCGCCGGCCACGGTGGAGACACCGGCCATCGAGGTCGTACCGAACTGCGCGAACATCAGCATGATCGCGAGTGCCATGCCCATGTCGCCGACCCGGTTGACGACGAAGGCCTTCTTGGCCGCGACCGCCGCGGAGTTCTTGTGCTGCCAGAACCCGATCAACAGGTACGACGCCAGGCCGACGCCCTCCCAGCCGAGGAACAGGACCAGGTAGTCGCTGGCGAGTACGAGTGTCAGCATCGCCGCGACGAACAGGTTGAGGTACGCGAAGAATCGCCGACGTCGCTCGTCGTGCTCCATGTAACCGATGGAGTAGATGTGGATCAGCGATCCCACACCGGTGATCAGCAGTACGAAGACCGCCGACAGCGGGTCGTACAGGATCTCCATGTCGACGTTGAAGCCGCCGACCTCGATCCAGGTGAAGAGGTTCTGCGAGACGGTGCGATCGGAGTCGTTGCGGCCGAGTAGCTCGACGAATGTGATCACGCCGATCACGAACGACGCCAGCGGCGCCGCGGTGCCGAGCAGATGACCCCATTTGTCGCCCCGACGACCGACGAGCAGTAGCACGGCGGCGCTCGCAAGCGGTAGTGCGACCAGCAGCCACAGCAGTGAGAACGAGCCGTCCGCTGCTACCGGAGCGATCGTACCGGCATGCTCGGAACTGGCGATGAGATGAGTCAAGACACTCTCCTCAGTACTTCAGCAGGCTGGTGTCGTCGACAGAAGCCGAACGCCGGGCACGGTAGATCGCCACGATGATCGCCAGGCCGACGACGACCTCGGCGGCGGCGACGACCATCACGAAGAACGCGGCAACCTGGCCCTCGAGCGTGCCGTGGACGCGCGAGAAGGTCACCAGGGTGAGGTTGCAGGCGTTCAGCATCAACTCGATGCACATGAACACGACGATCGCGTTGCGGCGTACGAGTACGCCGACCGCGCCGATGGTGAACAGCAGCGCCGAGAGCGTCAGGAACCAGGTGGGACTCACTTGTCGTCACCGTCCTCGTCTCGGTTGTCGTCTTGCGCGTCGGCTTCCGGCGGCGAGGTGTCGTCGCGTTCGTCGACCTGCGCCTCGGGATCGAGCATCCGGATCGTCTCGTTCACGTCGTCGGTGAGCGCGCCCTTGACCGAGCCGCGGGCACGCAGCGTACGCGAGATGGACAGCTGCGAGATCGACCCGTCGGGCAACAGTGCCGGGGTGTCGTTGGCGTTGTGGCGGGCGAAGACACCCGGTGTCGGCAGCGGACCCGGGTGCTTACCGGACTCGGCGTAGTCGACCATCCGCTGCTCAGCCAGCTCGCGCTGGGTCTGCTTCTTCACCAGGCGCTCGCGATGTGCCAGCACCATTGCGGCGAGGACCGCGGCGGTCAGCAGGGCGCCGGTGAGCTCGAAGGCGTACATGTAGTCGGAGAACAGGTACTTGGCGATGCCGTAGACGTTGCCGTCTTCGTTTGCTACATCGGTGCCGGCGACCGTACCGACTGCGGTCTGCGAGACGGCAACGGCGAACACGACGCCGAAGACTATGCCCACGAACGCCGCGAGGAGGCGCTGACCCTTGATCGTCTCGACGATCGAGTCGGAGGAGTCGACGCCGACCAGCATCAGCACGAACAAGAACAGCATCAGGATCGCGCCGGTGTAGACGATGATCTGGACGGCGAACAGGAACGGCGCGCCCTGCGCGGCGTACATGATCGCGAGCGTGATCATGATCGTGGCGAGGAACAACGCACAGTGGACCGCCTTGCGCGCAAGGACCATGCCGAGCGCAGACGCCACCATGATCGCGCCCATCAGCCAGAACGCGAACTCTTCCCAGGCGTTCACTCGTCTGCCTCCGCGTCGGTTCCGGTCGCGACCGTGTCACGGGTGGCGTTGCGGTAGTAGTCGTCATCGTCGTCACCGAGACGCATGCCGTGCGGCGGCTGCTCCATACCGGGCAGCAGTGGAGCGAGGAGATCCTGCTTCTCGTAGATGAGCTTCTCGCGGGAGTTGTCGGCGAGCTCGTACTCGTTGGTCATCGTGAGCGCGCGCGTCGGGCACGCCTCGATGCACAGGCCACACAGAATGCAACGCAGGTAGTTGATCTGGTACACCCGGCCGTACCGCTCACCCGGTGAGAACCGCTCATCGTCACCGCCGTTGGACGCACCCTCGACGTAGATCGCATCGGCCGGGCAGGCCCATGCGCACAGCTCGCAGCCGATGCACTTCTCGAGTCCGTCGGGCCAGCGGTTGAGCTGATGGCGACCATGGAAGCGCGGAGCCGTCGGTTTCTTCTCGAACGGGTACTGCTCCGTGACGGTCTTGCGGAACATCGTGCGGAACGTGACGCCGAACCCGGCGATCGGGTCCCACAGCTGTTCCTTCAGGCGGGGGCGAGACTCAGCCATTGCCTTCCTCCTCGGTGGAGTCCGCGGCCCGAGACGCCACGAGCTCGTCGTTTCGCTTACCGACCTGCGAGGACAGCTCCTGACCGCGCGGCGGGGGTACGGGGTAGCCGCCCGCGAACGCGTCGAACTCTGCCTCGGCGGGCTCGTCGGGTGTCTTGCGCTCGGGGATCATCATCACGACGACGAGCGCGGCAAGCACGACCCCGCCGATGATCATCGCCGTCTGGGTGTCCATGCCGCCGTCGAGACGGATGCGTCGGACGACCGCGACCGCGACGATCCAGACCAGCGAGACCGGGATCAGGATCTTCCAGCCGAAGCGCATGAACTGGTCGTAGCGCATCCGCGGGAGCGTACCGCGCAGCCAGACGAACAGGCAGATGAACAGCAGCACCTTGCCGAGGAACCACAGCACCGGCCAGTAGCCCTCGTTGGCGGCGTCCCACTGGGAGATCGGCCACGGTGCGCGCCAGCCGCCGAGGAACATCGTGGTCGCCATCGCGGAGACCGTGACCATGTTGATGTACTCGGCGAGGAAGAACAGCGCGAACTTCAGCGATGAGTATTCGGTGTGGAAGCCGCCGACGAGCTCGCCCTCGGCTTCGGGGAGGTCGAACGGTGCGCGGTTCGTCTCGCCGACCATCGCGATCACGAAGATCAGGAACGACGGGATCAGCGGTAGTCCGAACCACATGTCGTCGGCCTGTGCCGCGACGATCTCCGATGTCGACATCGAGCCCGCATACATGAAGACCGCGACCAGGCTCAGGCCCATCGCGACCTCGTACGAGATCATCTGCGCCGAGCTACGGAGCGCACCCAGCAGCGAGTAGGTCGAGCCCGACGACCAGCCGGCGAGCACGATGCCGTAGATGCCGACCGATGCGACGGCCAGGACGTACAGAACTGCTACCGGGAGATCGGTGAGCTGCAGCGGAGTCTGGGTGTCGGTGAACGGGATCGTCACTTCGGGCCCGAACGGGATGACCGCCCAGGTGAGGAACGCCGGCCCGGTCGCGAGCACGGGTGCCAGGAAGTAGACGAACTTATCGGCCGCCGTCGGAGTGATGTCTTCCTTCAGCGCGAGCTTGACGCCGTCGGCAAGGCTCTGGAGCAGTCCGAACGGGCCGTGTACGTTCGGCCCGACCCGGTGCTGCATGCGCGCAACCAGGCGCCGCTCGAACCAGATGTTGAAGAGCGTGAACACCACCAGGACGATGAAGACCAGGACAGCCTTGAGCAGGACGACCCAGAAGGTCTCGTTGCCGAAGAGATCACTCATCTCTCAACCTCCGCGTTCGCTCCCACATCGCCCGCTTCACCGCGTTCGATGCGTACCGCGTCTCCCGCTCCGGCACCGAGCACTCGGCGGACGTTCAGCCCGTCGGAGTTGGCCGGTACCCAGACCACGCCGTCGGGTAGATCTGCGATCTCGGCGTGCAGTGCGATCGCGCCCTCGGCGGTGCTGAGGACTGCCTCGGCGCCGTCGCCGACTCCCGCGCCGGCAAGCGTCGCCTCGCTGGCGCGCAGCACCGGTTTGCGCGCGGTGGCCTTGTAGTAGTCGTCGCCGTCCTGGCCACGACCGTCGTCGACCATCAGTCGCCAGGTGTCGAGGACGACCTCGCCTTCGCCGGGCGATGCCGGCGGCTCGCCTGCACTCTGCGGCTCGGGGGTACGTGCGCCGTCCCAGCGTCCGACCTCGGCCAGCTCCGCGCCGGCCTGCTCGACCGTACGGAAGCCGAGCCCGTCGCCCAGCTCCTCGGCGATGCCCGCGAGCACCCGGGTGTCGGTGAGCGAGTTCGGGGTGTCCAGCACGGTCTCGAAGCGACGGTGCCGGCCTTCCCAGTTCACGAAGGTGCCCGGCTTCTCGACGACCGGTGCGACCGGGAGTACGACGTCGGCGCGTTCGGTCACCGCGCTCTCGCGTACCTCCAGGCTCACCACGAACCCGACCGCATCGAGCGCCGCAGCGGCGGCTTCGGAGTCGGGAAGGTCGTCGAGCTCAACGCCACCGACCACGAGGGCGGACAGCTCGCCGTCACGCGCAGCCGCGAGGATCGAGTTGGTATCGCGGCCTTCGAGTGCGGGCAACGAGTCGAGGCCCCAGGCGGCCGCGACGTCTGCACGCGCCTCGGCACTGTGTACGGGGCGCCCGCCCGGCAGCAACGTCGGCAGACAGCCCGCGTCGAGTGCGCCTCGCTCGCCGGCACGGCGCGGGATCCAGGCGAGTCGCGCGCCCGTCTTCCGGCTCAGCGCGAGCGCGGCCGTCAACGCACCGGGGGTCTGCGCCAGCCGCTCGCCGACGAGGATGATGCCGCCTCCGTCGAGGGCGACCTCGGCATTCGATGCGACGTCGTCCAGGGCGGACGCCTCGTCACCCGGGCGGGTACGAAGCAGCGAACCGCTCATCTTGGTCAGTGACCGCGTCGTATGGCTCGCGATCGCGAACACACGCACGCCGTTCTTGCGGGCGCCCTTGCGCAAGCGCAGGAACACCGTGCCGGCTTCGTCCTCCGGCTCGAACCCGGCGAGTACGACCGTGTTTGCGCGCTCGAGGTCGGTGAAGGTGACACCGAGTGGCGACGCCGCCACCGTCGAGCCGAGGAACGCTGCCTCCTCGGCGGTGTGCGTACGCGCACGGAAGTCGATGTCGTTGGTGCCGAGCACCGCGCGTGCGAACTTCGCGTAGCTGTACGCGTCTTCGCTGGTCAGGCGTCCGCCGGTGAGCACGCCGACCTTGCCCTCGGCCGCCTGCAGACCGCGCGCGGCGACAGCGAAGGCGGCCGGCCACGACGCCGGCTCCAACTCACCCGTGTCGGGGTCGCGTACGAGCGGCCGCGTGAGGCGGTCCGGCTGACGTGCGTAGGTGAACGCGAAGCGGTCCTTGTCGGTGATCCACTCCTCGTTGACCTCTGGATCGTCACCCGACAGTCGCCGCATCACCTTGCCGCGCCGGTGGTCGACGCGGATCGCCGAGCCGCATGCGTCGTGCTCGGCGATCGACGGCGTCGACACGAGGTCGAACGGACGCGACCGGAAGCGGTACGCGGCACTCGTCAGCGCACCGACCGGGCAGATCTGGATCGTGTTGCCGGAGAAGTACGACTCGAAGGGTTGATTCTCGTAGATGCCGACCTGCTGGAGGGCACCGCGCTCGAGCAGCTCGATGAACGGGTCACCGGCGACCTGCTCGGAGAACCGCGTACAACGTGCACACAAAACGCAGCGCTCACGGTCGAGCAGCACCTGCGGAGATACGTTGATCGGCTTCGGGAAGGTCCGCTTGGTCTCGGTGAAGCGCGACTCGCCGTACCCGTGGCTGAGCGATTGGTTCTGCAGCGGGCACTCGCCGCCCTTGTCGCACACCGGACAGTCGAGCGGGTGGTTGATCAGCAGGAACTCCATGATCCCGTGCTGCGCCTTCTCGGCCACCGGTGACGTCACCTGGGTCTTGACGACCATGCCCGGCGCAACCGGGATCGTGCACGATGCCTGCGGCTTGGGCATTGCCCGCCCGTTGCCGGCATCGGTGATCTCGACCAGGCACTGACGACAGGCCCCGACGGGGTCGAGCAGCGGGTGGTCGCAGAACCGCGGGATCTCGACGCCCATCAGCTCGGCGGCGCGAATCAGCAGCGTGCCCTTCGGGACGCTCACCTCGACGTCGTCGATGGTCAGCGTCACGAGCTCTTCCGGCGGCGCGGCCTGCTCGCCGGGTCCGCTGGTGACGGTCATGCCGACGCTCCTTCCGGCTGCGCGAACAGCGTCGATGCCTGGTACGGGAAGAGCTCCCACGCCGGCGTGTGCAAACCGGCCTCGAACTCCTCGCGGAAGTACTTGATGCCAGAGGTGATCGGTGCGGCAGCGCCGTCTCCGAGGGCGCAGAACGCCCGACCCACGATGTTGTCGCACTGGTCGAGCAGCAGCTCGACGTCGTCCTGGGTGCCCTTGCCCGCCTCCAGACGTTCGAGCACCTGGACCAGCCAGAAGGTGCCCTCGCGACACGGCGTGCACTTGCCGCAGGACTCGTGCTTGTAGAACTCGGTCCACCTCAACGCACAGCGGACCATCGACGTGGTCTGGTCGAAGATCTGCAGCGCCTTGGTGCCCAGCATCGAACCGGCCTCGCCGACGCCCTCGTAGTCGAGCGGGATGTCGAGATGCTCGGCGGTCAGGATGGGGGTCGACGACCCTCCCGGCGTCCAGAACTTCAGCTCGCTGCCCTCGCGCATTCCGCCGGCGAGGTCGAGGAGCTCGCGCAGCGTGATGCCGAGCGGCGCTTCGTACTGCCCGGGCCGCTTCACGTGGCCGGACAGTGAGTAGAGGGTCATACCCTTCGATTTCTCGGTGCCCATCGAGCCGAACCAGTCGATGCCGTTGGCGACGATGCTCGGAACCGAGGAGATCGACTCGACGTTGTTGATCACGGTCGGGCAGTCGTACAGACCGGCGACCGCCGGGAACGGCGGCCGCAACCGGGGCTGGCCGCGCCGACCTTCGAGGGAGTCGAGCAGCGCCGTCTCCTCACCGCAGATGTACGCGCCCGCACCCGGGTGCACGATCACGTCGACGTCGACACCGCGACCGAGGATGTCCTTGCCGAGGTAACCGGCGAGGTACGCCTCCTGTACGGCGCGCTGCAGCCTGCGTACGACGTGCAGCACCTCGCCGCGTACGTAGATGAACGCCTTCTCGGCGCGGATCGCGTACGAGGAGATCGCAATGCCCTCGATGAGTACGTGCGGGTTGGCCATCATCAACGGGATGTCCTTGCACGTACCTGGCTCGGACTCGTCGGCGTTGACCACGAGGTAATGCGGCTTGCCGTCGCCCTGTGGGATGAAGCCCCACTTCATTCCGGTCGGGAAGCCCGCGCCGCCGCGGCCGCGCAGACCGGAGTCCTTCACCAGCTGGATCAGGTCGTCGGGGTCCATCGCGAGCGCCTTCGACAGGGCGTCGTAACGGCCGTAGCCGTCGAGGGTCCACGGACGATCGGCGTCCCAGTTGTCCGAGAGGACGGGAGTCAGTGTATCGGTCACTTGTCGACCTCTCCCTTCGTCTCTGTCTCGGCGCGCTGTGTGTCGGCCTGCTTGACCGCACCCTCGGCGGTACGGGCGGTCGCCCGCTCCGGACGCGACGTCGGGCGGGCGCCCATGCCTGGCGCGTGCCAATCGTTCTCGCGGGCAAGCTCCAGCCCGGCAAGAGATGCGGGGCCCGCAGCGGGGCCCTCGTCGGCGCGGTCGTCGGAGAATCCCGCGAGTACGCGCTCGCCCTCGCGCCACGTGCAGATGCGCGCACCACGCGTCGCGTGGACTTCCTTGCCCTCGCGCAGGTCATCGACGACCTCGACGGCCGACTCCGGCGTCTGGTTGTCCATGAACTCCCAGTTGACCATCATCACCGGCGCGAAATCGCATGCCGCGTTGCACTCGACGTGCTCGAGCGTGATCTTGCCGTCTTCGGTGGTCTCGTCGTTGCCGACGTCGAGGTGGTCCTTGAGCCGCTCGAAGATCTGATCGCCGCCCATGACCGCGCACAGCGTGTTGGTGCAGACGCCGACGTGGTAGTCGCCGACCCGACGACGCTTGTACATCGTGTAGAACGTCGCGACACCGGACACCTCGGCCGCGCTGATGTCGAGCATCTCGGCGCACAGCTCGATGGCCTCCGGTGTGACCCGGCCCTGGACCGACTGTGCGAGGTGCAGCATCGGCAGCAGTGCCGACCGCGATTGCGGGTAGCGGTCGATGATCTGTCCCAGCTCGGCGCGTACCTCGTCGGTGAGCTCGTGTGTCACCGGTCAACTCCTCCCATCACCGGGTCGATGCTGGCCACCGCGACGATCACGTCGGCGACCATGCCGCCCTCGGACATCACCGACGTACCTTGCAGGTTCACGAAGGACGGATCGCGGAAGTGCGCGCGGTACGGGCGCGTGCCACCGTCGGAGACGACATGGCATGCGAGCTCGCCACGCGGCGACTCGACCACGCCGTACGCCTGCCCGGCGGGTACGCGGAAGCCCTCGGTCACCAGCTTGAAGTGGTGGATCAGCGCCTCCATCGACTCGCCCATGATGTGGCGGATGTGGTCGAGGGAGTTGCCCATGCCGTCAGCGCCGATCGCGAGCTGTGCAGGCCAGGCGATCTTCTTGTCGCCGACCATGACCGGAGCGCCTTCGAGGCCCTCCAGGCGGTCGAGCGCCTGCTCGATGATGCGCAGCGACTCCCACATCTCGTCGAGCCGGATGCGGAAGCGTCCGTACGAGTCGGCGGTGTCCCAGGTGACGACGTCGAAGTCGAACTCGTCGTAGCCCCAGTACGGCATATCGCGACGGAGGTCCCAGTCGTAGCCCGTCGCTCGCAGCGGCGGCCCGGTGATGCCGAGCGCAAGGCAGCCCGCGAGGTCGAGGTAGCCGACGTCGACGAGGCGCCCCTTGAAGATGGGGTTCTGGTTGCAGAGAGCGGCGTACTCCGGGAGCCGCTTCTTCATCAGCTTGACGAAGTCGCGAATCTCGCCGATCGAGCCGTCGGGCATGTCCTGCGCGACGCCGCCGGGCCGGATGAACGCGTGGTTCATGCGCAGACCGGTGATCAACTCGAGCATGTCGAGGCACAGCTCGCGCTCGCGGAAGCCGATCGTCATGACGGTGAGCGCGCCGAGCTCCATACCGCCGGTCGCGATCGCGACCAGATGCGAGGAGATGCGGTTGATCTCCATCAGCAGGACGCGCATCACTCTGGCCTTCTCGGTGATGTCGTCCTCGATGCCGAGTAGCTTCTCGACGCCCATGACGTACGCCGCCTCGTTGTACAGCGGCGAGAGGTAGTCCATCCGGGTGCAGAACGTAACGCCCTGCGTCCAGTTGCGGAACTCCATGTTCTTCTCGATGCCCGTGTGCAGGTAGCCGATGCCGCAACGGGCCTCGGTCACCTGCTCACCGTCGAGCTCGAGGATGAGTCGCAGCACGCCGTGCGTCGACGGGTGCTGCGGCCCCATGTTGACGACGATGCGTTCTTCGCCGAGGTCGACTCCCTTGACGACGGAGTCCCAGTCCTGGCCGGTGACGGTGAAGACCGGACCGCCGGTGGTGTCCTGAGTGCTGGCGTACGGGTCCGTTGTGGACATCAGTTGTAGGACCTCCGCTGATCGGGTGGCGGAATGGTTGCGCCTTTGTACTCGACCGGGATGCCGCCGAGCGGGTAGTCCTTGCGCTGCGGGTGGCCCGGCCAGTCGTCGGGCATCAGGATCCGGGTCAGCGACGGGTGGCCGTCGAAGATCACGCCGAAGAAGTCGTACGTCTCGCGCTCATGCCAGTCGGCGGTCGGGTAGACGCTCACCACCGACTGCACATGTGGGTCGGAGTCGGGAGCGGTGACCTCGAGGCGGATACGACGCTTATGCGTCAACGAGAGCAGGTGGTAGACGACGTGCAGCTCACGCCCCGCCTCGTGCGGGTAATGCACGCCGGAGATGCCACTGCACAGTTCGAACCGAAGGTCCGGGTCGTCGCGCATCGCCTGGACGACACCGAGGATGTCCTCGCGGCGTACGAACACAGTCATCTCGTCGCGGTCGATGACGACCTTCTCGACGGCGGCATCGTCATCGAGGACCCGCTCGAGCTGATCGGCGACGTCGTCGAACCAACCACCGAACGGACGCTGCGATGCCCCGGGCATCGCGACCGGACGGGTGAGACCCCCATAACCCGAGGTGTCGCCCGAGCCGCGTACGCCGAACATGCCCTCGCGTACGTCGACAACCTCCAGCTGGGTGGCATCGCTCGGTGCCGGCAGGGTGTTCTCGGGGAGGTTCTGGTCGGCCTTCGTCGGCTGGTCGTCGGCGTGCGGCGTGGTGCCGACCTCGGGCTCCTTGCGCTCGTCCTTCTCGCTCACCGCAAGAGCCCCTTCATCTGCGACGTCGGCAGCGCCGTCAGCGCGGCCTGCTCCTGCTCCTCGATCTCGGCCGCGCGGTTGGCACCGAGCTTGGTGTGCTGGATGTCGTCGTGCAGCTTGAGGATCGCGTCGATCAGCATCTCCGGCCGCGGCGGGCAGCCGGGGAGGTACATGTCGACGGGTACGACGTGGTCGACGCCCTGCACGATCGCGTAGTTGTTGAACATGCCGCCGGAGCTGGCGCAGACACCCATCGCCAGCACCCACTTGGGGGCTGCCATCTGGTCGTAGATCTGACGCAGCACCGGCGCCATCTTGTTGCTGACGCGGCCAGCGACGATCATCAGGTCGGCCTGGCGCGGGGACGGCCGGAAGACCTCCATGCCGAACCGCGAGAGGTCGTACCGCGGTGCGCCGGTCGTCATCATCTCGATGGCGCAGCACGCGAGACCGAACGTCGCGGGCCACAGAGACGCCTTACGGAAGTAGCCCGCAAGGCCCTCGACCGTCGACAGCAGGATGCCGCTCGGGAGCTTCTCCTCGATGCCCATGTCAGTCCCACTCCAATCCGCCGCGCTTCCAGGCGTACGCGTAGGCGATCGAGACGTCGATGAGGAACAGCACCATCGCGATGAGCGCGAACCAGTCGAGCGCATCGAACGCGACGGCGAACGGGTAGAGGAAGACGATCTCGATGTCGAAGACGATGAACAGCATCGCCGTGATGAAGTACTTGATCGACACCCGGCCGCCGCCCGCGGGCTGCGGCGTGGGCTGGATCCCGCACTCGTAGGAGTCGTACTTCGCGCGGTTGTAGCGCTTCGGCCCGGCGAGCGCGCTCGCGGCGAGCGAGAACAACGCGAAGCCGAAACCGAGCGCGCCGATCACCAGGATCGGGATATAGATGTTCATGCGGACGCCCTCTGGTCAAGGCCGGGTCTGTTCATCGGGCGTCGATCAGCGAGCGGGGTTCCGCGCCCGGTCCGGCAAGGCGTGGGAGCGAAACCGAAGCCGATTCCTCCTGTGAGCGACCGCAACGCAGCCGGGCGGGATGCGGGGGCACGCGAGCCGGCGTCCGATGAGCAGACGCGGCCTTGAACCAGGCCGGCGGGGTGATTAGGAGTCATGCTGTGCGGGCACCGCCGTGCCACATCCGCCCCTCTCGCTAACGACGCTGTTAGTGAATGTCTTCACTAAGGGTGATAGGTAGGTGCAGTCTAGGACGAACGCGGCAGGTGTGCGAACCGGGGGTGCCGACTCGAAATCCCTTGCTGACCTGGGCATTTAGCGTACGTATTCGTTGCGTAATTGGCCGAAGCTAGGCGTCCCGAGTGGCGTGGTGGATGGCGACGACGCCGCCCGTCAGGTTCTGCCACTTCGCGTCGGTCCAGCCGCAGTCGCCGATCCGCGCGGCGAGCTCGGGTTGGTTCGGCCACGCCCGGATCGACTCCGCGAGATACACGTACGAGGCGGGGTTCGACGACACGCGTCGGGCGATCATCGGGAGCGCACGCATCAGGTACTCCAGATAGACGATGCGGAAGGGCTTCCACGTCGGGTCGCTGAACTCGCAGACCACCAGCCGCCCGCCCGGCTTCGTCACGCGCGCCATCTCAGTGAGCGCACCGTCGACATCGGCGACGTTCCTCAGCCCGAACGAGATGGTCACGGCATCGAAGCTCGCATCGGCGAACGGCAGCGCCATCGCGTCACCCGCAACGAACGAGAGACCGGGACGCCGACGCATGCCGACCTGCAGCATGCCGACAGAGAAGTCGCATGCAACAACGCGAGCGCCTGCCCGATCGAGCGGATCACTCGACGTAGCCGTGCCAGCAGCGAGATCGAGAATGCGCTCGCCCGCCCGCGGCGCGATCGCCCGCACAACTCGCGAACGCCACTGCCGGTCGAGGCCGAAGGTGAGTACGTCGTTCGTCAGGTCGTAACGGCGGGCGACATCGTCGAACATCGACGCGACTTCATCCGGTCGCTTGTCCAGATCCGCTCGGTTCATCCGGCAAGCGTGTCACGGTGACGACCGTCACGACGCCCCTGGGTCGTACTCTTCTTCCGTGACCGAACTTGCCGGATCGACTCCGCACACGAGTCCGCTCGTGGTGCGAAGCGTTCCGATCGACGACCCCGGCCCGCTACTCGCCCTCCTCCCCCGCGACGAGTCGCTCGCGTGGGTTCACCACACCGACGGGATCGTCGGGTGGGGCCGCGCGACGGCCATCAACCCGTCCGGCGCGAACAGGTTCGCGGAGGCCGACTCCTGGTGGAACGACCTCGCGACGCGCGCCGTCATCCGCGACGAGGTCCGGCTGCCGGGCTCGGGGCTCGTCGCCTTCGGTTCCTTTGCCTTCGCCGACTCCCCTGGGGAGTCGGCGCTCGTCGTGCCGAGCGTCATCGTCGGTCGCCGCGGCGACTCCTGCTGGATCACAACCGTCAGCTCCGGCGCGCTCGCCACTCCGCCGGACCTTCGTACCCACGAACCCGAGCGGCCGACCGACGTCACCTTCGCCGACGGCTCGATGTCCGGCGCCGAGTGGGAGCTCGTTGTCGCAGACGGCGTACGCCGCATCCAGGCCGGCGACCTCGACAAGGTCGTGCTCGCACGTGACCTCGTTGCCGAAACACCGACCCCGCTCGACGTACGTTGGCCGTTGCAGCGTCTCGCCGATCGCTACGCGGCCTGCTGGACGTTCCATGTAGACGGACTGTTCGGCGCCACGCCGGAGATGCTCGTACGCCGCGAACGCGGCCTCGTCACCTCGCGCGTGCTCGCCGGCACGATCCGGCGCACCGGAGACGACGCACACGACCTGCGGCTCGCCGCTTCACTGGCCCGATCGAGCAAAGACCTCGAGGAGCATGAGTACGCCGTTCGCTCCGTCGCCGAGTCGCTCGCTCCGCATTGTTCGAGCATGAACGTGCCCGAGTCTCCGTTCGTACTCCATCTACCGAACGTCATGCACCTCGCAACCGACGTTGCGGGCGTGATCGACGACGCGACCTCGTCCTTGGGACTCGCGGCCGCGCTTCACCCCTCGGCCGCAGTCGGCGGCACCCCGACCGCCACCGCGGTCGACCTGATCGCCGAGATCGAGGGCATGGACCGCGGCCGCTACGCAGGCCCGGTCGGCTGGATCGACGGCAACGGCGATGGCGAGTGGGGCATCGCCCTTCGATCGGCCAGCGTCTGCGGTGACACCGTACGTCTCTACGCCGGCTGCGGCATCGTCGCCGACTCCGACCCGCAGGCCGAGCTCGCCGAGAGCCAGGCCAAGCTGATCCCCGTACGCGACTCGCTCGGCGGCTGACGTACTGAAGAGTTCGCGGACTTTTCGGTGCTGCGGAGCGCCGAAAACAACGAGAAGTCCGCGAACTCTGCTCCGCCTCAGCTGTCGATCGAGATTGGCTGCAGTGTCGGCCGCTTCGCCGCAACCCCGTCGCCCGACGACGTGCCCTTGAGGCGGCGCTGAACCCAGGGCATCGCGTACGCCTTCGCCCATTCGAGGTCGGCATCGCGCTGCTCCTTCTTACTGAGCAGTGGCCGATCGCCGAGGTCGTCGGGTACGAGGCCATGCTCGATGCCGAGGGTGTCGAGCACCTCGATCGCCATCCGCTGATGTCCGGCCGGCGACATGTGCATCCGGTCGATGTCCCACAGCCGGGGATCGCGGTACTCCGACAGTCGCCAGAAGTCAACCAACGTTGCTCCATGGCGATCGACGATCTCGCGTACGAGCTCGTTGTAGATCGCGACCCGGCCGCGCAGCTTGCCGAACACCGGCGCCCAGCCGAGGTCGAACCCGGTCCACACGAGTACGCGCGCGCCCGTTGCCGCGAGCTTGCCGACCGCACTGTCGTACTTCGCCATCAGTCCGTCGATATCGACCTTCGGCCGCAGGATGTCGTTGGCGCCGGCATTGACCGTGACGAGGTCAGGATCCAGCGCAACGGCCGGTTCGAGCTGCTCCGCGAGGATGGGCCGCAACAGCCTGCCTCGGATCGCGAGGTTCGCGTACCCGAAGTCGGGCGTGAGCGACGAGAGCTGCTCGGCCACGCGGTCGGCCCACCCACGTAGGCCGTTGGGCCGCGTCGGGTCCGGATCGCCCACACCTTCGGTGAAGGAGTCGCCGAGTGCTACGTACCGGTGGAAGGCAGGGACCGTCATGGCCCCGATCGTCTCACCCTTTCGGGCGGAGCGCGTCGGCCGTCTCCTGGTTGGCAGGGAGGAAAGCCTCGATGCTCAGCTCGGCCAACGTGACATCGACGGCTGTGCCGAACGTCGTCACCGTGCTGACGAACTCGAGCTCGCCATCGGGGGGGCGCAGACTCAGCGGCACCGCGACACGGCCCTCGGGCGTACCCGGCTCCAGACCGCCCGGGTACGAAGCGAGCTCGTCGTACAACTCGCGTAGCTCATCGGACCCCGTCACAGCGATCTCGCGGGCAAGCCGCTCGAGTACGTGCCCCCGCCATTCGGCAAGGTTGGCGATGCGCGGCGCGAGACCGTCCGGATGCAGGCTCGCCCGCAGCACGTTCACGGGCGGGGCGAGGAGCTCCTCCGGGAGGCCGGTCAGCAGCATCGGCAGGGCGTCGTTGGACGCGACGAGGTGCCACCCGCGGTCGACGACGAGAGCCGGGAACGGCGCGTACGCCCCGAGTACCTGGTCGATCGCCGCCCGGATCGGGCGCATCTCCTCCGCGTCGAGATCGAGCGCGGAGTACGCCGGTGCGAAACCCGCCGCGAGCAGCAGCTGGTTGCGCTCCCGCAATGGAATGTCGAGGCGCTCGGCCAGCTTGAGCACCATGTCTCGACTCGGCTTCGATCGACCGGTTTCCAGGAAGCTCAGATGCCGGGAGGAGATGTCGGCTTCGATCGAGAGGTCCAGTTGGCTGATGCTGCGGCGGTTTCGCCATTCACGCAACAGGGGCCCGATCGGCGATTCGGTTCGGTCGATGGTCACGCGGAAATCGTATGTGGTCGGCATGCGCCGAGCCTTGTCCTATCCGAGCGGTGTCGCCATTACCTCCCGCGTAATCGACGCGCCGCGCGATCGACCGCAGGGTTGTCGCATGACTACTTCGACAATGACCTCACGGACCCTCCTCTCCACTCTCACCGACTTGCGGACCGCACTGTCGCTCGACGCCGTCGTCACCGGACTCAACGGTGTCGCCTACGTCGCCGCCGGCTCGGTTCTCGACGACGTGCTCGGCATCCCCGCCACCGTGCTTCGAGTCGTCGGCGTGTTCCTGATCGGGTACGCCCTGTCGGTATGGGCGGTCCGAACACCCCGAACGATCTCGCGGCCACTCGCGTACTCCGTCGTCGCGGCGAACGCCATCTGGGTCGCCGGCAGCCTTGTCGTCGCAATATCCGGCTGGCACTCCCCGACGACGATCGGTACGGTCTGGGTCGTCACTCAAGCAGCAGTCGTCGCCGCGTTCGCAGAGCTGCAGATCACTGCCCTGCGTCGCCGCTGAAACGGAGACACCGATGGCCGACTTCTCGATCGCGGACCTCGTCGACGCGATGCCGTACGCGCGCCGGCTCGGGATCGTCGTCGACGTGGCCGACGCCGATCGGGTCGTCGGTCATCTGGACTGGGACGAGTCGCTGTGCACCGCCGGCGGCATCCTGCACGGCGGGTCACTCATGTCACTCGGTGACACGATCGGCGCCGTATGCGCCTTCCTGAACCTCCCCGAGGGCGCGTCGACCGCCACGACCTCCTCGAACACCCAACTGCTCCGGGCGGTACGGGAAGGGACCGTGATCGCATCCGCTCGGCCTTTACACCGGGGTCGCACCACCATCGTCGTACAGACGAGCCTCACCGACGCACAGGATCGCCTTGTCGCACAGGTGACACAGACACAAGCGGTCCTGGGGGTGGGTCGTACGGCGTAGTTGCTGTGCCGGGCGGCTGCCGGCTTTCCTTGCTGCTTCGGCGACTACCCGCTACTACGGTCCTCACCGCCGTCGGCTTTCCCGCTGCTTCGGGCTGGGCAAAAGACGCGGCGACGCGCGCAGCCGCCACGTCGGTTCGGCCGATTGACGGCCTTCCGCCACCTTAATATGGGATCGGGGTAACGTTCGGTTTCGTTGTCACATCCGTACCGGCGGCCACGGGCGTACCAACGGGCACGGCAAGGTGTCACCTTGCACGGTGTCCCTGCCATGCAAAGCGGTGCTTCACCATGTTTACTTGGTAAACCACCATCGACCGACCCCGCAAATGCCGACCAGATCGGGAAAGCCGGCAAGCAACCGAGCTACGTAGCTGCGGCTCCCGCGTCGCCGCGTCTTTTGCCCAGCCGAAGCGGGCGGGGAAGCCGACGACGCAGCCGAATCGGGCAGCCGAGTAGTCGCACAGAAGACGCGCAACCCCGAGCGGCCATCAGCCCCGGCGCGAATTACCCCGACTCGCCGTACCCCGACCAGTGCTTCCCCGCCGGTTGCGGTTTCGATTGCGATTCCGGTTCCTATTGCGGTTGCGACCGCCGCCCTGTGATCCGCCGCCCGGAGCCGACCGCGCAACGGTCGCTGGATCGACGTACTCGGCGGGCGGACCCGTGAGCTCGGTGATCTGCGGGGATTCCGGCTCGATCATCGCGATGGTCGGTTTGATCGACGCCCGCCGCATCAGCTGGCGTACGTCGCGTCGCTGTTCGTGCGTCACGACCGTCACGACCCGCCCGCTAGCGCCCGCTCGCGCCGTACGGCCCGACCGGTGGAGGTACGCCTTGTGCTCGCTCGGCGGATCGACATGTACGACAAGCGTGACGTCGTCCACGTGGATGCCTCGCGCAGCGATGTCGGTCGCGACGAGCACCCGGGCGTGACCGTCGCCGAATGCCGCGAGGTTGCGCTGCCGCGCTCCCTGGCTCAGGTTTCCGTGCAGGTCGACCGCCGGAATGCCCGCAGCGGTCAGCTTGCGGGCGAGCGCCCTGGCTCCGTGCTTGGTACGCGCGAACGCAAGGGTCCGGCCACGACCGGAGACGAGCCTTCGTACGACCTCCGCCTTGTTGCCGCGGTCCACGACGAACGCGTGATGCTCCATCTGCGGCACATGCGATGTCTCGCTGTCGACCGAATGCGTCACCGGATCGGTGAGGTACCGCTTGACCAGCTTGTCGATGCCGTT
Organism: Nocardioidaceae bacterium SCSIO 66511; assembly: GCA_023100825.1. NCBI lineage: Bacteria > Bacillati > Actinomycetota > Actinomycetes > Propionibacteriales > Nocardioidaceae > Nocardioidaceae bacterium SCSIO 66511. Next base: position 873,558 of record CP095846.1, on the reverse strand, counting down.
GTCGAGAGTGGCCGAGAACAGCAGCCGCTGGGCCGTACGCGGCGTCTGGTCCAGGATGCGCTTGACGACCGGGAGGAAGCCGAGGTCGGCCATGTGGTCGGCTTCGTCCAGCACCGTCACGTCGACCTGCGACAGCCGGCAGTGCCCCTGACCGATCAGGTCCTCGAGACGTCCCGGCGTCGCGATACAGACGTCGACGCCGGCGCGCAGCTTGTCGACCTGCGGGTTCTGGCTCACCCCGCCGTAGACGGTCATCGTGCGCAGCCGCAGGCTCTGCGCGAGCGGCATGATCGTCGACGCGACCTGAGCGGCCAGCTCACGGGTCGGTACGAGGATCAGAGCGCGGGGCTCGCCCTTGCGAGGGCGGCGACCCGATGCGGCGAGCCGGCTGAGAGTCGGGATCGCGAACGCGATCGTCTTACCGCTGCCGGTACGCCCACGGCCGAGAACGTCCCTCCCGGCGAGCGAGTCGGGCAGTGTCGCGGCCTGGATCGGGAACGCCGAGCTCATCCCCTGTGCGGCGAGCTCGGATACGAGCTCCGCGCGCACGCCGAGCTCGGCGAAGTCGAGCGGACGAGGCTCCGTACGGTCGGAAACGGGCATAGTGCTGTCTTGCAGAGTCAAGGGATTCCCTCGGTCGGGTGGCCGCGATTGCAGGACCGATCGCAAGGAGACTCGAGATGGGTGCGGCGCCACGTGGTCGGGCGCTCATGCAGACGACCGCGGGTGCGCCGTGTGCGCACCCAGTCACGACGAGCGTACACGGTGGCCGGGCGGGGTCCCGTCGGCGCCTCCGTGACACGATGGCCGCACCATGCGCCTTGTCGACCACGTACCTGCCGAGCCCGATGAGGATTCGCTGTACGAGTCGTTCCTCGAATGGGCCGAAGAACAGGGCATCGATCTCTACCCTGCCCAGGACGAAGCTCTGATCGAGCTCGTCTCCGGCGCCAACGTGATCCTCGCGACACCGACGGGCTCCGGCAAGAGCCTGGTCGCGGCCGGCGCACAGTTCGCGGCCCTCGCACGCGGCAAACGCAGCATCTACACCGCACCGATCAAGGCGCTCGTCTCGGAGAAGTTCTTCGCCCTGTGCGACCTGTTCGGCGCCGACAACGTCGGGATGCTCACCGGTGACGCATCGGTCAACCCCGACGCGCCGATCCTGACCGCAACAGCTGAAGTCCTTGCCAACAAGGCACTTCGCGAAGGCGCGGCCTCCGACATCGACCTCGTCGTCATGGACGAGTTCCACTTCTACGGAGAGCCCGACCGAGGTTGGGCATGGCAGGTTCCGCTCATCGAGCTGCCGCGTGCGCAGTTTCTGCTCATGTCGGCGACGCTCGGTGACACGTCGAGGTTCGAGCGCGACCTGCGGCGGCGCACCGGGCGTACGACCACGACAGTGACGTCGTCGGAACGCCCCGTTCCGCTGCACTTCGAGTACGTACTCACTCCTATGCACGAGACCCTCGAAGAGCTCCTCGAGACCCATCAGGCACCCGCGTACGTAGTGCATTTCACTCAAGCCGCGGCGCTCGAGCGCGCTCAGGCACTGAGCAGTATCCGGGTCTGCACCCGCGAGGAGAAGGACGCGATCGCCGCCAAGATCGGCGACTTCAAGTTCCGGTCCGGCTTCGGCAAGACGCTCTCCCGCCTGGTCCGCATGGGCATCGGCGTACACCACGCGGGCATGCTGCCCCGCTACCGCCGGCTCGTCGAGACGCTCACCCAGGCCGGCCTGCTCAAGGTCATCTGCGGTACAGACACGCTCGGCGTCGGCATCAACGTGCCCATCCGTACGGTCGTCTTCAGCGGCCTCTCGAAGTACGACGGCATCCGTCAACGCCAGCTCAACGTACGCGAGTTCCAGCAGATCGCCGGACGCGCCGGTCGCGCCGGATACGACACCGTCGGCACGGTCGTCGTGCAAGCACCCGAGCACGAGGTCGAGAACCACAAGGCGCTCACGAAGGCGGGCGACGACCCGAAGAAGCGACGCAAGGTGGTACGCAAGAAGCCGCCACAGGGATTCGTCTCGTGGGGCGAAGGCACCTTCGACCGATTGGTGGGTTCGCAGCCCGAGCCACTTCGTTCACGGATGCGGGTCAGCCATTCGATGCTGCTCAACGTCGTCGCAAGACCCGGCGACGCATTCGCCGCGATGCACCATCTGCTGCGCGACAACGACGAAGACCGTCACACCCAGAACCGCCTCATCCGCGAGTCGATCGGCATCTATCGGGCGCTCGTCGCCGGAGGCGTCGTCGAACGACTCGATCAGCCCGACGCAGACGGGCGGACCGTACGCCTGACCGTCGATCTGCAGGAAGACTTCGCCCTCAACCAGCCGCTGTCACCGTTCGCTGTCGCCGCGCTGGACGTACTCGACCCCGAGAGCCCCACGTACGCGCTCGACGTTCTCTCGGTGATCGAGTCGACGCTGGAGAATCCTCGCCCCGTGATCTCCGCCCAGCGCTCGATGGCACGCGGCGAGGCGGTAGCGGAGATGAAGTCCGAGGGCATCGAGTACGAAGAGCGCATGGAGTTGCTCGAAGACGTCGAGCACCCGCAGCCGCTGCGCGATCTGCTCGAGGTCGCGTACGAGCACTACCGCACAGGCCATCCGTGGATCGCCGACCACGAGCTGCGCCCCAAGACGGTGGCCCGCGACATGTTCGAGCGAGCGATGACGTTCGGCGAGTACGTCGCGTTCTACCGGCTCGCGCGCTCCGAGGGCATGGTGCTGCGCTACCTGTCCGATGCGTACAAGGCCTTGCTACACACGGTTCCAGACTCCGTTCGTACCGACGAGCTGAGCGATATCACCGAGTGGTTGGGCGAGCTGGTCCGGCAGACTGACTCGAGTCTGCTCGACGAATGGGAGAAGCTCGCCGCCGGTGACACCGACGTCGAGGTGCGCCCCAGCATGGTCGACGACGAACCTGCCGCTGTAACCGGCAACAAGCGCGCATTCCGGGTGCTTGTCCGCAACGCGATGTTCCGCCGCGTCGAGCTGGCCGCCCTGCGACGCTATGACGAGCTCGGCGAGCTCGACTCGGAGGCAGGCTGGGACGCCGACGCCTGGTCGGATGCGATGGCCGGCTACTTCGAGGAGTACGACCGGGTCGGCACAGGCCCCGACGCACGCGGTCCGGCGCTGCTCACGATCACCGAGTCTCCCGGGCGCTGGAACGTCCGCCAGACCTTCGACGACCCCGATGGCGACCGCGACTGGGGCATCAGTGCAGTCGTCGACCTGGCCGAGTCCGACGAGATCGGCGCCGCCGCCGTACGCCTCGACGACGTTGGCCCGTACGCCCCCGGCTGACCCGCGACCACAGCACCCTGAGGAGTTCGGATGCAGCCCGTCATGCCGCCGTCGCGACCACGACCGACCAAGTGGGTCGTCGCGACCTGCGTACTCGCCTTCGTAGCCGTGTGCCTGTCGGTGACGCTGACGGTTGTATTGCTCGCCTCGGACGGCGACAAGGTCGGCGAGTCCGCCGCCACGAGTGCCGAAGGAGCATGTCAGGCGATCAACCAGATCCCCGAGCGCGGATTCGAGCTGACGGCCGGCGACCAGGACGACTACCCGCCCGATCTAGCGCGGCTCTCTGCGGCCGAGTCGCTTGCGATGCTCGCGGAGGCTCAGGACGACACGTACGCAGACCTGTACGACGCGATCCGCAAACCGCGCGCCATCTCGAACGAGACGTTCGTCGCAACGAGTGACGAGTTCGTCGAGGCCCTCGCCGACGCCCGCGACGCCTGCGCCGACGAAGGGTTCTGAGTCGTGGCCGAGGTGATCGTGGTGGCGGCGATCTGCATTCACGATGGTGCGGGTCGGCTGCTGACCGTACGCAAGCGCGGCACCCATCGCTTCATGCTCCCCGGCGGCAAGCTCGAACCCGGGGAGACACCCGAGCTGGCCGTCGTACGTGAGACCGCCGAGGAGGTCGGCATCGTCGTCGCCCTCGACGACCTCGTACTGCTCGGGGAGTGGCGGGCCCCCGCGGCGAACGAGCCCGATACGTACATCGACTCGACGGTGTTCACCGCAGATGTATCCGATCCTCGTCCCGTTGTCGCCGGCGAGATCGAGGAGCTGCGCTGGCTGGACCCCGCCGGCGCCGAGGCGTACGACGACCTTGCCCCGATGCTCACGCTGAAGGTTCTACCTGCACTCCGCTGAACGAAATACCTGGTCGAAACGATGACATCGGTGAGATCATCTGCCGGTGACCATCGACCAGTTCCTCGCCTTCGGCGCAGCAGCGTTCATCCTGATCGCGATTCCCGGACCGAGCGTGATGTTCGTCGTCGGCCGTGCGCTCGCGTACGGCCGGCGTACCGCGCTTGCCTCGGTGCTCGGCAACGCGGCCGGAATGTTCGCACTCGCCGTCCTGGTGGCGCTCGGAGTCGGCCAGTTGGTCGCCACTTCGATCACGGCGTTCACCATCCTCAAGTACGCCGGCGCGGCGTACCTCGTCTGGCTCGGGCTGCGCGCGATCCGCAGCAGGGCTGCGTTCTCCGCGTCGCTCGCGACTCCCGAGTTCGCGAGCGCCCAGAGTGCGTGGCGGTCGATGCGCGAGGGGTTTGTGGTCGCCGTCGCCAACCCGAAGGGCTTCATCATCTTCGCGTCGGTGCTGCCGCAGTTCGTCGACCGCTCATCAGGTCACGTACCCCTGCAGATGTTGCTGCTCGGTCTACTCGCCGCGGTCGTCGCGGTACTCAGCGACAGCGTGTGGGCGCTGGTTGCGAGCGGCGTGCGATCCTGGTTCGCGCGGTCGGCGCGGCGGAGTGAGGCCGTGCAGGCGGTCGGCGGGTTCTCCATGATCGGTCTCGGCCTCAGCGTCGCCGTGACCGGTCGACACGACTGACGGGCCTGCAGGTTGGCACGGCGGCGTAAGGTCGCTGACGTGCCCGGATCGATACTCGGAACATCAGTCCGTCGCGTCGAGGACCCTGCTCTCGTACGCGGTCACGGAACCTACGTAGACAACGTACAGCCCGCAGGCGTACTGCATGCCGCCTTCGTGCGGTCGACGTTCGCTCATGCCCGCATAGCCTCGATCGACACCACCGAGGCGACCGCCCTTCCGGGAGTTGTCGCGGTGTACACGGCCGACGACCTCGGTCTCACGCCGTTCGCCGGCTTCTCGCCCGTCAACGAGGCCTGCAGCCGCCCGCCGCTGGCGACCGACCGCGTCCGCTTCGTCGGCGACTCCATTGCGCTGGTGATCGCCGAAACACCCGCCGCGGCAACCGATGCGCTCGAGCTCATCGATGCCGATCTGGAGCCGCTCGATACCGTCAGCGACGCCGAAGCCGCGCTGGCCGCGGACGCCCCGTTGCAGTTCGAGGAGCTCGGCAGCAATATCGCCGCGGGCGTACGCGACGATCCCGAGGTGGACCCGCTTGCCGGTGCCGACCACGTCGTACGCGCCCGGGTCGAGAACCAGCGGGTCGCCGTCGCACCGATCGAGGGCAACGCGTTGCTGGTCGAGCCCAACGGCGATCACCTCACCGTGCACGTTTCAACGCAGATGCCGCATCTGAGCCGCTCGATGATCTCGCGGACGTTCGGCCTCGACCGCGATGCCGTCCGCGTGGTCGCACCGCACGTCGGTGGCGCATTCGGTGGCAAGCCCGCGCTCATCACCGACCACATCGCGGTCATCGCGGCCGCCCGCCGCCTCGGCAGGCCGGTGAAATGGACCGAGACGCGCAGCGAGGCGATGCTGTCGATGCACGGGCGTGACCAAGTGCAGTACGCCGAGCTCGGCGTACGAGCCGACGGCACGTTCACGGGTATGCGCTGGCGGGTGATCGGCGACTGCGGCGCGTACGCGGGCTTCGGCGGCGCGCTGGCGCTCGGTCCGACGCGCACGATGGCTCAGGGCGTCTACGAGCTCCCCGCCATCCACTACTCCGCGATCGCAGCAATGACGAACACGACTCCGGTGGGCGCTTTCCGCGGGGCCGGGCGTCCGGAGTCGGCGGCGCTGCTGGAGCGGATGATCGACCTGGCCGCGGACGAGCTCGACCTCGATCCGATCGAGCTGCGCCGGCGAAACCTGATCCCGTCCGACGCCTTTCCGTACGAGACGCGCGTCGGCACCACGTACGACAACGGCGACTACGACCTGCCGCTACGCGAAGCGCTGCGGATCGGCGGCTACGACGAGCTCGTCGCCGAGCAACAACGACGTCGTGACGCAAACTCCGTACGTCAGCTGGGCATCGGCATCGCGCTCTACGCCGAGGTGACCGGAGGCGGCGCGGGTGAGTACGGCTTCGTCGAAGTGCACCCCGATGCGACGGTTACCGCGATGGCCGGCACGTCCGCTCACGGGCAAGGACACGCGACAGCCTTCTCGATGCTGGTAGCCGAGCGCCTCGGTATCCCGATCGAGTCGGTGACGTACGCGCAGTCCGACACCGATCGGGTGCCGCGCGGCAGCGGTACGGGCGGCTCGCGATCGCTTCAGCTCGGAGGAAATGCCGTCGTCGGCGCCGCCGACGCGGTTCTCGAGCAGGCGCGAGGCATTGCGGCGTCTATGCTCGAGGCCGCGGTCGAGGACGTGCAGCTCAACGACGCCGGCGAGTTCAGCGTCGCCGGCGTACCGAACGTCTCGCTGCAATGGGCAGAGGTCGCGTCGTACGCAGCCGAGCACGACTCCCCGCTGCGCTCGGGTTACGACTTTGCCGCGGAGGGCGCCACGTTCCCGTTCGGTGCGCATCTTTCTGCCGTCGAGGTCGACACCGAGACCGGCCAGGTGACACCGCTGCGGCACATCGCGGTCGACGACTGTGGGCGGATCCTCAATCCGCTGCTCGTACAAGGCCAGCAGCACGGTGGCGCTGCGCAAGGCATCGCACAGGCGCTCTGGGAGGAGTTCGTGTACGACGCGGAAGGCACTCCCCTGACCTCGACGTTCGCCGACTACGCGCTGCCGGCTGCGGCCGACGTACCCTCGCTCGAGGTGGCGAACACCGAGACACCGACGCCGCTCAATCCCCTTGGTGCCAAGGGGATTGGCGAGTCGGCGACCGTCGGCGCCACACCGGCGGTGCAGAACGCCGTCGTCGATGCCGTGAGCCATCTCGGCGTACGGCACATCGACATGCCATGCACTCCTGATCGCGTGTGGCGGGCGATCGACTCGGCGCGTAAAGGCGAGCCGCAGCAGCTGTGGCGCGAGCCACCGGCGGCGTTCGACTCGTTGCCGATCCGCGGACGCGCCGGCACCGACGAACCGGAGACCGCCGACATCTGACGGCCGGCTCGTCAGCGTTTGGGGAGAGTGGGCGTACGCCCGTGCAGCACGGTGATCAGCTGTGCAAAGAGCGAGTCGTCCTTGGCCGTACGCGCGAACGTCGTCAGGGTCAGCGGGGCCTTGAACCGCTGCGCTGCAACGGACTTCGGACTCGCGAACTCGCGTAGACCGTCTGCTCCGTGGATGCGCCCGAAGCCAGAGTCACCGACGCCGCCAAACGGCAGCGATGGAATCGCCGCGAACGAGATGACGGAGTTCACCGACGCCATGCCCGAGCGGATGCGTCGCGCGATCGCGTCGCCGCGGCGCTTCGAGAACACCGTTGCACCGAGCCCGTACCGGGACGCGTTGGCCAGACGTACCGCCTCGTCCATCGACGAGACCTTCGCGATCGTGACGGTCGGGCCGAACGTCTCGTCGGTGACAGCGAGGGAGTCCTCCGGCACGTCGACGAGCACCGTCGGCTGTACGAAGGCCTCGCCAACGGCGTCGGCTCCCCGACGAGGGCCTGACCCCCACGCCGGGTCGCGTCCTCGATGTGGTCGCGGATCACCTTCAGCTGCGACGGCATCGTGATCGGCCCGATCTGCCCGTCGACATCTGCGCGCACCTGCTCGGCCCGTGCGCGCACACCCGCGACGAACTCGTCGTGTACACGCTCATGTACGTACACCCGCTCGACGCCGGTACACGTCTGGCCCGCGTTCGACATCGCTCCCCAGACGGCCGCGTCGGCGGCCGCTTCGAGGTCAGCGTCATCGTCGACGACGAGTACGTCCTTGCCACCGGCCTCGATCACGACGGGAGTGAGTGTCTCAGCGCACGTGGCCATCACGCGTTTGCCGGTCGCCGTCGACCCGGTGAAGGCGATCTTGTTGACACCCGAACGACACAGAGCCGCACCGGTCTCACCGAAGCCCGTCACCACCTGCAGCACCGGGTGATCTGGCACCGCTTCGGCGAACGAGTCGGCGAGCCACTGCCCGACTCCGGCGGTGTACTCGCTCGGTTTGAAGACGACCGCGTTACCTGCCGCCAGCGCGTACGCGATGGAGCCCATCGGCGTGAAGACCGGGTAGTTCCACGGACCGATGACGCCCACGACGCCGAGTGGCTGATATTCGAGGTGTGCCGTGTGGTTGGCCATCAGGAGACCGGATGGGACCCGGCGGCGCCCGAGGACCTTCTTGGCATGTTTTGCGGCCCAGCCGAGGTGGTCGATCGCCAAGCCTGCTTCGAGCTGCGCGTCGGCGTACGGTTTGCCGGTCTCGTCGTGCATCGCTGCCGCGAGCTGTCCGAGTCGCCGCGCGAGTACGCCTTTCCATCGGTCGAGGTGTTCGGCTCGCCCGTCGAAGCCGAGCTCGCCCCACCACTTGGCCGCCTCGAATGCCTTGCCGACGGCCGCACCGACCTCCGCAGACCCGTCGACCGGGTGAGTGCCGACGACGTCACCGGTCACCGGGTTCAGCGACTCGAACGTTTTGGTCATACGCGCTCCTTCAGCAGGTCGGCGGCTCGTTCACCGATCATGATCGTTGGTGCGTTGGTGTTTCCCCGGGGTACGACCGGCATCACCGATGCGTCCACCACGCGGAGGCCGTCGACACCACGTACGCGAAGCTCGGGGTCGACGACGGTTTCATCGCCCGACCCCATCGCACAGGTGCCGACTGGGTGGTACAACGTCTGTGTCTTCGAGCGAATGACGGCGCGCAGGTCGTCGTCCGACGGCTGTGAGGTGGAGGGAAGCCACGGCTGCGCGAGGTACGGGGCGAACGGCGCATGCGTCGCGATCTCCACCAACCGCTGCATCCCGGCAACCTGCGCGTCGAGGTCTATCGGGTTGTCGAAGTACGCGGGGTCGATCTCCGGATGCCAATCAGGGTTGGCCGATCGAAGTCGCAACGTACCCCGGCTCTCGACGCGAACCAACGTCGACGCGACCGTGACCTTGCGCGACTGCGCCTCGTGCAGACCGTTGTCGTAGAAGCCGGTCGGCGCCATGTGCACCTGCAGGTCGGGCGCGTCCAACTCTGGCCGGCTCCGGAAGAACGCACCCGCCTCGCCGACATTGGAGGTCAGTGGACCGACGCCGCGTAGCTTGGCACTCAGCAGACCGCTGAGGTTGGCGAAGTCGATGACGTCGGTGGTGTCCTTCGTATGCCAGATCAGCGGCGACGCCGGATGGTCGTGCAGGTTCTGACCGACTCCGGGCAGATCCGCGACGACGTCGATCGCGTGCTCACGCAGGTGCGCGGCCGGGCCGACTCCCGACAGCATCAGCAGCTGCGGTGAGTTGATCGCTCCGCCGCTGAGTACGACCTCACCGTCTGCGTACGCGACCTGCTCATCGCCTTGGTGGCGGTACCGCACACCGACCGCGCGCGTACCGCTGAACTCGATCCGCCCGACGCGTGCGCGCGTTCGTACGACGAGGTTGGGCCGGTCGAGCGCGGGACGCAGGTAAGCGTCGGCGACCGACCATCGCAACCCGTCTTTGCAGGTCACCTGGTACAGCCCGGCGCCCTCCTGCTCCGCACCGTTGAAGTCGTCGGTGTATTTGAGGCCCGCCGCCACCGCGGCGTCGACCCAGGCATGACTGAGCTCGTGGGTGTAGCGCCGGTCCTCGACATGGAGCGGTCCGTCCATCCCGTGGTACGGCTGACCGAGCCGGGTGTTGCCCTCCGCGCGGACGAAGTACGGCAGGACGTCTTCGTAACCCCAGCCGGTCGCGCCGTAGGAGTCCCGCCACTCGTCGTAGTCTGCGGCGTTGCCACGGATGTAGATCATCGCGTTCATCGATGAGCATCCGCCGAGCGCCTTCATCCGCGGCCAGTACGCGCGCCGCGAGTCGAGCTGCTTCTGCTCGGTGGTCGAGTAGTTCCAGTCCCAACGGGTCTTGAACAGCGTCGGGAACATCGCCGGCACCCGGATCTCATCCGCGTCGTCATCACCACCCGCTTCGAGGAGCAGTACTCGTACGCCCGGATCCTCGCTGAGCCGGGACGCGACGACAGCACCCGCGCTTCCGGCACCGACGACCACGTAGTCGAATTGGTCGGCCATCGCGCTCTCCTCAGGTTGCGGCTCGCGTGCACAGTTTCCCACGAAGCGCGGCGCTCGACGCTTCCGTTCTCCTACCGGGCGACTTCCCGTCTGCCCGATTCCGGCCACTGTCGGCTTACCGGCTTCCTTCGGCCGGCGCAAAGACGCGGCGACGCGCGGAGGCGCCGTTTCGGTTCGGTTGCTCGGCGGCTTCCCCGCCACTTTAATATGGGACCGGGGTAACGTTCGGTTTCGGTGTCACATCCGTACCGGCGGCCACGGGCGTACCAACGAGCACGGTGAGCAGTCACTTTGCACGGTGTCCCTGCCATGCAGAGTGGAGTTTCACCATGTTTACCTGGTGAACGACCGCCACTGACCCCGCAAAAGCCGACCGAAACGGGTTAGCCGGCAAGCAACCCGATGCCGTAGCTGCGGCTCCCGCGTCGCCGCGTCTTTTACCCAGCCGGCGGAAGCGGGGAAGCCGAAAGCGACGAGAAACCGGGCAGACGAGTAGTCGTACCGAAGGAAGCGGGAAACCGACAGCGAGCGGAACCAGGCAGACGGGTAGTCGCGGACACAGGCGGGTAATCGCGGGAACGCCGGGCTCAGGCCAGCGCGCGGATAGCAGCGTCGAGCGCCCGGCGATCCGTGCGCCCGATGACCACCTCGACCACCTCTATGCCGTCCGGTACGCGAGACAGTGCCTCGGCAAGCGCCTGCTGGGACTCGACCCGTCGATGCGTGACTCCCATCGCGGCACAGAGCCGACCGAGATCGGCGCCCGTCGGGGTCGCGAAGATGCGCTCGAACGAGCCGGCGTACTCCTCGGCCCCTTGCTCCAGGGTGGCGAAGATGCTGCCGCCGTCGTCGTTCGCCACCACGATGGTCAGATCGGGCCGTGGCTCGTCTGGGCCGAGTAGCAACCCGTTGCTGTCGTGCAGGAACGTGAGGTCGCCGACGTACGCGAGGGAACGTGACGACCGGCGACCGAGAGCTGCCCCGACCGCCGTCGATACGGTGCCGTCGATGCCGGCGAGACCGCGGTTCGCCATCACCATCCGGCGTTCACCGACGGTGTACGGCAGCGACATCAGATCGAGATCGCGGACCGGGTTCGACGATCCGACGACCAGTAGCCCTTCCGGCGGCAGCGCCTGCGAGACGGTGCGCGCGACGTCGTACGGCGTCAGCTCCGTCTGGTCGGCCAACAACTCGTCGAGGAGCGTCCGCAGTCGCTCGTCGGCCGCGCGCCACTCGTCCAACCAGCCGTCGTCGACCGGTTCCGGCGCCTCGGCGGCTTCGACGACGCAGGCCGCCCCGCGCACCACCGGAGCGTCGGCGGACGCAACGACGACGACCTCGACGTCTGCGCGGTCCAGCAGCCTGGTGACCGGGCGCGACAACGTCGGGTGACCGAAGACGACGACTCGCTCGATCCGCTCGGCGAGCTCCGGTTTGGCGAGTAGCAACCGGTACGTGGCGATCGGATGAGTGCCGGTGCGTGAACCCGAGGTCGGCTCGGCGAGGAGCGGCCAGTCGGCGCGCTCGGCCAGTTGCCGCGCGGGCGGCCCCGCGTCGTCCCCGGCGATGACGACCGTACGCGGACCCGCGGCCAGCGGCACAGCATCGCGCTGGGGGCACGCGGGCCAGGTGGTCCACGGCGCCCCGTCGGCGCGCCCCGCCGGTACCTCGACCACCTCCGACACGAGCGGTTCACGGAAACAGATGTTCAGCTGGACCGGACCGGATCTGGTGGCCGCAACGGTGCGCGCGGTGACCGACCTCCAGTCCGCGGTGCTCTCGGGCACGACGTCGGCCGCCGGAATCTCCGCGTACCTCGTCACGGCAGTGCCGAACACCTTGACCTGGTCGGTGGTCTGGTTCGCGCCCGTGTCGCGCAGCTCGGCCGGTCGATCGGCACTGACGACGATGATCGGCACCCGGGCGTGCGCCGCCTCGAGCACGGCCGGATGGAGGTTCGCGACCGCGGTACCCGACGTCGTCACGACCGGCACCGGACGGTGCGACCCCTTCGAGAGCCCCACCGCGAGGAAGCCCGCGCTGCGCTCGTCGACGCGGACGTGCAGCCGCAGGGTCCCGGCCAGATCCGCGTCGTGGAGGGCGTACGCGAGCGGGGCCGACCGAGAGCCCGGCGACAGCACCGCGTCTCGTACGCCCGCGCGGACGAGCTCGTCGACGACGACCTGCGCCACGGCCACAGCGGTACTCACGGCGATCGCCTCGCTCGCCTCGTGACGGGGGTCACAGAGCTCGTCCCAACAGCCATCCAGACCACCTTCGTGACCTTACTCCTCAACAGCCGTTGCTAAATCGTGACTGCCCCGGATGGTTACGCGACCCGGCTAACGGTTATGTTCACACTCACAAGTGTCACGCGCGGCGGGCCGAAGTACGACTAAATGGGCCGGATCCACCGACGCGGCTTATTTTTGCGTCTACCGGGGTAAGGTCCTGTGCTGAAATTCATCATGCGCCGCATGGTCAGCTACCTGGCCATGCTGTTCGTGGCGACGAGCGCGACGTACTTCCTCGCGTCCTGGTTCCTCGATCCGCGCTCCAACTACCTCGCGATGCGTCCGCAGCCCTCCGACACCTCGATCGACAATTCGCTGAACTACGCGAACATCAACGACAAGACGTCGATCTTCGAGCGCTACGGCACATGGGTCAAAGACATCGTGCTGCACCTCGATTTCGGCAAGAGCCCACAGGGCGAGCCGATCAACGAGGTCCTCTGGCATCGGGCGCTGATCAGCCTCGAGCTGGTGACGATCGCGACCATCCTGGCCATCGTGATCGGCATCTCGATCGGCGTCGCGACCGCGATCCGCAAGTACAGCGCGGTCGACCGCACCGCGAACGCGGTCAGCGTGCTCGTCCTCGTCACCCCGACGTTCGTGATCGGGCTGCTCATCCAGCTCGCCTACCTGCGGTTCCACGAGTCCACCGGGATGAACCCGTTGTACGTCACCGGGCCGATCGAAGGCGGCTTCGTCGACTTCTTCCGCTACATCGCGCTACCGACGCTGACCCTCACTCTCGCCGGGTACGTCTCGTACCACTTCACCCAACGCACGTATCTGCTCGATACCATCAACGACGACTACGTACGTACTGCGCGAGCGAAGGGTCTCCGCAAGAACGTCGCCATCCGTCGCCACGCGCTGCGTACCTCGCTCATCCCGACGGCGATGGGCGTCGCATTGAGCATCACGACGATCGTCACCGGGTCGGTGTTCGTCGAGAAGATCTTCTCCATCAACGGCGCCGGCTACTACTTCATCGACACGCTGAGCAAGAACGACATCAACGGCACCGTCGCCGTCGCGTTCCTCGGCGGTGTCGCGACCTGCGTCGGGCTGATCCTCGCCGATCTGGCGATTGCGATGCTCGACCCGCGGATACGGATCTAGAAGGAGGTACGCGATGACTACCCCCACCGTCACCACAGTCGAGGCCGACGAGCGCGTCGCGATCCAACGCACGTCCAAGGGTCGCCTGCTCGTACGCCGCTACATGCGCAACAAGTCCGCCGTCGTCGGATTGTTCATCGTATTGCTGCTCGTCGCGTTCACGCTGATCGGACCGATGTTCGCCAAGTACGAGTACGAAGAGCTCGACTTCCTGGCCCTCAAGGAAGCCCCGTCGGGGGATCATTGGTTCGGCACCGACAACGCCGGCGGCGACCTGTTTGCGCTGTCCATCCGCGGTCTCGGCCGTTCGCTGATGATCGGCTTCATCGCCTCGATCGGCATCACCGTCATCGCCGCCCTGGTCGGCACTGCCGTTGCGTACTTCGGCGGCTGGATCGAGAAGGTGGGCACCTGGATCCTCGACATGTTGCTCGTGATCCCCGCCTTCCTGGTCATCGCGATCGTGACCTCGAGCGCGTCCGGCACCAACGGCTGGCTCTGGCTGACCCTCGCGCTGATGCTGCTCGGCTGGGTCGGATACGCCCGAGTGATCCGCTCGGTCGCGCTGTCGCTGCGAGAGCGTGAGTACGTTTCGGCCGCCAAGTTCATGGGCGTCGGCTCGTTCACGATCCTACGGCGGCATCTGATCCCCAACCTGGGCTCGATCCTGATCATTCACACCGTGCTCGGGGTCGTGTACGCCGTCGAGCTCGAGACGGCGCTCTCGTTCGTCGGGTTCGGTATCAACCCGCCCGACACCTCGCTCGGTGTGCTGATCGACAACGGGTCCAAGACCCTCGACACGGCACCCTGGATGTTCCTCATCCCCGCCGGGCTACTCGTCGCGCTGTGCTTCGCGATGACCATGATCGGCGACGGCCTGCGCGATGCACTCGACCCGTCGTCCGAATCGGGAGGTAAGGCATGACCGCCGAGCCACTGAGCTCCGCTCCGACGTTCGGAGCACCCGACGGCACCGTGCTCAGCGTGCGTGACCTGCAGGTCGACTTCGCCAGTGAGGCCGGCAAGGTGCAGGCCGTCCGCGGAGTCTCGTACGACCTGCGGCCCGGGCGTACTCTCGCGATCGCGGGTGAGTCCGGATCCGGCAAGTCGGTCACTTCCCTTGCCATCATGGGTTTGCTTCCGACCACCGCCGCCGTACGCGGATCGATCATGTTGGGCGACCGCGAGTTGGTCGGCCTCGACGACGCGGAGCTGTCGGGCATCCGCGGCAGAGATATCGCGATGATCTTCCAGGATCCGCTCTCCGCGTTGACGCCGGTGTTCACCATCGGCGAGCAGATCGCCGAGGCGCTCGACGTCCACCAGGACCTCACCCGCGCCCAAGTACGAGAGCGCTCCATCGAGCTCCTCGATCTGGTCGGCATCCCTCGGCCCGACGAGCGGTTGAAGTCGTACCCGCACGAGTTCTCCGGCGGTATGCGACAGCGGGTGATGATCGCCATCGCCATGGCGAACGACCCGAAGGTGATCATCGCCGACGAACCGACGACTGCGCTCGACGTCACCATCCAGGCGCAGATTCTCGACGTACTCAAGACCGCACAGCGGGAAACCGGGGCCGCGGTCGTGATGATCACTCACGACCTCGGCGTCGTAGCCGGGATGGCCGACGACGTGCTCATCATGTACGCCGGCCGCCCGGTCGAGCGCGGCACGGTCGACGACATCTTCTACCGGCCGCAGATGCCTTACACGATGGGGCTCCTGGGCGCGGTGCCGCGACCCGACCAGGGCAAGGCCGAGCGCCTCGTACCGATCGAGGGCAATCCGCCCGCGCTCGTCGATCTTCCTCCGGGGTGCCCGTTCGCGCCGCGCTGCCCGATGGTCGAGGATCGTTGCCGCACCGAGGAGCCTCCACTGCTGGCACATCAGGAGCCAGAGGACCACGTCGTCGCGTGCGTACGTGCCGGCGAGTTCGTCGCTCGCGGGTTGACGCCCACCGATGTGTTCCCCGTACCGGAGGCACCCGAGTCGGTCGTCGGCGACGCGCCTCGGTCCGAGCTCGAGAGCGTGCTCGAGGTCGAGGATCTGAAGAAGTACTTCACGCTGACGAGCGGCATGCTCCGTCGCAAGGCCGGCACCGTACGCGCCGTCGACGGGGTCACCTTCGATATCAAGCGCGGAGAAACGCTCGCGCTCGTCGGCGAGTCCGGCTGCGGCAAGTCGACCACGCTGCTGGAGATCATGCAGCTCAAGGCACCGGAGAACGGCCGCATCGTCGTGATGGGCACCGACGTCGGTGCCGTGAAGGGCCGGTCCGAGCGGCATAAGCTGCGCGGTGACCTGCAGATCGTGTTCCAGGACCCGATGGCATCACTCGACCCGCGGATGACGGTGTACGACATCCTGGCCGAGCCGTTGCGCGCCCAGGGCTGGAATCGCAAGCGGATCAACGACCGCATCGGCGACCTGATGGAGCTCGTCGGGCTCAACCCGGATCACGTCGACCGCTTCCCCGAGCAGTTCTCCGGCGGTCAGCGTCAGCGCATCGGCATCGGCCGGGCTCTCGCCGTGGAGCCGGAGCTCATCGTGCTCGATGAGCCCGTCTCGGCGCTCGACGTGTCGATCCAGGCCGGCGTGATGAACCTGCTGGAAGACCTGCAGGCCAAGCTCGGGCTTTCGTACCTGTTCGTCGCGCATGATCTGTCGGTCGTACGCCACATCGCAGACCGGGTCGCGGTGATGTACCTCGGTCGGGTCGTCGAGGTCGGGGAGATCGAGCAGGTCTTCACCCACCCGCGGCATCCCTACACCGCCGCCCTGCTCTCGGCCGTGCCCATTCCCGACCCGAAGGTCGAGCGCGAACGTGAACGTACGTTGCTCACCGGCGACCTGCCCAGCGCGACCCAGCACCTCGAAGGCTGCCGGTTCCGCACGCGGTGCCCCGTCTATCGCGAGCTCCCCGAGGAGGATCGCAGCCGCTGTGAGACGGACGATCCCGGACTGCTCGGCGAGGGGGTGGTCGACCAATTACGTGCGTGCCACTTCCCGAGATGAGAGTCGAAGAATTCGACGCAGAGACACAACAAACCCAGGAGGGTTCATGAGGATGAAGCAGACGCTCGCGGTGGTCAGCACCGCCGCGTTGCTGGCTGTCGCCGCGTGCGGCGGGGGCGATGATGAGGACACGCAGAAGGTCGACAAACTGTCGGCCGAGGGCGTGCCCGTGAACTCGAGTCCGCTGCCGATGCCGGAGCAGGGCGTCGCGTACAACAACCCGCAGTCGCGCGACAACGTCAAGGACGGCGGCACACTCACTCTTCCGATCGACAACCTCGGTCCGAACTTCAACGGCTTCAACGTCGACGGCAACAGCGTTTCGGGGTCGGAGATCATGATGTGGACCCAGCCGTCACTCTGGGACTACGACGAGAAGGGCAACCCATCGCCCAACCCGAACTTCCTCGAGGACGTAGAGCAGATCAGCGATGATCCGCAGACGGTCAAGTACACCGTCAACCCGGACGCGAAGTGGAACGACGGCACGCCGATCGACTGGCGCTCGTTCAAGACGACCTGGATCACCAACAGCGGCGACAGCCGGTACAACCCCGCGTCGACGGTCGGCTACGACACGATCAAGAGCGTGAAAAAGGGCGACAAGGACAACGAGGTTCTCGTGACCTGGAAGACCCCCTCGTACCCCTACGAGCTGGTCTTCCCGCAGCTGCTGCACCCGAAGAACGAGGATCCGGAGTACTACAAGAGCGGCTGGATCAACAACATCGACAACGACCTGCTGGCGGGTCCGTACGTGGTCGACAACCTGTCCAAGGACACGCTCACGCTCAAGCCGAACCCGAAGTGGTGGGGCCCGGAGCCGAAGCTGGACACCGTCACGTACAACCAGATGGAGCCGAGCGCTGCGGTCAGCGCCTTCCGGAACGGCCAGATCGACGACGTCGAGATCGACAGCGGTGACGCTCTCGAGCAGGTGCGCGATGTCGACGGTGCCGTGATCCGGCGCAACTACGACAAGTCGACGGCTGTCTACAGCTTCGGTCAGGACAGCGCGCTGTTCAAGGACCAGGAGGCGCGCGAGGCATTCGTGATGGGCACCGATCGCGAGCAGTTGATCGAGATCGCCTTCCAGGGCCTCGACTGGGAAGAGGAGCCTCCCAACTCGGCGAACATCTTCCCCTGGCAGGACGGCTACGAGGACAACCTTGGTGATCTCGGTAAGTACGATCCCGAGGCAGCCAAGAAGGTCCTCGACGACGCCGGCTGGACCGAAGGCGACGACGGGTTCCGCGAGAAGGACGGCGAGGTCGCGGAGTTCACGTACGTCAACTTCGGCGATGATCCCGTTGCCGAGGCGACGGCCCGTGCACAGCAGCAGATGGCCAAGGAGATCGGCCTGAAGATGAACATCGACAACCGGCCGGCCGCAGACTTCTCCAAGGCACTCACCGATGGCGACTACGACGTCATCAAGATGGGCTGGTCGAGCACGGACCCGTACGGCTACGTGTGGGCCTGCCAGCTCATGTGCAGCAAGTCCGAGAGCAACTACTCGGGCGTGGGCACGCCGGAGATCGACAAGCTGCTGAAGGAGGCGCCGACTCACGAGGACTCCGCCGACGCGATCGCCGCAATGAACGAGGGCGAGAAGGAGGCGCTGGCCATGGTCGGGATGTTCCCGCTGTACGCGGGCCCGAAGATGGATGCCGCGAAGAAGGATCTCGCGAACTACTCCGGCACCAGCGGCGCCGGCCTCGCCGGGTTCATGCTCCCGCACGCCGAGGACATCGGCTGGCAGAAGTAGTCACCCGGTCGTAGACCGAATCGAGGGGCCCGTCGCGTCAGCGGCGGGCCCCTACGTCTGCGAGGCGCGCGGCCCAACGCTTGGCCGTCTCGTCATCGGCGCGTACGTCGGCGAGGTCTGGCTTCGGCTCGGGGCGTACGACCGGCAAGGCACCGTCGATCGGCGTGAGTGGGTCATCGACGACGTCGGCCGTCAGCAGCCTGGTGGTGGCGAGGCCGCATGCGTACGGCAGTTCCGGAAGCGCTGCGGCGAGGGCGACTCCGGCAGCGATGCCGATCGACGTCTCGAGCGCACTGGAGACGACGACGGGCAGGCCGATGTCGTTGGCGATGCGCAGGCAGGCGCGCGCTCCCCCTAGTGGCTGGACTTTGAGCACCGCCACGTCTGCAGCGCCGAGCTGCTTCACCCGCATCGGATCGCTCGCGCGCCGGATCGACTCGTCGGCCGCGATCGGCACATCGACCCGCTTGCGTACGGCAGCGAGGTCTTCCACCGCGGCAGTCGGCTGCTCGACGTACTCGAGCCCTGCGGCGGCCCGGTCGAGCGCGCGGATCGCGATGACTGCATCGTCGACATCCCAAGCGCCGTTGGCATCCACTCGGATTCGTGCGTCCGGACCCAGCGCGTCGCGTACGGCCTCGACACGGGCGATGTCGTCGGAGAGCGTCTGGCCCGGCTCGGCGACCTTCACCTTCGCGGTACGACAGCCGTGGTCGCCTCCGGCGATCGCCCGCGCGCGGTCGGCATCGACCGCGGGAACCGTGCAGTTGACCGCTACTCGGTCACGTACCGGCTCCGGCCACGGATGCGCCGCCGAGTCGAGTGCGGCGTCGAGCCACGGCCGAGACTGCGACGCGTCGTAGTCCCAGAACGGGCTGAACTCCGCCCAGCCCGCCTCGCCGCGCAGCAACATGCCGTCGCGGTTCGTGATGCCGCGGAACCGCGTGCGCATGGGGATCGAGTACGTGAACATGTCCACGCAGCGCAGCGTACGCGCCACCAGCCGCTGAGTCGGCTGGGCCGGCGGCGGACATCACTGGTTCGCGACAGCTCGCAACGCCAGCCGATCGACCTTCCCGTTGGCCAGTAGCGGCATCGAGTCGAGTACGACCAGCTGGCGCGGCGCCCAGGTACGTGGGAGACCGGCCGACTGCACGGCATCGCGTACGGACGCCAGGTCGATCGCGTCGGCAGCGACGACGCACGCAACGACCCGCGTACCCCACTCGTCGTCGTCGACGCCGACGACGGCCGCGTCGACAACCGACGGATACGCACGCACCGCCTCGGTGACTGCCGGCAGCGGTACGTTGACGCCGCCGCTGACAACCACGTCGTCGATTCGGCCGATGATGCGCAACGTGCCGTCGGCGTCGACCTCACCCAGGTCGGAGGTCGCGAACCAGCCGCCATCGAGAACGGCATCCGTTGCCGCCGGGTCATCGACGTAACCGTCGAAGCGCATCGGGCCGGCAAGGTACACACGTCGATCGTCGCCGATCCGGACCGTGACGCCGTCGAGCGGCTTACCGTCGTACACGCAGCCGCCGCTCGTCTCGCTCATCCCGTACGTGCGAACGACGCGTACACCCGCCGACCGAGCCTCGGTCAGCAGCGCGGGAGACGCGGCCGAGCCACCGAGCAGCACCGCGTCGAACCCTCGAAGCAGTCTCAGCTCTCCCGACGTCGCCAGACGGTGCAACTGCGTGGGTACGAGAGACAGATAGCGCACCTCGGCCGACAGCGCAGCAACCGCATCCGCAAAGGTCGGATGTTCGGCCGCGACGACGGGTTCGTACCCGGCGAGAAGCGAGCGTACGACCACCTGCAGCCCGGCGACGTACGTGGCCGGCAGGTCGAGCAGCCACTGCCCGGGGCCGGCCAACCGGTCGTCCGTCGCGCGTGCGGATGCGACGACGGCGGCACGGGAGAGCGCCACGTTCTTCGGCTGCCCCGTGGAACCCGAGGTCGACACGATGACGGGCTCGGCCGGCTCGGGACCTTCGAGCCAATCGCGGAGCAGTCCGATCAGCTCGCGTGGCGTACCCGTCAACGGGCGCAGGCTCGGTTCGGTCATCCCGGCAAGAGTATGAGGTCTCAGACCTCGGTACGCTCACCGCACCATGAACCCCGCACTTCCGCTCGCCGCCGCGGTCGGCGCCGCCCTGCTCGTCGCTGGATGCTCCGACGACGGGTCGGACACCGCCGACGACGCAAATCCGCCAGCAGCGTACGCGAATGCGCTCGCCCTGCTTCCAGCCTCCGCAGGGAGCTTCGAGTTCCACAACGTTGCTGCGACCGAGAAGCGGCTGAACCTCGACGGCGAAGCCGATGCCGAGAAGTACATCAACGGCGCCTCCGACGCGCAGTGGGGCGTGTCCTCGCTGGTGCAGTACCTCGCGGTGGACGGTTCGCCCTTGCGTGCAGCCGACATCGAGTGGGAAGCGATGACGTACGACGACTCGCCGCTGACGATTCGAGCCGTCTCGGACGACGTCGACCTCGAGGCGACGATCGGCGAATTGGAGAAGGCGGGATACGCGTCGAAAGCCGCCGACGACGGCACGTTGCTCACCGCCGACGTCAACGACTTCGAACCCGATGAGGCCGCTCTCTATCTCGATCTCGGCACCGCCATCCTCGTACAACCCGACGAGCGGCTCGTCGTGTCGGCACGAGACGAGGAAGGTCTGACCGAGTACACCGACGAACACGAGACGCTCGCCGATGCCGGTACGTTCGACGGTCTCGTCGACGGCGACGAGATCGACGCCGAGTATGTCTACGCTCAGTCGGGCGAGGAGAGCTGCGACCCGATGGCCGCATTCGGCGGTCATAGTCACGCAGACCCGGAGACGGCGGCACAGGCAATGGAGCCGTACGAGGATCTCGAGTCGCCGACTGCGGCGGCTGTCACCATCGGACCACGCGACGGCGATCCGGCAGCGCTCGCTCGGCTTCGCTTCGGCGATGACGAAACCGCGGAGTCCGATGCCGACCATCGCCGCGAACTGCTCGAGGACGGTAGGTCGCCGGTGTCGAACCAGCCGTTCGCCGACTACTTCACTGTCGGCGACGTCACGGTCGACGGCTCCGTGCAGTCGATCGCTATCGAGCCGGCCGAGTCGCCCGCTGTGGTGTTGCAGATGATCCTCAACCGCGACGCACCGTTCCTAGTGTCCTGCGTTTGAAGTGGATTTACGGAAGGCGTCGTCCAGGTGGATGCATCCGCAAGGACGAGGAGGACGGGCATAGTCGGTCCTATTTCCGACGACGAGGACGCCGCGGGGCGCCGCCTGGGCGGCGAAAGACGTCAAGGTACTTCAAACGCAGGGCACTAGCCTGCGCACCGGCATCCTGACCGACCGGTCCCGGCGTCGGCCGCGTCGACCGGTGCTGCCAGAATTGCCGCTCGTGGCAACCGCATCGCAATGGATCGAGGGCGCTCGCCCGCGTACGCTTCCGGCCGCCATCTCCCCGGTCATCGCCGGCACGGGCGCTGCCGCGTACGCGGACTCCGTCGTGTGGTGGCGCGCCGTGCTCTGCCTTGTGCTCGCGCTGATCCTGCAGATCGGCGTCAACTACGCAAACGACTACTCCGACGGAGTGCGCGGCACCGACGACGAGCGGGTCGGCCCGCTTCGCCTCGTGGGCTCCGGCGTCGCGACAGCGAGCTCGGTGAAGACGGCCGCGTTCACCTGCTTCGCCGTCGCAGCCGTTGCCGGCCTAGTGCTCGCAGCCGTGACGACCTGGTGGCTACTGCTGATCGGCGCCGCCGCCATCGCTGCCGCGTGGTTCTACACGGGCGGTTCGACACCGTACGGCTACCGCGCCCTCGGCGAGGTCAGCGTGTTCGTCTTCTTCGGCCTGGTCGCCGGAGTCGGCACGACGTACGTCCAGGTCGAAGACATCACCTGGCCGTCGGTCGCAGCGGCCGTCGGTCTCGGGGTGCTGATCTGCGCGATCCTGGTCGCGAACAACCTGCGCGACATTCCGACCGACCGGGAGTCTGACAAGCTCACCCTCGCCGTAGTGCTCGGCGACCGCGGCACCCGGATCCTGTTCGTCGCGCTCCAGATCGTCGCACTGGTTGTGATCGGCGTACTCGTCGTCGCCACCCCGTGGGTGCTGCTCGCACTCGTCGCGCTCCTGCCGGGCGTACGCGCTGTGCTGCCGGTCGTACGCGGGGCGACAGGCATGGCGCTGATCCCGGTGCTGCAGAACACCGGACTCACCACCCTCGCGTACGGCTTCGGGCTGGGTATCGGGCTGGCACTGGGCTGAGTCGGCGCAGCGTACGACTCAACGCCCGACCGGCCGTGCCACCTCTACGAGATGATCGATGACGTGGCCGTACGTCTCGCGCGCCCGGTCAGTGTCGCGGTCGACCAACCAGGCAAGGCTGATGCCGTCGTTGACGGCGACGATCAGGCGGGCGAGTGAGCGCACCGGCACACTCCATTCGATGTCCGCCGCCTTCGCGACCGCACCGAGCGCCGCCGTGGCCGCGTCGAAGTAGCACTGGTACTGCCAGTCGGCCAGCTCTGCGAGCTCGGGATGACGCAACGCGTGGTCGGTCACCTCGTACGTGAGCAGGTGCACGTCGGGCTCCGACTCGAGGGTCGTCCACAACGCTTCGAACGCCCGCTCGAGACATTCCCGTACGTTCGTACCCTCGATCTGCACCGACGTGACGCGCTGGACCTGTTCGTCGGCGATCGCCTTGATCATGTCGCCGAGCAGCTCTGTCATCGACCGGTACACGTAGTGCACGATTCCCGGGGTCGCATCCGCCTCGGCGGCGACGGTGCGGGTGGTCACGGCGCCGACACCTTCGCGGGTGGCGACCCGGATCGCAGCCTCGACGAGCTGGTCACGACGATCCTCGGACGAGATGCGCCCCAACGTCCACCCCACAAGAAACCGATTCCCGGGTTCACCAGCCTATGCGGGTTGCCACCGTTGCGCGAGTCAGAGCGTACCGCCGGCTCGTCAGTAGGAGGGTGCGACCGAGAGATCGAGTTCGTCGAAGCTGGTGACACCTGGATGGTCACCGAGATCGTCCTGAGCTTCGCCCGGGCGACGAACCCCGACGGTTGACCAGCCCGCCGTACTCGCGGCGTCCAACGCGCCACGAGCGGCCGAGAGGAACACCAGGTTCTCTGGAGGTGAGTTGAGCACGCCTGCTATGCGCGTATAGGCGGCGGGTTGAGTCTTCACGCCGGTGGTCCGGCTATCGAAGTGGCCACTGAACAGGGACGCTACGCCGGCTTCGTCGCTGTAGGAGAACCACTGCTGCTGGACCGGCGCCGCCCAGGACGAGTAGACATACAGCGGGACACCGGCCGCTTGCCAGCGGACGAGTGTCCCGTGGACGTCGGGGAACACGCTCCCCCGCAATTCGCCGGAGACGAAGCCTCGTCGGCAGATCGCATTCTGCAGGGTACTCAGCGGTGCCACCGCTCGGCCTTCGTCGCTCCACCTCTCGAGTACCTGCGCAACCTCGTGCACGTCGGCCTCGGACCGACCGACCACGCGGCGTACGTCGGCGACGACATCGGCTACCACCTCGCGAAGCTCGGCCTCGGGTCGAACCACGGTGTTGATGAGGCGAGTCCGCGCGTACGAGTACGGGCCCCTGGTGAACTCCGCGCTCGGACTCATCGTGCCTGCGATATCGAGGACCACACCGGCCGCCGCGACGAGTTGGCGACCGTTCGAACCCGTCACGTGTCGCATCGGACTTGCGTGGCGACGGTACAAGGATTCGGTGACGTCGACGCGTCGTTCACTGCCATGCGTGGCTCCCGTCCAGTACGCGTGCCATCGTCGTTACTCCGAAGTCGGCTTGCCCCGAATCGCCGGGGACGACACCCGGGCACACCATGACGACCCGAATTGACCATGTAGCGCGGTGCCCATGCGGCTGCCTGTCGTGAATCTTTCGGCAACACGACGCCACGGCGAGGTCATCCGCGGGTGGTTGGACGCAGCCGGCGATCGCCTGCCGTCGACACACTCGGACTTCCAATGGATGAGCGGTTCAACGTAATACCCGACACGAATGTGCACTCGCGTCGTCGGGTTGGCCGAACGTATGCCACAGGCGCCACAGCTGTTAACACTCCGTACGTCGAGTTGCGATATTAGGCTGGCAGTCGGCTCCGGCAACAGATGCGAGAAAGACTCCTTCTACGCGCCATCACGCTACGTTATAACGCCCACGTTTAGCGCGCCGACCGGCGTTTTGCAACCTACGAGAAACATGTTTTGATCCTCGCTCAATCGGCAACAATTCGAGTACCGGCGACACAACCTCGGGGCACGACCGCCGGGTACGCATGCCGAGGGAGAATTCAACCTTGAGGATCACCGACGCGCCGTTGAGCGCAATGAACCGTACGAACCCCTTAACCTCGCGTCCGGCAACGGACGCCGCCGGGCAGACCTTATCCGCCGATGCCCCAGAGAGCCGACGGCGACGTCTCCCGCGCGACGACATCCAGTTCTTACGCTGGCCGCTGCAATATTGCGAACGCGATCGCTTCCTGAGCAACCGCACTCCTGTGCTGTGGGTCGCGGAATCCAACGCAGAAGCACCGGAATGTACCGATCCGCTAGAGGATTGGGTGCGACCGCCACTGAAACAAAGCGACGTAGATGCCCGAGTCGAAAGCCTGATTCAACGGGCCCGGAACGAGCAGATTCCGGCGATAAGTCCAGACAATGTCCTGTGTACGAACGCGGCACGATTGCCACTGGCCGATACCGAGGCAGCGATCATGCACGTACTCGTCGACAACTTCCAACGAGTCGCCTCACGCGATCAGCTCATCGAGCGCGCCTGGGGCGAGGAGTGCGATGACCACCGCAACGCACTCGACTTACGCATCCTGCGTCTGCGGCGGCGCATCAAGCCCGTCAGACTCGCCATCGTCACCGTGTGGGGTCGCGGCTACCTGCTGGAACCGGCATGACCACGCCCGGAGAGCTCGTCATACCTGCCGCCGGACCCGGCACAGCAGGCCATACAGAGTGCCCGATCGCGACCGAAATGCGCGTAACGACCGCTGTCACCCTCTTCGAGGAGACCGTTGCTCGGCACGCTAGCGCTCCCGCGGTCGTGGCACCGGACCGCGCACTGACGTACCGACAGCTCGCACGGGCGTCGCGTCGCGTGGCACGACGCTTGATCAAGCGCGGAGTCGGACCGGAATCGATCGTCGCGCTCATCGCAGACCGTGACTCGAGCGACTGGCTGGTCGGACTGCTCGGGGTCCTGCAATCGGGCGCGGCGTACCTGCCTCTCGACCCGTCCTACCCGGCCGAGCGAGTCGCGTTCACGATCGCCGACGCCGGTCCGGAACTCCTGCTGCACACGGGTCGGCCGCCCTGGCCGGTCGACATCGACCACATGGCGATCGCCGAAGCGAGCGCGCCTGGCGTGCCCGACCACGTTGTCGCCGACACCGAACGACTCTCATCGCTGTGTCCGGACAACCTCGCGTACCTGATCTACACCTCTGGCTCGACCGGTCAGCCAAAAGGCGTGGCGATCACGCACGACGGGATGGACCGGCTCAGCTCGACTCAGGCTCGCAGGATCGGCACCGGCGAAGGCGACCAAGTGCTGCAGTGGGCGTCACCCAGCTTCGACGCCGCGTTCTGGGACATCACGCTGGCGTTGTTGCACGGTGCAACGCTGCACCTCACCACGTCCGAAGAGCTGCTTCCCGGCGAGCCGCTCGCAAACACACTCACTGATCGCCGCATCACCCACGCGACTCTGCCGCCTGTCGCACTCGGCGCTTTGGACCCATCGGGCGATGTGCTCCGTGGCGGAACCGTCGTCTCGACGGGCGACACTTGCACGCAGGGAATCGTCGACGCGTGGGCGCCCGGGCGTACCCTCATCAACGGGTACGGGCCGACCGAGACGACCGTCGGCGCAACTCTGAGCGATCCCCTGCATGCCGGGCACCGCGCCGACATCGGCACCGCCTTCGAGGACACCCGCGTCGACATCGTGAACGACGACCTCACCGCCGTCGACAGCAGCCAGGTCGGCCAGATCAGGGTCGGCGGCCACGGCATCGCGCGCGCATACCTCGGCCGGCCGCGGCAGACTGCTGCGCGATTCCGCCCAGACCCGAACGGGAATCCCGGCGAGCGGGTCTACCTCACGGGCGACCTGGGTTTACATCGCCCGGATGGGCATTTCGAGTTCGTCGGACGGAGCGACGCCCAGGTCAAGCTACGCGGCTTCCGGATCGAGCTAGGAGAAATCGAAGCGACGCTCGCCGCACACCCGGCAGTGTCCACTGCGGCCGTCGGGGTACGCCAGCTCGAGCCGGGGAGCGACAGCATCATCGCCTGGGTGACGCTAGCCGCGGGCGCCCATCTCGAGGACGTGCAGCACGACCTTTCCGACAAGCTCCCTCGCTACATGCTGCCGGCCCGACTGATCGTGCTCGACAAGATGCCAGCCAATGCGCACGGCAAGATCGACCGGTCCCGGCTCCCCGTCTCGGGGGACTCCCTCGGGCGTGACGACCCGTCCGGGTCGGCCGAGCCGAGTGACCACTCGCTGCTGTCGAGTGACGTTTCCGGCGACCTCGAAGGCATCGTACGTGAGCTGTTCGTCTCGAACCTGCCAGCAGTCGACGCGGTCGGATCCGACGACGACTTCTTCAGCCTGGGCGGGGACTCGATCAAGTTCACCCGACTGATCAGCATGCTCACCAAACGAGCAGGAGTACGGCTGCCACTGCGCGACGCCTTCGAGGCGGCGACTCCGGCAGGTCTGACCGCGTTGGCCGACCGCCGCGCCTGATCTCGCACCGGCGCCGCACAACGAATCGAGTTGTGCGGCACCGTGCGTCGAGTCAGACGCGGTGCAGCCGAAACGGCAGGCTGCTGTGACCGAACAGAAAGTTCGAGTAGACCTGCCTCGGTTCGGCGGTCTCCTCGATCCTGGCAACCTGGTTACGAAGCGCGTCGAAAAGGCAGCGCAATTCGATGCGAGCCATGACCGCTCCTGGGCAATAGTGTCTGCCCTGCCCGAAGGTCAGGTGATCGTGCGCCGGACGGCCGATGTCGAACCGTCCGGGCCGTTCGAACTGCTCCGGATCCAGGTTGGCCGCGCTCAGCCACAGAACGACGACGTCGCCGCGGCGAATGGTTTGCCCGCCGATCCGCACATCGGCAGTCGCGGTTCGAGCGAAATGCATCGACGGCGTACTCCAGCGCAGCACCTCCTCGACAGCCGCAGGCAGCAGGTCCCGCGTCGTGTCGCGGGATTCCCGTAGAGCTGTCCATTGCGACGGGCACCGCGCGAACGCGAGAGCGCCGGTACCGGCAGATACGCGCGTCGACTCGTCGCCGCCGAGGATCAGGGAGTAGCAGTTCAGCGCGAGATCGTCGTCGTCCAACGGCTCGCCCTCGACCTCGGCGCTCGTGAGCACGCTGACGATGTCATCGCCCGGATCGCTCCGCCGCATGGCCACCAAGTCAGAAAGGTAGAGCAACAACTCGCTCCGAGCACTGATTGCGTCAAGTTCGGAGCTGTCCTCTGCATCAGACGACAGCGCTGCTTTGGTGTAGGTGAGTAGCTGCGGACGATCGGCCTCCGGCACCTCCATCAGGTCACAGATGGCCTCGATCGGGAGACGCTCGCAGACATCCGTTGCGAAGTCGACCGCGCCTTGTTCCACCGCCTCGTCGACGACGCGTGCCGTACGCCGCGCGATCGACTGCTCGACCGACTCGAGATGCCGCGGCGTGAAGAATCGGCTCATCGCCTTACGCAGCGCTCGATGTCGTGCGCCATCGGTCACCGCGAGCATGCGTCCGCCGGCGGGATCACCGCCGGCAAGTAGCGTATCGAGAATAGTTCCGCGCTCCGACGTGAAGTTCTCCCGATCGCGGTAGATCGTGCAGATATCGGCGTACGAGATGACCGACCAGAAGCCCGTGTCCTCGTACGGCTGCCAGAACACTCGACCGCGGGTGCGCATCAGCTCCCATAGTTCGACGAGATGCCCGTGTTCCCCGGCGCGGAAGGTCTGCGGGTCGGTGAGATCGAAGTCGAGTCCGGTGATCACCACACCACGATCCCGGCTAAGAAGCGCGACGACGAGTCCCACGAATGACCCGTGAATGATCTGTGCAAGGTCGGTCGACCAGGCGTCGCAACAACACCGAGACTCTACGGGTGATCCACCGCGCCACGGCTCCGAACGCACCGGCCACGAGACGCTGGCAGCACGGCGATCGACTCGCGCCGGGTACGCCACGCATCGTCTGCTGTCCCCACTCCGGCGGCAGCGCCACGTACTTTCGACCCTGGACGTCGGCGGTCCCCGACGGTGTCGCGCTGTCGTCCGTGCAGTACCCAGGGCGCCACGAACGCCTCGCCGAACCATTCGCGGACAGCGTCGGACAGATCGGGGACGCACTCGCTACGGAACTCCTCGCGGACGTCGGTGAGCAAGCCGTCGATACGCCGATCGTTCTGTTCGGCCACAGCATGGGCGCCTCTGTCGCGTTCGAGACCGCTCGACGAATTATCGACGCCGGAGCCACGCTGTGTGGACTCATCGTGTCCGCGCATGTCGCCCCAACTGTGCCCGTCACAAGCACCGTGCATGAATTGCCCGATGACCAGATGTGGCAGGCACTCGCCGAGTGGGGCGGCACCGAGGCCGAGGTCCTCGACCTTCCTGAACTGCGCGATCTGTTCACCCCTGCCATCCGCGCCGATCTCACCATCAGCGCCGCCTACGTCGACCCTGCGGCCAGCGGCAGTATCGATGTCCCGGTCATAGCCATGGCCGGCGAATCCGATTCGATCGCTCCGGCATCGGATATGTACGAGTGGGCAGATGTGACAACCGGCGGATTCACGATGCGCACTTTTCCCGGCGACCATTTCTACCTCGTCGATTACGTCGATGAGATCCTGCGCATCGCCGGCGATGTCCTACAAGCCGCGCAGTCCGACTCCCCGTAGGCTCGCCCGCATGAGTAATACCGTCACCGTGGACAGAGACCGTTGGCTCGGCTATCGATGGAACGGGCATGGCCTGGGTCGGCGCTCCGAAGACGGCGTGCTCGAGGATCTGCTCCTGTTGGGAATGCAAGGTAGCCGTCAGTCCAACGGCGAGCAGGCACTCTCCCAGCGCACCGCGCGCGTGGACAAGAAGGCGATTGCGGACGCGATCACGCCCGCCGGCCCGGCAGTGTGCATGTGGTCCGTACGCGGGGCTCCGCACGCACACAGCGCCGACCAACTCGACCTGGTGCGCGACGCCCTCGCCCCGCTCGAGTCCGACGACGGCGGCGCGGCGTTCGTCGACGCGGTCGATGAGGTCGCCGCCGCACTGGGGAAAATCGTGACAGGCAGGACACCCAAGGGTGACGCGAGCCGGCAGGTCGCCGACGAAGTGTCGCCGTCCCTGTCGTCGTACTGCCAGCGATGCGATGCCGTACACGTGCCGGACGGGTTGTTCCGGGCGGCCGTACGACAGGCGCAGATCGTCATCGGTCCGTCGGAAAACCGCGCCACGATCTTCTATCCGCGCCCGAAGGTGAAGCAGCAACGTACCGAGAACCCACGCAAGACGTTCCTCGAGACGTTCCTCAGGGTCAACGGCCCGATCACCAAAACGCTCTACCGGGACTGGCAGGAGGCCGGTACTACTGGCATCACCCGAGTCTGGAACGAGTTCGAGAGCGACCTCGTCAAGGTCAAGGTCGGATCGAAGAGGTGTGACCTTCCCGAGTCTCTGCTCGACGGCTTGCGTACGGCAGAACCTCCGGAGGGAGTCGCGCTGGTGCCGCCGAACGATCCGTACTTACGCCAGGTCGACCGTGCGTTGCTCGTGCCCGACTCAACGCGTCGCAAGGAGGTGTTCAAGGCGTTGTCCGGACCGGGCGCCCTCCTCGTGAACGGAGAGGTCGCCGGCGTATGGCGCTACCGCAGCTCGTCGAGCGAGGTGACGATCGAACCGTTCGACCGGCTCACCCCGACAGACAAGGACGCGGCCGAGGACCGTGCCGCTGCCGTCGCCGCCTCAACCGGCGACGACGCACCGGCGGTCACCTGGGACTGACCCGCTCGCGTGCCGCATCGGCGATGATCCCGCAGGTGGCCGTCAGTGCCCCGGCCACGTGTGCTACAGCATCGTCGGCCGATACCTTGGCACCGAACAGCTCCGGTCCGATCGGGGTCTCTGCGCGAACCCCCAACGTGCGCAGCTGATCGGCGAGATCGAACTCCCCTGAACCCGGCGTAAGACGAGCCGTAATGCTTTCGGTGACCAGATCGGACGCGGCACGGCGCGGACCGTCTGCGACTTGGAGCGCTGCGATCGGCAGGCTCGCAAGATCGACCGACGAGTCCATGCGATTCAGATGCCACAGATCGACGAGTAGCGCGGTGCCCATTCCCGCGTGCGAGCACAAATCCACTCCGGTTTCGAGGTCAGGCACCCCCGAGTAGACCTGGGGTTCGACCGCGAGCTTGACACCCCGCTTCGCGGCTGCGGCAGCAAGCTCGGCGAATCCGTCCCGCGCTTCGGCCTCGAGCGGCCGCCAGGTGACGTCAACGGCGTTCAGTAACGGGATGGCAAACCGCTCAGCCAGTTCCAGGCACGTCTGCACGGTTACACGCGCGTGCGCATTGTGCGCAGGATGGGCGGCGACAGCACCAGGAACCCAGGTGGCGACAGGGTCCAAGCAGGCGAGGGTCAAACCGGTGTCATCGAGTACCTCTTGCACAGCGCGGCCGTCGTCGGCCGCCACGGCCGCAACCAACTCGGTCGGGGACGCAGACAGCGACGCGTACTCCGCCTCCGCAGCCGCGTGCAGCCTCGTGATCAGGTCATGGTCGGCAAGTGTGCCTGCCCAAAGACACACCGGCGGCGTACTCATGATCGATGGCCGTCGAGTGTCGAGTCGGCGTCGCCGGCAATGCTGAGCGAGGCATCAAATGCGGACTCCAGTGATTCTGCGACCTGGCGGATCACCGCATCGCGCTGCTCCGTGACGAAGAAGTGATCGCCGCGGAGGATCGTGCACCGAAACGGTCCGACAGTCTGGCTTTGCCATGCCTGGATCTGGTCTGGCCGGGCCTCTGGGTCGTCATCGCCGCCGAACGCGTGCAGCAGTACGCGGAGTGGGGACTCGGGCTCGTAGCGGTACGTGTCGACGTAGTCGAAGTCGGCTCGCAATGCAGGCAGCACGAGTTCCCGCACCTCCGGGTCGGTCAGCACATGCGCCGGCATGCCGCCGATGCTCGCGACACGATCGAGGAATGCATCGTCGGACAGGGTCGAGTCTTCCGGTGACTCGACCGGAAGCTGTGGGGCGGGACATGCCGAGGCACCCAAGAACACCGGCTCGGGCAGCCCGCGCCGACGCAGCTCGCGTACGACCTCGAAGGCGAGGCGAGCGCCGACGCTGTGCCCGAAGAGCGCATATGGTCGGTCGAGCCGTCGCTCGAGCGCATCGGTGAGCTCCGAAGGGTCCAGACGGGGCAACTCCGCGAGTCGCGACTCGCGACCGGGCGGGCGTACCGGGATCACCTCGACGTCGGTGTGTTCGGCGAGCTTCTCCGGCCAACCGTTGTACGCCGAGGCTCCTGCCCCTGCATGCGGGAGACAGAACAGCCGTGCCCGCGCGGCCGGGCGAGGTGACGGGCACGTGAGCCACCGATCCACCGCTGTGTCACTGATCGTCATGCGTACTCCTGGCGCAGTTCGTCGACCGCCCGCGCGATGCGACCGTGGGTGGACTCCCACCTCGCGCTCGCCGCGCGCAGATCGCGCCGAGCGACCAACAGCGCGCTGGTGAGGCCGGCGAGGTCCTGTTGAACGGTCTGCGGTGCCGGTCCACCTCCGTAGCAGTTCGCTTCGGCTACGGAGGTCACGTCCAACGCGTCGACCGTGGTCGCCGTGTCTGCCCTGACGGCCTCGCGCAGCGAAATGTCGCGCTGGACCGCATGGCGCGCCGCCGCGCCGACGATCTCGTGGGCGGCGCGGAAACCTCGACCGTCCACGAACGCCAGCCGGTTGGCGATCTCCGTCGCCTGGGTCATGCCGGACTCCGCCCGCGCGAGCATCGCCTCGCGATCGGGGATCGCATACGACACAACCAGTCGCAACAGGGTGACCGTCTCGGTCGTGACACGTACAGCCTCCTCGACGTAGCGCGTCGCTTCCGTGTGCACCGCAATCGAGTTGGTGAACGGCGCCTTCTGGGTACCGGCCGACATCGCGGTGAAGGCGCCGAGGGCAGCGGATGCGCGTCCTTGGATGTGTTCGAGCATGTAGGCGTTGCGCTTCTGGGGCATCATCGAGCTCTGGCCGACCAGGAAGTCGGGCAATCGAAGCAGCGGCTCCGGCAGACTGACCCACCCGTGCAGGTCCGTGGCAACCCGACTGAGCAGATCGGCGATTCCGGTGGCGTCGGCGCACAGTCGACGCGCCGTGTCGCGTGAGGCAACAGCGGCCAACGAGTTCCTCGCCGGACGGGTGAAGCCGAGCAGTTCTGCAGTGCGCCGCGTGTCGATCGGAATGGAAGTGCCTCCCATGGCACCCGCACCGAGCGGACACTCGTCGAGGTCTTCGATCGCCGTCAGCATATGCCGCAGTGCGCGTCCGACCTCGCCGGCGACAGCGGCGAGGTAGTGCGCGTACGTGACGGGCAGCGCAGGCTGTCCGTGCGTGAACCCAGGCATCACCGTGTGCAGGTGGGTGCGTGCTTGCCGCAGGAGTGCGAGGTGCAGTCGCACCACCTTGGCGCCGAGGTCGGCGAGCGCCCGCCGCAGTGACATCGCCGCGAGTGTCGCGGCCAGATCGTTACGCGAGCGCGCCGTCGGCAGCCAGCCGGCCACCTCGAGGTCGAGTTGCTCGCAGAGGTAGGCCTCGTACATCAGATACCACCCGCGCGGCGCGGGACGTTCCCGTAGGCCGGTCAGGTCGGTTGCGTCCAGTTTGTCGATGGCATCCAGCACGGCCAAGCCGGCCGGAGCGGGGACGATCCCGCGTTCGACGAGCATGATCAGGTGTGCTCGGTCGACGTCCATGGCAGTGCGCAGCTCACCCGCTAACGCCTTGTCCACGCCTGGCTGTTGCACGATCGCCTGCGCCTCCGGAAGGAGGGTCGCGGTCAGCCGCCCGGTCACGCGGGACACCTGTCCGCGGTACCGATGAGCAATTCGAGCGCGGACTCGACCCGCTCGGCGGCCTCCTCTGAGTCGGCGCCTTCGGCAAGCACCCAGCCGACTCGGTCTCGGAAGTCGCCGTGCCCTGCACTGCCGACGCGGGAGTGGTCGTACGCGACCTCCACGACTCCGGGAAGGGACCTCACCTCACCTAGGTCGGGGCGCGTTCCAGGAGGCGGGTTGATGGCGAATCCGATGGCCGCACCCCGACGCCGGCCAGGCGCGGAGACAGGCTGCTCGCCCAGCAATGCCTGCAGATGCGCCGCAAGCATGTCAACGCCGGTCGCGACGCGCACGAGCCTGGTGATGAGTCCACCTGGTAGGCGCGGGTTGACCTCGATGATCCATTCGGAGTCGTCGGTGAAGCGCACCTCGACGTGTGCGTTCTGGTCCGAGAGACCAAGCGCACGGACCGCGGCAAGGGCAAGACCAGTGACTCGTTCCGCATCATCGGTCGTCAGGCGTGCCGGATGCTCGTGCCCGACCTCGATGAAATGCGGCGGCGAACCGAGGCGCGTCTCAGTGACACCGACCACCTCGCCACCGAGGATCTCCACCGAGAGTTCACGACCGGGTACGGCCTGCTCGACGAGAACCGCCCCGGGCAGCGCCTCGCCGCGCTCGTCGACCGACCCGGCGAGCAACGCGCCCGCGTGCGCTGCGACCTCAGCCGGGGTCGTACACAACCGCACACCCACCGAACCGCTGCCGGTCACCGGCTTCACGACGAACGGTCGGTCGATCTGCTCAGCGCAAGTGCCGGCCGACTGTGCGTCCCCAGCAACCATCCATTGCGGCACGGCAACGCCCGCCGCGGCCAGGACTTCGCGTTGGCGCGCCTTGTCGTTACAGCTGGCGACGGCTTCGGCGTTCGGTCCCCGCAGTTGCAACGCCGCCGCGACCCGTGCCGCCGTCTCGACGAAGCGATCAGACGCTGAGGTGACGAGTACGATCCGGCCGGGTAGGTCACGCAATCTGGCAAGCACCGCGTCCGGATCTGCAGTGTCAGCCGTCAGAACGCGGGCGCTGTCGACCGCGAACGGATAACGCGCGGGGTTCCGCGCGAGCAGCACTGGGTCGAGTCCCAGTCTCCGCGTAACGTGGAGCAGCTCCGCACCATGGCCCGTCGTATTGCTCTCGACGAACACCGCCACGCGATGCGTCATACAGCCTACCTCTCACCTCTGGAGCCGATCGTTCGCAAGATCGACGGCTTCCAAGTCCACGGCCACTTCCGCATGCACGTTTGTCACGCGGCCACCTCTGCCTTTGTGCTCACCCACTTCATCCGACTCCAGGTGCCGAGTTCCTGCGCTTCAGCGGGACTCGTCACGGCGACCGGATCGGTGGGGAGCTGCTTGAGCACGCAGTCGTGTTCGCGGCGCCAGCCGGGGTTGTACACCGTGTCCAGATAACGCTCGCCCTCGTCGGCCATGACAGCGACGACGGTGTCATCGGGATTCCGTTGCTTCACCCATTGCGCGACAAGGTACGACGCTCCACTGGTCGGGCCGCGGAACAACGCCTCTTCGCGCAGGAGACGTCGGGTCGCCGTGGTCGCCTCGGCGGCATTGACCCAGTGCACGGACGTGAACGCCTCGTGGGCGACGTTCGGCGGGATCAGGCTGTTGCCGAGACCGCGCAACACCCGCGGCCGGTCCTGCATACCGAACAGAACACTGCCGTGGGTGTCGACACCCACGACGTCGAGGGTGCTCTGGGAGCGCCGTAGCCCCGCGGACAATCCGCACATCGAGCCACCGGAACCAACGCAGCCGACGAGATGGTCGACGCGTCCGACGTGCTCGGTGATCAGGTCGGCGACCGAACCGTACGCGGCCGGATTCTGCGGGTTCGCGTACTGCTCGGGCACGAACGCGTCGGGTTCATTGCTGCGCAGCTGCTCGAGCCGGTCGAGCCGCGAGCGCTGGTATCCCCCTTCGGCGGCGGGATGTTCGACAATGTCGATGTCGGCGCCGAGCGCTTCGAGTTTGTTGCGAAAGGACTCATCGACGACGGGATCAGTCACCAAGGTCAGCGGCAACCCGCGCACTGCGCACACCTGCGCGAGTCCTAGTCCGAACGTGCCCGACGTTGTCTCGAGCACTCGCGTCCCTGGTCGGATCATGCCGTTCGCGAGCGCGTGGTCGATGATGTGCCGCGCGACGAGCAGCTTCATCAGCGGAAAGCAGACGGCCACGACCCCGCTCCGCAGCCGTACGAACTGCGGTAGCTCGTAGACGCGCAGCGCGTCGTCGGGGGTCCGGCCGGAAAGCTGAGTCACGATGCCACCGTCTCCCTGCCCGCATTCGATTCGAGTAGATCGGCGAGCTCGCCGACGCTCTGGTTGGCGAGGAACTCCTCGGCCGTCACCTCGAAGCCCAATTCGTTGAGGTTCGCAAGGAGCGAGATGCTGCGCAGCGAGTCGCCCCCGAGAAGGAAGTAGTTGTCGTCGATACCGACCTCATCGATCTGAAGCGTGTCGGCCCACAGCTCGCACAACCGTTGCTCGAGCGCGGAGTTCGGGCGCGCGGGTGGTCCGAGCGCGGCCAGATCGGCGCGGCGGGTCCAAGGCGACGGCAATGCAGCACGGTGCACTTTGCCGTTGCCGTCTAACGGGATCTCATCGATGACCTGAACATTGGCCGGAACCATGTACTCAGGTACGGCCTCCCGCATCCAGATGCGCAGATCGTTCGACGAGACCGCGCCGGGCGCTGACGGCGAGGCGAACACGCCGAGGCGCTTCTCGGCGCCGACATCGAAGGTCACCGCTGCGGCCTGCCGCACCTCCGGGTGCGCGCAGAGCACCGCCTCGATCTCGGCGAGCTCGATTCGATGGCCGCGCACCTTCACCTGCCGGTCGATTCTCCCGTGCATGCGGTATACGCCGTTGCCGTCAACGCTGCCGAGGTCACCCGACCGATAGCGTCGAGCTCCGGCGTGCGGTGAATCAGGATCGGGAACGAACCGCTCCGCAGTCAGCCGGGGACGCCGATGGTACCCGCGCGAAACCCCGACGCCGCCGATGAGAATCTCTCCGGTGCCATGCCGATCCCCGCCTTCGCCGAGGGCGAGGCGCTCACCGACGGGAGCAACGCCGATAGGAACCGATGTCTCCAGCTGCTCGTACGGCTCGGCGCGGTACAAGGCGGAGTACACCGTCGTTTCTGACGGACCGTACGCGTTGAACAGACCGCGGCGCGTCGTTGCCGCTGCACGCATCCACCGCGATGGCGCGAGCACGTCACCGCCGGCCTGCAAGGTGCCTACCGAAGCAAGCGCGTCGAGGTCATGTTCGACCATCAGGTGGAACACTCCGGCGGTCAAGAACATCCAGTCGGGACGCACCCGGCGGATGTCGGCCGCCAACTCGGCAACCGAACGCCCTCCGGCCAGTATCACCAGACAGGCGCCGTTACAGAGTGCGCCCCAGATCTCGAAGGTCGCCACATCGAAGCTGATCGACACGTTCTGTGCGACCGTCTCGCCGGACTGGACGGCGAGCCGCGGTTCATCGAGAAATGCGCATACGTTGCGATGTTCGACGATCACGCCCTTGGGAGCTCCGGTGGAGCCCGAGGTGTAAACGGCGTACGCAGCATTGGATCCCACGACCTCGCGCCGCGGCTCAGTAGACGGTTCGGCAATCGCCGCGTCCACATAGTCCTCGGTGACGGTGCGAGCGCTGTCGGAGTCATCGCACATGAACCGTTGTCTATCCGCCGGATAGGACGGGTCGATCGGCACATATCGGGCGCCGGCCTTGAGAACCGCCAGGAAGGCGATCACAGCGCGGTGGCCACGCGGTATCTGGACCGCAACGCTGTCCTCGATACCGACGCCGTCGCCGGCGAGCCGAGCCGCCACTGACGCCGCACGGGCATCCAACTCGGCGTAGGTCAGCACCGTGTCGCCATCTACGATCGCCGGGTTGTCAGGGGTCAGTCCTACCCAGTATCCGACGCGATAGTGGATCACGTCGTGCGCCACATCACCGTCCCGCACCTGGACCTCCCTCGCTCTCCGGTGTGCCATCGCATCGAACTGTCAGCCAGTAGGCACCTGGCTGACAACACGGCCGAAGGATTCCGGGCAGATCCGGCGGCGGCCATGGAACATCCGCGACAGATCGGCTGCGCCCCCTCGGGCAGGACGCGATGGTGACTGGGTACCCGACCGGAAGGCGCAGTACGACATGGGCACTTGGGCACTCGGCGCCACCGTGGCAGTCACCGGAGCGAGTTCCGGCATCGGCCGCGCCGTTGCATGCCGCCTCGCCGCGGCGGGTGCGACCGTCCTCGCAGTCGCCCGTCGCGGGGACGAGCTTGCAGCCGTCGCAGACACCTACCCCGACGGTGGTGGTGATGGACTCGTGGTGCCTGTCGTCGCCGATGTGACGGATCCCGATACCCCGCCTCGCCTGCGCGAAATCGTCGACCAACGCTCCGATCGACTCGACGGGCTGGTCAACTGCGCCGGGCTCGCTCGCTTCGCGTCGATCGACGCTGCAGATCTCGCAGACCTGGATCGCATGCTCGCCGTGAACGTCAGGGCACCAGCCGCACTCGTGCAAGCGCTGCTCCCTGCGTTACGTGCGGCCGGCGGGAGCGTCGTCAACGTGACGTCGATCGGCGGTGTCGTCGCGATGCCAAATCGTGCCCTGTACGGGGCAAGCAAGGCTGCCGCGAACAGTCTCACGCGCTCGCTCGCACACGAACTCGCCCCAGACGTGCGAGTGAACGCCGTCGTCCCGGGCGCTGTCGACACCCCGATGTACGCCGACCTCGGACTCGATGAGCAGCACACGGCGACGCTGCGCGAGGGTCTACTCCGCACGACGCCAATGGGGCGTTTCGGCCAACCGGACGATGTCGCCCGCTATGTGTGCATGCTGCTCGACCCATCCGTATCGGGCTGGGTCACCGGAGCCTTGGCGACGGTCGACGGCGGCCGCAGTGCGTGACAACCCTATCCGAGGAGAGGACAACACATGACCGAGTTGACAGATCGTCCGGCGGCCGGCGTACCCGACGCAGCCTCCGCGGAATACTTTCCGATGGAGGGCGTACCGGAGTCCGTTCTGCACAAGGTGTTTCGAGCATCCCACCGTTGGATGCTGACCCACGGCCGAGACGTCAACGCACTCCACGTCGGCGAACCGGCCTATGGCATGCCGCCGTCGGTGGTGACAGCGATGACTGATGCGATCTCCTCCGGAGACACCGCCTACACGAGTGCCGAGGGTGCGTCAGAGCTGCGGGAAGCCTTGACTGCCAAGCTCATTCGACAGGGCCTCGATGTATCACCCGACTACGTTTTCGTCGCACCCGGCTCATGCCAGGGTCTTTCGGCGGTGGGCAAAGCGGTACACACCCCCGGTTCGGCGTGGCTGATTCCCCAGGTGCACTGGCCGATCTACCGCCAGCAGGGTGCGGTGAACGGCTACGAGACGCTCGCATACCCGCTCGGTAAGCACTACGGACTGGACGTCGACAGGATCGCACAAAGCGCCACGGCGCAGACCCGGGTGATCGTCGTCAACTCCCCGGCCAATCCGACCGGTGCTGTCGCGGACGACCGCGACCGGCGCGAGCTGCTCACGCTCGCGACCGAGCGCGATTGGATCGTGATCAGCGACGAAGCGTACGAAGACTTCGTGTACGACGGGAAGCACACACCGCTCGCCACGCTCGAAGCCGACATCGACCCGGCCGAGCGACGGGTGTTCTCGGCCTTCACCTTCTCCAAGAGCCACGCCATGACCGGATGCCGCGTCGGATACGTGGTAGCGCCGAACGATCGCTTCGCAGCACTGGTACGCAGAGTTCAGGAAGCGACGATCATCGCTCCGCCCACGCCGGCTCAGCGAGGAGCTCTCGCTGCGCTGGACGAGCATGACGCGGTACGCGACAACGTGGCATACGTGCGCGCGTCCAGGGACGCAGTCATGCCGGATCTGATTGCCGAAGGACTGATCGACGTCCCGCCGGCCGGTGGTTGGTACGCGTTGCTCAACATCGCGCAGTCGGGACTGGGCGCGCAGCAGTTCGCGGACCGACTGCTCGACGAACGTGGAGTGGGCGTTGCACCGGCAGCGGCATTCGCCGTCGACGACGATCCGGTCGCGCGCGACCTCATCCGCATCTCGATGGCCGGAGACCGAGACCAGCTCGTCGATGGTGTCCGGGAGATCATCCAGGCGTGTCGCGAATGGGGCGACACCCGAGACGTACGAAGCGAGGCGACAACGTGAGCGACGATCTCACTTATGCCGGCTACATCAACGTCGATGAGCTACTTGATTTGCAGCATCCCCGCGCGCGAGACGAGGTGACGCTGACCCATACGTGCGAGCACTTCTTCATCGTCACCCACCAAACCAGTGAGCTGTGGCTCAATCAGGTTCTGCTCGACATGGACGAAGCGACCGCAGCCATCGAACAGATGCGCTACCTCGACGCAGAAGAATGCGTACAGCGGTGCGCGACTGTCGTCGATGTGATGGCCTCGAACCTCGATGTGCTCGCGACGATGCCGCCCGGCCGCTTCGCATCATTTCGTACTGAGCTCGGAACCGCGTCTGGTGCGCAGTCGCGACAGTTCCGCCAGTTCGACCGACTCCTCGGCGTCGGCGGTCACTCCGCGTTGCTCGCGTCGCTGCTCGCCGCGTGCGACCGGGAACAGGTCAGGCTGCCCGGGCTACTACGACCGGGCGACCCGGAGCACCCCGACCTCGCGAAGATCGTGCTCGGCATGCTCGACCTGTCCCGCAAGGCGTGGCGTTGGAAGGTGATGCACCTCGAGCTCGTGAACCGAATGATCGGCGCGCACGCCGACGGCACCGGCGGCTCTGCCGGCTCCGACTACCTCGCGCGACGCCTGCGCATGCCGTTCGCGCCGCTCTGGAGTGCGGTCTCGACGATGCACGAGAACGCGGCAGCGACCGAGAGCGACGACAAGCCGGCCGACTCCAATGCGGCGGCCGCGGCGTGCCCGCACCTAGCCACCGAAACTGCCTGACTTCCTGCTCGGTTTGCAGTTCGAAGCGGTGCGGCGACGACGTCCGCTATGAGCGGTGGCCCCTTGCGTCGAGCGCGCGTTTGGTTCGCGCGATGGTCTCTGCGAACCGTACCGACTCCGCAGCACAGGTAAGCCGCAACTCGAGCAACCCCGAAGCTCTGCCGGCGACGAGAGCCGGGTCCACGGCGAACGTACTCAGCGGGTAGCACGAGACCGACTCGGTGAAGAGCATCTCGCAGCGTTCACGGTCGTCGACGAGGGCTGGGTCGACGTGGATTCCCACCACGCAGTTGAAACAACCCGCATGCTTCGTATCCCAAGCCCAGTACGAACCCAATGCGTCACGCGCGAACTCGAAGTTGTGCTCGACAGTCGAGCGCATGCGCTGCAGGTCATCGACGTGTGCTACATCGTGCGCGCTGATACTCGCACCGTTGTTGTTCGCGCTGACGTGGATGCGTGCCGAGGTCGCCAGGTCATCGGCAGCAGCGGCGGCCAGCAGCAGCGGCGGGCAACCGCCGATCTCGGTCGCCGAATGTCGCTCCACCAGCTCCGCTGCTGCGAGCAGATAGCCCGTCCGAAGTCCGCTGATAGCGCGCCGCTTCGACAAGCTGTCGACGACCAGGCATCTGCCGGTAATAATCCATTCCCCCAGCTGGCGTGAGGTTCCGCCGGTCATCGAGTTGCCGGGCAGACAACTGTCGGACAGGATCTTGTCCACGACGAGATACCCTCCGCGATCGATCACCGCGGCCCCGATCGCATCGAGCTCGTCCGGCGTGTACGTGTCGCCGGTGGGGTTGTTCGGCGACGTGAGGACGACGACGTCCGGACGGCACGCTGCGATCGTGTCCAGTACTCGGTCGGCCGACGGTACGAGCTCGTGTTGCTGCTCGCCCCAAAGCTCGCGAAAGGTGTAGCCCTGTTGCAGCAGTGCTTGGAAGATCAGCGGCACTTGAGGTCCGAGTACGAGAGCGCGTCTTCCCGA
The DNA here is from genome assembly GCA_023100825.1 of Nocardioidaceae bacterium SCSIO 66511. Classification (NCBI taxonomy): domain Bacteria; kingdom Bacillati; phylum Actinomycetota; class Actinomycetes; order Propionibacteriales; family Nocardioidaceae; species Nocardioidaceae bacterium SCSIO 66511. The sequence goes on along the minus strand of CP095846.1, from coordinate 831,767 downwards.
CGACGGCAGTGAACGCAATGCGATTTGCACACCCTCGTGTGCTCCGTAGGTGACGACGACATTGTCGCGCCCGATACTCCAACCGTTCACGCTGTTCTCGTACGTCGCGACTGCGTCACGCAGCTGATCGTCTCCGAGCGGGCCGCTGTAGGTGTTCATCTCCCAGTACTGCCTGGGTCCGAATGCACGCAATGCGTCGGTGAACAAGCGCGGCGGGGTCAACTGATTGGTGCCGGAGGACAACTCATAGTCGCCCATGTGGGTGCCGTCCGGCGCGACGTAAAGGGTGTTGTCGAGCCAGCCGTACAGCGTTGACAGCCAGTCGATGTCGATGACCGGCGCACCGAAACCCGGTACGCCACTGTGATCCCATCCGTCCACGAGGGGCGGTTTGGGAGCCGGCTCTGTTCGAGCGATCGTCGCGATCGTCAACACCTCCGCACACATCCGATCCGGTCGTCAGCAAGTCTCCGTGTCCTTGAACGCAATACACGGGGACCTGTTCCAAACCTGTTTCTCCCTCTCATGCCATGCCACCCCGAGGACATACTCGGGGTCACGAACGCCCCACCCGTCGAGCCGACGGCCAATGGCGACGCCCAAGACAAGGAGCAGGAACATTGATTGCGGTACACATGCGCAAACGACTCGCGATCGCAGTGATCGCCGCCGGTCTGGTTGCGTCCTTCTTCATGGTGGGCGTACACAGTCCTTCGAGCGCCACGAACGAGGAGACCGCGGGAATCGACTGGCAAGCCTGTGGAGATGACGGGTACCAGTGCGCGATGCTCGCGGTGCCGATCGACTACTCCGAACCGTCCGGTCGGTCCATTCAGATCGCGCTTACGCGCAAGCCCGCAACGAGCGGATTCAACCGTGGTTCGGTCGTCGTCAACGCAGGCACGCAGAATGGCGGCGGCACCGGCTTCGTCCAGCAGTTTCCGCAGGCTTTCGACGAGATCAACAGGTTCCATGACGTCATCGGGCTCGACACCCGCGGCGTTGGTCACAGCTCGCCCCTCGTGTCATGCGTGACGTACGAGGAAGAGCGACGCATTGAGGCGCCGCTCTCGGCGGCGCAGACCACTGCCGATCGGGAAAAGCGCATCCAGGAGGCGACCGATCTCGCTGCCAAGTGCCAAGAGCAAAGCGGACGCCTGCTCCCGCATCTGAGCAGTACGACATCGGCTCGCGACCTCGACCGTGTTCGCGCCGCCCTGGGCGAGCGTCAACTGCGGATCGTGACGGCTGCCGGCGGATCGACGTTGGCGGAGAACTACCTCGCGATGTTCCCGAAGAGAGTCGCGGCCCTGGTGCTCGACTCGCCGTTCGACACTCCGCAGTACGTCGACCGTCCGTTCGCCTTCGACATCGAACAGTCGATCGCCACCGAGCGAACGATGCGCACGTTCTTCTCCTGGTGCAAGTCGAACGAAAAGCTGTGTACGTTCGGCAACGGACATCCGCACCTGGCGTTCACCGCATTGCTCGACAAGACTCGCAAGAACCGGCTCAACCATCCGGGACGCTGGGACGTACTCACCGACGGCGCACTCGTCGACCTCGTATCGGGCGCGATGCTCTTCCCGCAGCAGTGGCCGGAGCTTGCGAAGAACCTTGCCGCCGCTGAGAAGCAAGCGGTGCCGATGGCCCCGTTGAACCAGGGCGACGACCGCGCATTCGCCGAGTTCTACTCGCAAACCTGTCTCGACCGAACCTTTCCGGACGATCCCGCCAGCTTCGACGACCAGTTGCGCCGCTCCAAGCGAGCTGCTCCGCTGATCGGCGGCCGCTACGGCTACGCGGAGTTCAAGTGCTACGCCTGGCCGACCGAGGCGAAGGAGCGATTCTCCGGACCCTGGACGAACCCGCACGACGTACCCGTGCTCGTTCTCACCGCGGACGACGACCCGCTGGCACCGTACAAAGGCGCTCGACGGACGGCCAGCCGACTCGGCGCCCGCACTGTGCACGTACGCGGCAGCGGCAGCATCCAGCTCGGGCGTGACTCGTGCATCGATACGACAGCGACGATGTTCCTGACGCTCGGCTGGGCACCGAAACGCACGACCTGCACGACGTCGCTGCCCGGCGAGTCGTCCTGACCACCGTCAGCACGCGGAGGACCATCATGACCACGATCGTCGACCGACATCCGCTCTTCACTCATCGGTTCGTCGAAGACCCCTACCCGGTGTACGCGCACCTGCGCGACGAGGAACCCGTGTCTCGCGCCCGTTCGCCACACGGCTTCGACATGTGGACCCTGTCGCGCTACGACGACATCAAGGAATCACTCACCGATCCCCGGCTGAGCCGAGATCTGCGTAACGCGCCCGCGGGTGTCATCGAGTACACCGGTGGCACGGACCTGCTCACGAACAAGAACCTGCTCTCGGTCGACCCGCCTGACCACACGCGCATGCGAAAAACGGTTCAAGCGACGTTTACGAACCGACGGGTCAAGGAACTCGAGGGATGGATCTCCGAGCTCGTCGACCGGCTGCTCGACGGTATGGAAGGACGCGAGGAGGTCGACCTCGTCCACGCGTTCGGAGTCGCGCTGCCGCTGACGGTCCTGTGCCGTGTCATGGGCATCCCGAACAGCGACCGGCTCAGTTTCCGCCGCTGGATGGATGGGTTGGTGCAGAGCGGTGCCGGCGGCACCTCAACCGACTCGCTACGCGAGTCTCAACGCAATCTTGCGCAGTACTGCAAGAGCCTCATCGCCATGAAGCGCGCCGATCCGGGCGACGACCTGATGACTGTGCTGGTCAATGCCCTCGACGAGGACGAGGTACTCAGCGAAGAGGAGGTCATAGGGATCACGTTCCATCTCCTCATCGCCGGACACGAGACGACGATCGGGCTTCTCACAAGTGGCCTGATGCTCCTGCTCACCCACCCCGAGCAGCGTCGGCTAGTTGAGAACGACCCCGCGCTGTGGCCGCTCGCCGTTGACGAGGCAATGCGTTTCGAGTCTCCTCTCGGCGTGACACTCGCCGTTGCGTTGGAGGACGTCATTTACAGCGGCCGTACGGTGCCCGCCGGCGAGGTCGTCGCGGGATTGCTGCAAGCCGGCAACCGGGATCCGCGTCGATACCGTGACGCGGACGTCTTCGATGTGACACGCACTGACAACCCGCACCTCGGCTTCGGGGCCGGCATCCATCGCTGCGTCGGCGCACTCTTGTCGCTGGCAGAGGCCCGCATCGCCCTGCCAGCCATCTTCGAACGGTTCCCACAGATGGCACTCGCCGTCGAGCCGGAGCAACTGCGCTGGATGCCAACGCCGTTGTTCCGGCAGCTACAGCAGTTACCTGTTCGCCTCGGCGAGTGAGAAGCATCGAACTTCAGGACACCTGTTGACCCACCAGATCGAGGAATGCGGGGAGTTGCTCCCATGACCACCACGTCAACCGACATGTTCGCCGTCGAGCAGGACCAGCGGGTGGCTGTCGATCTGCCGACGCGGTTCGCGCGATATGCCGCCGAACACCCCGATGACACAGCCCTGTGCTGGACCGGGAAGCCGTGGACGTTTCGAATGCTCGCTACCCGAGCCGGGCGATACGCCGCGCTCCTGGACGAGCGAGTCCCGGCGGGCGGTTGGATCGCGATCTGCGCCGAGCGCAGCCCGGAGGTCCTGGCCCTCGTACTGGGTGCGTTCGCGAGCGGCCGAGCCATCGTGCCTTGCGAGCCGGAGCATCCGACGCCTCGGCTGCGCCGGACGATAAGCGACGCATCTCCGTCTCTGCTGGTCACCGACAACGCCGCTGCCCGCGAACTCACGATCGGCTACGAGGGCGACAAGGCACTGCTCGACGAGCTCGCGGCCGATGCCGCGCTGTACGACGGCGTCTCTGGCATGGCTCCCGCGCTCGATGACATCGCCTACGTCATCTACACCTCCGGCTCAACGGGCGAGCCGAAGGGCGTGATGGTGCAGCAGGCCCAGATGGCGCAGCTCGCCGAGGTGGTCGCGAGCGAGGAGCCGAGCGTGAACGCCGAGAACACGGTGCTTGCCGTCGCGAGCCTCGCGTTCGACATGATGATCATCGACATCTTCACGGCCCTGGCCAATGGTGCGACCGTCGTGCTACCTCCCGGCGGTAGCCGACAGCGCGAGCCTTCGGAGTTACTCGATTCGATCGAGCGGCACCAGGTCGACACCATCTACGCGACACCGTCATTGCTGCAGATGATGACCCTCGCCGGACTAGGGACTGACGGGCGCCGCTCCGTGCGCGCTATCACCGGTGGCGAGGCGATGAGCCACGGGTTGGCGACCACGCTGCTGGAGCGTTGTTCGGCGCTCTACCAGGGGTACGGGCCGACGGAGACCACAGTGCTGTGTTCGTACCACCCGGTGACCAACCCTGGCTACCGACCACTCGGACGCCCGAGTGCCGGAACCACCTACTATCCGGTGGACGAGTACCTCGAGGTCCTGCCACTCAACACGCTCGCCGAACTCGCCATCGGCGGATCGATGGTTGCTGCGGGGTATCACGGACGAGCCCGCCTGACCGCGGAGCGATTCCGGCCGGACCCCTATGCCGATGATCCAGGCGCACGTTGCTATCTGAGTGGTGACCTGGTGCGCGTCGACAACGACGGTGGGGCGATCTTCGCCGGACGTGCCGACACACAGGTCAAGGTCCGCGGCTTCCGCGTCGAGCTCGGTGAGGTCGAGGCGGCAGTGCAGCGGCAGCCTGGCGTCCGGCAATGCGTCGCAGCCGCCGAACCGGATTCCCTCGGCAACACCGAACTCGTCGCGTACGTCGTCGGGGAAGTTTCCGGTTTGCGTAACCGCCTCACGACCGAGCTACCTGCCTCGATGGTGCCGACGCGCTTCGAGGCGCTCGAGGCAATCCCACTCACCGAGAACGGCAAACCCGACCGCACAGCGGTGGCCGCCGCCGCGCGCGCCGACGCCGGCTCCTCGGTCTCTGAAGACGCGGCCGACGCTGACCCACGAACGGACCTGCAACGGCGGATCGCCGAACTGTGGAGCGAGGTGTTGGGTGCGGCTGAAGTCGACCTCGACCAGGGTTTCTTCGACCTCGGCGGCCATTCACTGCTCGCAATGGAAATCGTGGCGCGCATCCGCTCGGACTTCGGCGTCGACCTACCTGTATGGGAACTGTTCTCGGTGCCGACAGTGCGCGCCTGGGCGCAGGCTCTCGACGATGCGCTGAGCAGCAGCGACGCCGAAGACTCCACCACCCGATCGGCGCCTGCGACCTTTGCACAGGCCGCATTGTGCATCGCCGAACAGGTCGTAGCGGGCGTCACTTCGCCCGGGAACGTCGTCAGCGTCGAGATCCAGGGAAAGCTGGACGTCGGCGAGTTGCTCGCGGCGCTGGACACCGTGACCACCCGACACGATCTGCTACGCACTCGCTTCGAGCTCCGCGGGGCCGACTCCGTGCAAATCGTCGACCCGCACGCCGAGCTCGATTTCGACGAGTCCGTCTGCCGCGACGACTCGGTTGCAAGCGAGGTTCGCGCATGGGCAGCGCGACCGTTCGATCTCAGTACGGGTCCGTTGTTCCGGGTCCTCCTACTCGAGCACGGTGCCGCCCAAACCTTGAACCTGTGTTTCCACGATGCGATCGCGGATGCCGTATCGGCGCGACTCGTGGTCGCCGAACTTGCCGCGGCGTACGGAGCGTCCGGCACTGAGCCCGACGTCGATGCAGCCCCCGCACCGACGACGGCACTCAGCTTCGGAGACCTCGCCCGTGCTCAGCGCGGACAGGGCACCGGCGCGGCGGCTACCGAACTGATCGCGACCTGGCGGAAGCGGCTGCCGAAGCAGGTCGAACCGCTCGGCAGCGACCACTCGACCATGATCGAGAGTCGTACTCTCAGCGCAGAGCAGCACACTGCACTGCGCCGGGAAGCCGAACGAGTCGGTCTCGACACCGCAGGACTCGTACTGGGACGACTGCGCTCGAGTACTGGAAGTACGCTCGGCGCGCTGCTGGTCAATGGACGATACGACGGCACCGAGAAACTCGTTGCCCCGCTCGCCTCCACCCTGCTCGTCCCCTTCACCGAATCCTCGGGTGCAGAAAGCCTGCGCGACGACATCGCCTGGGCGGAGAAGCACGCCGTACCCGCCGAGCTCCTCGGCTTGCACTCCCAGGGTGGCGAACTGCTACCGGCCGTTCCGCAGATCGCCGTCGCCGCGATCGACACGCAAGTTGGTGATCACGCGTTGCCGACCAGCGACCGCGGGGTGGTCTTCGTCGTACGCCCGACCCCCGGCGTCGACGGCCCGACGCCGGCCCGCACGGGCGTCGGAGCAACCGTGCAGCTGGAGGGTGGCCCCGACGGCAGCTGCGTCGTCACCCTACAGAGGCGCGGCGACGTCGCGGTCGATCTCGAGGCACTGATCGCGACGGGTACGGATACTCGAGTGGTAAGGGACGGCGGTTCTGCGAACGACGCGGGTCTTGATGCCGGCTCGTCGACGACGCAACTCTGGCCGCGCGGCAACCGCCGACAGCTGCCGCTCGCCGCGAATCCGGCGCGACCCGCTCCGTAGCAGAACGGAAATCTGGTGACATCCGATCTGCGGATCGGATGTCACCAGATCTTTTCGTCGCTGCGGTTCACCTGCGCACGAGCGTCGACGTGTCAGCTCAACGGTCGGACGTGTCGGCGCGGCGGTAGACGCTGATCTGCCGCGAGCTGTCGCGCGAGTACGGCCCGCGGTGCCAGTCGCCATAGCGCGCATCCAGTCGCAGGCCGGCCAGCTTCGCCATGAGGTCCAGTTCGCTCGGCCAGAAGTAGCGCATCATCAGCGGGAACATCTGAATGCCTTGCTCGGACACGATGATCGTCTGGGTTCGTATGCGCTGGGTGGCGGCGTCGTGCATGGCCGCCTCGATGAAGACCCGGTTCCGCTCAACGCCGCCGGTGTTGAGCGTACGTCCTGAACTATCCGAGCGAGCGAGGTCGGGTAGGTCCGTTTCGATGATCAGAGTGCCTTCAGGGGTGAGGCGCTTTGCCGCCTGTTCGATGGCACGAAGCTGCTCGTCCTGGTTGATGACGCAGAAGAGCGTGTTGAACACCGCATAGACGAGGGTGAACTCGCCCTCGACCGGGGGATCCGTGAAGCTGCCGAGCGCAATGTTGACTTTCGCGCCGTCGCTGCGGCTACGCAGTCGCGCGAGCATTCCCGCGGAGTTGTCCAGCCCCGTGACGTCGTAGCCGCGCAGCGATAGCGGACAGGCAACACGTCCGGTGCCGACGCCGAGCTCGAGCACGCGGCCGCTGCCGGCATGGGCGGCGATGAAGTCGACCGTCTCATTGGTTTCCGGCAGAGCCGCGGTGAGGGTGTCGTAGTAGGGCGCTACGTGGTCGTAGTCGTCGGCAGTGCTCGCCGACGCTGTGCCGCCGGTGCTCGTGTCAGTCATGTCGTCCCGTCGCCTGTCGTCTTGTCGGTGCTGGGATCTCCCCGCGCCGCTGCCCGGCGTCGAGGAAGACACCGAAGGTGTCCTCGGTGAGTGTCGGAGTCGGCGCTCCCTGCTCTGCGAGCAGCCGCTCGGTACGCGGCGAGTGCAGGTCCCGCTGCGTCTCGCCCGGCAATCCATCCTTCGGGATCACCGATGCGATGGCTTGAACTGCCGAGGAACTGTGCTCTGCCCGCCCTCGCAGCCGGTCGCGCCACCGGGAGAAGCTCAGGGTCGTCAGGTGGTAGCCGGCGCGGCGCAGCCAGCTGAAGATCTGCGTGTACGTGACCTGCCCGGCCGGCAGCACTTGATAGGGGAGGTACGTTTCCGTCGACATCGCCGTCAGCGCGATCGAGGCACGCGCGACGTGGTCGACCGGCAACCAGCTCGTCGGGGCTCGAAGCAGTGGTACGGCCCCGATCTCCAGGCAGGCGCTCACCACCAGCCACGCATAGTCGTTCGGGTTCGACACGCCTGTTCGCGAATGTCCTGCCAACGCGCCGAGGCGCAGGCAGCGAACGTCCAAGCCGCGCCGGGACGCCTCTTCAACGAGCCGTTCCGACACCCACTTGCTTCGCGTGTAGCCAGTCGTCATCGTCTCGAACGCACCGAGCGGCGCCGGATCGGCGAGTTCGTCGCCGTTGCGGGATTCGATGTCGATGGTTGACAGGGTGGAGATATGTGCCATCCGCTTCGGCCGACCCCGACCGGCGAGCCTCAGCATCTCGACCGTACCGCCGACATTGGCATCGACGACGTGTTCGAACGGAAATGCCAGATTCACGAACGCCCCACTGTGGTAGATCAGTGAGACCTCGTCGCGCAGCAGCGTCAGGTCTTGGCTGCTCAGTCCCGCCTCTGGCATGGCGAGATCACCTGCGACGGCGCGGACACGGTCGCCCCAGGCGTCGTCCCACAACCCGAACTCGATCAGTGAGTTGCGTAGCCGCTCACTCGGCGCTTCGGTGCCGGGCCGCACGATGCAGTACACGAGGCGATCCGGCTCGTGGGCGAGCAGCTCCCCGAGTAGCGCGGCGCCGAAGAACCCGGTTGCGCCGGTCAGGAGGACCGCGCCGGAGTCGACGTCGACCTCACCACCCGACTGCACGTCGTCGGGCAAGCGTAGGTACTGCAGATAGCTTTCAGGGACCGCCGTACGCTCCGCGTCGGTAGTCGCTGTCATGCCGTCCCCGAACCGGACGTCCAGTCCCAACCATCCGTACCGTTGCTCGACGGTGTCGGCGCCGGTCCCGTCGGCTCACCGGTGAACGCCTCGTTGCGTACGCCCTGAGACCCGGACGACTGGGTGAGCTCGATGGTCAGGAGTTGCTGCAGGTCGTCGGCGCTGAACTGGGGTGGGACTGCGGTACGCATACGTTCCTCACTCTCGACCGGTGCGCGCACCGGCTATGGCGGGTTCCGATTGCGCGACGAGACGATCGCCGCCCGTCACGGTTTCGTGGAGCATGGCGAGCACGTCGGCAAGGATTCGATCAGCAGTGTCGGCATCCCACAGGCTTGTGCGGTACTTCAGCGTGAGCCCCAACCCGTCGGACGAGTGCATGATCGACAGCTCCAGGTCGGTGCTCGCGGAGTCGTGTTGAATGATGTCGCCACCGCTGACCTGCGCACCCTCGATATCGAGGCCGGTGGCATCGGAGAACACGTTCAGCACGAGATAGCTGCCACGGCCACTCGCGACTGCGTTGTGCTGTCCCGCTTCGGCCATCGCGGCGTTGATCGGAACCGACTGGTGTGCGTACGCATCCAACGCGAGCCGTCGACTTTGCTCCACCAACCCCTGCCACGTCAGGTCGTCGCCGAACCGGTACCGCAACGTCACGAGATTCACGAAGGTACCCATGACCTTCACATCGGCGTCGTGACGACGATTCTCCGCTGGTGACATGAAACTGACATCGTCACCACCACACCATCGCTGCGTCGTCGCTGCGACTGCCGCCGCCGCGACCACGAACAGCGTCGTACCGTGTTCGGTCACGTACCGCTCGACGTCGCGAACGAGCTCAGCATCCGCGGCCGCCGTCCTGGTTGCGCCGTGGAAGTCGACCGTCTCCGGGCGCCCGCGGTCAGTGGGGAACTCCGCCGGCGTCATGCCGTCCAGCTGCCTGCGCCAGTACTCCTGCTCGGCTCGTGCCTGCGGTGTCGTACGCCAGTCGGCGTCGCGCAGCATCGCCTGACGGTAGCCCTGCGGTTCGTCCAGCTCGGCGAGAACACCGCCGATCGCCTCGCGGTAGTACGCGCTCAGCGCCGGCAGCATCACCTTGGTGACGCCCCAGTAGTCCATGACGAGGTGGTGGAACGCGAAGACCACCTCGAAGCGGTCGTCGCCGGTGAACACGACGGTGCATCGCATGAGGGGCGCTTGGGTGATGTCGAAGCCGGTCGTGCTCTCCTGTCGCACGAGGCGCTCGGCGGACTCGGCATCGAGATGGTGCACCGCAACTGACGCCGAGGTGGAGTCATGAACGCGGCGCACCGCGTTCATGGCATTGTCGGCGACGTAACTGGTGCGGAGGATCTCCTCGCGTTCGATGACGCGGTTCAGCGCGGTCTCGAACGCGTCAACGTCCAGCTCGCCGGTACCGCGAACGCGTAGCGTCAGCGTGTTCACCGAGGCACCCGCAGCGAACTGTTCCATCATCCAGAACGGCTGCTCGTGACCAGATACCGTGGTCACCGACTCCGGCTCGGCAGCGACGATGTCCTCGCCCGGTACCTGCTCCCACAAGCCTTCCAGCTCGACATCCGAAAGGCTTTCGACTCGCTCGAGCACCTCTTCGATCTCGGGGAACTGCGCCTCCAGTTCACCGGCCAGATCGAACAGCACCGGGTGCTCAAACACCAGCAGCAGCGGCACATCAACGCCGAACTCGTCACCGAGCCGTTGCACGAGACGCGCCGCCAGCATCGAATGTCCGCCGGCGACGAAGAAGTCGTCCTCGACGGCGACGGTGTCGTTGCCGAGCAGCTCTCGACATACCTCCACCACGTGCGCCTCGATGTGGGACCCACGTAACTTGGCTGTGCTTCCCCGGTCGGACGCGACGCTCGGACGTCGCCAGCGCAGCTGACCCCCGCTCGTCCGCCGGACCCGAATCCCCGGGATGACCTGGCCGGCAACGACGAGTTCGCCTTCGACGCCTACCGGCGCCGCGTGACCATTCGCGTCGCGTACTTCCGGATGCGCAGACACGGATCCGACGAAGCCCGTGTCGTCGAGAACCGTCCAGGACGTATCGGCCCGGACGACGGTACGCGTAGCGGCATCGTCCTCGACGTCAGGCGCATCCCCGTCGACGATGAGTCCGGAGGCGAGCGGCTCGCCGGGCCAATCGATCGGCAGATCGTCCAACAGGGTTTGCGGATCTTTCATCGCGGCGTCGATCAGCACGCCGAGCTCGCCGAGGAACGTCGCGATGGTGTCCTCGTCGAACAGCGAGTCGTCGAACTCCGCACTGGGTGTGATCTCGTCGCCAACTGTCTCGAGGTTGATGAGTTGGTCGACGCGGGCGCGCGTGCGAGGAAGCCGAGTGAGTTGCAGACTGCAGCCGGCAAGCGTGTCCCTGGGGAAGGTCAGAGGTGGAGCGTTGAACACGATCTGGACCAGCGGCGACCGGCTCGGATCGCGGGTGGTGCTGACCTCGTTGACGACGTTGCTGAACGGCACGAACTGCGCTCCGCTGAGCCCAAGTGTGATGTTGCGCGTGGAGTCGAGTAGATCCGAGAACGTGGCATCGGCGGGTGTCGCAGCGCGTACGGGAACGAAACAAGCGAACGGCCCTACGGCGTTCTCGTAACCCTCAGGGCGACCGCTGGTTCCGACGCCGAAGACCATGTCGTCGAGGCGGGTGTATCGACGAAGCAGCGTGGTCATACCGGCGAGCAGTATCTGGAACGTCGTCACGCGATTCTCGGCTGCGAATGCGCGCAGCCGCGGGACGATCTGGGCAGGGAACTCAGCATCGGTAACCGAGCCGTGGGTGCTGCGCACCGGCAGACGCGGGCGGTCGCTCGGGAGTTCTGCACTCTGGGCGCCGCCGCCTTCGGTGAGCCGCGCGACAACGTCGTTCTGCAGTCGGGCAATGGTCTGCTGGTGCTGTTCGTTCTGGGTCTCGTGGACGAAGTCGAGGTACGTCTTATCAACCTCACGAAGGTCGGCGGCTCGACCAGTTCGCGCCGCGGCATAGAGCTCGCGCAGCTCATCGAAGAGCAGCCCAATGGATCCAGCATCGATGATCGCGTGGTGGAAGCCGATGACAAGTAGGTGACGGTCGTCGTGCACCTCGACCAGCCCGAGCCGGACCGGGGGCGCCGAGGTGATGTCGTACGTGCGCTGGACGAAGTCGACCGCCCAACCCAGTGCGCTGGCCTCGTCTGCTACCGCCGTCCTGACCATCGTGAGGTCGCTGTCAGGCTCCACGCGTACGAACAGTTCACCGTCGCTCTCGGCGAACACATAACGCAGAGCATCATGGCGACGTGCGATTTGTTGCCAGGCGGCTTCCAGAGCGTCTGGCTCGACGGGACCGTCGACCCAGAACGCGACATCTTCGTTGTAGATGCTCGCATCCGGATCCAACCGATCCACCAGCCACATCTGTTTCTGCACCACGCCGACCGGCAGCAGCGGAGTAGTCGTCACGGCGTCACCTCCCGATCCATCGCCAATGCCCCATTGCGACGGCATTGCTTCTCGGACGTTACGGACGCGCGCGCAGTCAGTACGTCGCCGCGACACGTACGTGAAAGACCCGCCTGGAGGAACGACCCGGCAACTTAGCGTTCAACAATGGCCAACACACGAAATCCCGAGAAGTGGTTGTTCCGCGGACGTCCGGAGGACAACGGCGCACCACTCGTGCTGTGCTTCCCCTATGCAGGTGCCGGCGCTTCGGCCTTCCGCGGCTGGCCGGACTCGATCAAAGCGGGCAGTGTCGCACCCTTGCAACCGCCGGGGCGGGAGAACCGATTCCCCGAGCCACCGTTCGCGACCCACGAGGAGTACGCAGCTGACCTCGGCCAGTACCTCGCCGGGCTGGGCGACCGGGAGACGGTCTACTTTGCGCACTGCGGCGGTGTGCCGTTCGCGCTCGAGACCATCAACTGGCTCGTTGACAACGGGCACCGGCCGCCACGCAAACTCGTCGCGTCGTCGTGGGGTCCGCCACATGTCGACCTCTACGGCGGCCTGAACAAGGTCGACCTCGACACACACGACTTCGTCGCAGAGGTGCAGGAGGTGCAGGCCGGACTCGGCAACCCCGACATGCCGACCGAACTCGCCCAGATCGGCGCCAAGGTGTTGCGCCAGGAGGTGGTCGTCCACCGCCCCTGGCTGTACGACTCATCGCGGAGAGTTCCCTGCCCGGTCACCGCCCTCGCATGGTCCGACGACGATGTCGTACCGCCCGAAGAGGCAGCGAACGAACGGTGGCGTGAGATCGGCGATGCCGACCTGAGGACGCTCCCCGGAAGTCACTGGGAATTCGTGTCGTGCCCCGAGGCTCTCGAGCTCCTGCTCGCGGAATGATCCCCGGCAGTACGCGGGCGACCGGCGCCGGTGATCGGCTTGCCTGCGCCAGTCGCCCGGTCAGCTTGCTCAGTTGCGGATGAGTTCGCTCAGCTCACGCGGTGTCGGGTGCATGATCACCTGCTCGACCGACACCTCACGACCGAGCTCGCTGGTGAGGGTCCGCGCCGCCTGCGTGGCGCGCATCGAGTCGCCGCCCAGCAGGAAGAAGTTGTCATTCGGTGCACAAGACTCCCGTTCCAGCACGCCAGCGAACACGGCTGCGACGCGCCCGCCTAGGGCGTCGGAAGTCTCGGCTCGGGACGATTCCAGAGCGGGCAGCGCACGACGGTCGATCTTGTCGCCGCGGTTACGGGGCAACGCATCCAGGTGGACGTACGCGACCGGGACCATGTGCGCCGGCAGCAGGTCGGCCAACCGTCTGCGCAGACCAGCATCCTCGACGAGCGCGCCGGGTTCAGTGACCACGTACCCGACAAGTTGCAGGCGTCCCGTATCGGTCTCAACAGGGGCTGCCGCTGCTTCCCGGACGCCGGGACAGGCGAGCAGCGCGGCCTCCACCTCGGCCATCTCTACCCGCACGCCATTGATCTTGACCTGCTCGTCGGTGCGCCCGCAGTGTTCGAAGATGCCGTCACGCACCCGCACCAGATCGCCTGTCCGGTAGATCCGCTCGCCGGCTGGCACAGCGCCGGCGTCCGGTGTGAACTTCTCTGCCGTCTTGCGCGCCGAGTGGTAGCCAATTGCCAGTTGGTCTCCGCCAACGAGCAGTTCGCCGATCTCTCCCTCGGCAACGTCGGCACCGTCGGGGTCGACGACCCGCCACCGGACGCCGGGCCACGCGCGTCCGATCGGCGGCGGTCCTTCGCCCTCGGAACGATCAGCGGTCGCCGAGGTGATGCGCTGGTCCCACGGCACCACCGATGACGTGACGATGTTGACCTCGTTCGCGCCATACCAGTTTCCGACCTCGAACGGCAGATCGACCCGACCCCACTCACGAACCCGATCGCTGCCCGTGAGGAGTAGACGCAGCGGGGACGGTGGCCAGTCCTGTTTGGCCAACGCCTCGGCGAGTGGTGCGACCGCGAAGCACTGTGTCACCCGCTCGGCGGCGATCCACTCGGCGAGCTCTTCCGGAGCGCCGATCAGATCGTCCGGCGGAACGGACAGGTGGCCTCCACAGATCAGGAACGGCCACACGACGACGCTGACGGACACATTGGTGTGTGAGGGGAACAGCCAGGCGCCACGTTCGGCGGCGTCGATCCCGTGCAACTGACATTGCGTTTTCGCCGCAGTCGTCCAGGTGCGCTGCGGCACCCGTACGAGCTTCGGCAGCCCCGTCGTCCCGGACGTCTGCACGAGGCACGCCAAGTCCTCGGACTCGACATCGGGGAACTCGATCGGCGAAGCCTCCGTGCCGATCGGGACCTCGTCAGGGGCGGGCTCGGTCGTCGTACCGTCGACGCCGAGAGATATCACCGTCCCTGTGTACGGTGGCGGGGGCGCATCGTCGTGCGCGAGCCAGGCGACGGGGCGAGTGATCTCGACGAAGCCCTCCAGCCAGCGGCGCGGCCCGTCGATGTCCAGCATCAAGGCTCCGCCCCCTGCACGCGACACCGCAAGCAGCGCGACGATCGCCGCGCCACTGCGACTCAGCTGTACGGCGACCGTGTCGCCGGGAGTGAGTCCGGACCTGATCAGTGTCTCCGCCAATGTTTCGGCACGCGCGACCAGGTCCGCGTACGTGATGGTTCCCGCGGCATCGGTCACCGCGCACGCGTCGGGAGTCTCTGCCGCACGCTGTGCGACGAGCTCGTGCACCGGCTTGTACTCACCCATGGTCTGCTCGCCCGAGTCAGGCGTTCGCGAGTCGCTTACGCACGCTGAGCGGGCGCATGTCGGTCCACACCTGCTCGATGTGATCGAGACACTCGTCCTTCGTGCCGCGAGTTCCGTCGGTGTGCCACCCTGCTGGCAACGGCTTGTCGGCCAGCCAGATGGAGTATTGCTCCTCGTCGTTCAGCACGACCAGGTATTCGCGGGTATCGGAATCGTCCATCGTTCCTCCTCGGAGATGGGAAGGTCGTAGCCGACCGTAGACGGGTGATGACGGCCGCCGTGGCGCGACAACGTACCCCCGAAGGAGAACCGTCGCCGGCGGACAGACCCGCGAAGGACGGCTGGCGTCGCGCATGCCTCGCGAGCATCAATCGGAGCGTCCGCGCCGCGTACGCACGTCGCACCCGTAGGGAGGCACAACCTTGGCTGACTTCAGGTCTGACACAGTCACTGTCGCCGATGACCGCATGTGTGAAGCAATGGTCACGGCAGAGGTCGGCGACGACTTCTACGGCGAGGACCCGACGGTTGACGAACTCGAGCGCACCGCCGCACGGATGGTCGGGAAGGACGCCGGCTTGTACCTCACCAACGGTACGAGCGCCAACATGGTGGCGCTCCTGACGTTGTGCAACGTCGCTGACGGTCGGAGCGGCCGCCAGGTGCTGACGCATGCAACGTCGGACATCCATGCATGGGAGGCGCACACACTCGCCCAGGTGGCAGGCTTGCAGACCCTGCCGCTGCCCGGTCGGCATGGTCAGCTCGACCTGAACGCTCTGGCGAGCGCCCTTGCCGCAGCCGATCCCTACGCACCGCGCCCAGCAGTTGTCGCGATCGAGAACACTCACAGCGCCAGCGGGGGGCGGCCGTGGTCCGTCTCCGAGATCGATGTCGTCGCGGACCTCTGCGATGACGCCGGAGTTCCTCTGTACTGCGATGGCGCGAGACTGTTCAACGCCGCCGTCGCCTCGGGCTACAGCGCGGACGAAGCAGTCGCACGCTGTTGCTCGGTCTCGATCTCGCTGTACAAGGGACTCGGTGCGCCGATGGGTTCGGTGCTCTGTGGGTCTGCGGAGTTCATCGAGCATGCGCGGGTGCTTCGCCGTACGCTCGGCTCCACCTTTCGGCAGGCTGGTCACCTCGCTGCAGCCGGACTCGTCGGTCTGGGCCGCGTCGCCGACCTCGCCGACGATCACCGCCGCGCGCGTGACCTGTGGGAAGGGTTCACGCACTTCCTTCCCACCGACCTGCTGGATGAGCCGCCAACAACCAACATCGTGACACTCGACATCGGTGCGGCTGCTGGTGACTTGGTCGAGACACTGGCGGCGGCCGGCGTTCGGGTGACCGAGGTCGTGCCGGGCGTCGTCCGCTTCGTCACCCATCGTGACCTGACGGACGACGACATCGACGTCGCGCTCCGCGCCGCCGCCGCTACCTTCGCGCCGCTGCGGGCTGGAGCGGCAGGATGACAGTCAACCCGTCCGCTCCTGCGCACGAGCCGGCTCCGCTGGCCCCTCAGCAGCGCGGGTTGTGGTTCCTGCAGCAACTTCGTCCGGACACGTCGGAGTACAACCTCCAGGTCGCGTTGCGCCTGCACGGACAGTTGGACGTCCCTAACCTGCGGACCGCGATCGAGCATGTCGTTCGCCGCCACGAACCGCTGCGCACCCGGTTCGTCCCCGACCATGCTGGAGTTCCGCGCCAGCACGTCACCGAGTGGGATGCGGAAGGCGCCGTACCACGGATCGAGTCCGAGCCTGCCGGCATCGACGACGCTGCCGCCAACCGGACCGACAGCGTCGAACAGCACATCCAGCACGTCCTGCGCGAAGAGCTCGATCGCCCCTTCGACTTGGTCGCTGAGCTACCGATGCGAATACGGCTGATCCGGTTCACCTCCGATGAGCACCTGTTGGTCTTCACCTTCAATCACCTCGTCGTCGATGGTGTTTCACTGTCGATCGTCTCGTCCGAGCTGACCCGTACCTACGCGGCGCTGAGCACTGGCGGGACTCCCGACGATGCCGGCCTTCCGCAACTGACCACCAGCTATTCGGATATCGCCCGGCAGCGTGCACAACGCACGACAGACCAGGCCGGGCTGGATTTCTGGAGGACCGAGCTCGACGGCGTCGCGGAGCTCCCATTGCCCGCCGACCGACCAGGGCACGGTGTCGGTGCAGGGATGATCACCCTCCGGCGCGAGATCGACCCCGCCGTCGTGCAGGGGCTGTCCGGCCTCGCACGCGAGTGCGGCACAAGCCTGTTCTCGGCGGCGCTGAGCTGCTACGCGCTCCTGCTCCACCGCTGCACCGGACGCACCGACTTTCTGATCGGAACGCCTGTCGCCGGCCGTACCGACGCCGTCACCCAGCCGATGGTCGGGTGCTTCCTCAACACGGTCTGCGTGCGCATCGTCATCAATCCGGACGCAAGCGTCGCCGACCTGGTGCGAACCACCGGCGCTGCGCTCTCTCGCACGTTGCAACACCAGGACGTGCCCTTCGGCGAGGTCGTACGTACTGTCGGCGCCGAGCGTGGGAACGCTCGTAACCCGCTGTACACCGCATTCTGTTCGGTGTTGGATGAGGCGGCTCCGGCGTTCGAGATGGCTGGCATCCGAACGGAGCCGGTCGTCGCCGACTACGCGGTCGCGCGCTTCG
This sequence comes from Nocardioidaceae bacterium SCSIO 66511, assembly GCA_023100825.1. Lineage (NCBI taxonomy): Bacteria > Bacillati > Actinomycetota > Actinomycetes > Propionibacteriales > Nocardioidaceae > Nocardioidaceae bacterium SCSIO 66511. Next base: position 814,233 of record CP095846.1, on the reverse strand, counting down.
ACCTCAACGCCACCTTCGCACTCGGTCTCCAGCGACCGACCGTCCAGATGGAATTCAGCGATGCGTTGTTCGAGCGCGACACCGCCGGACGACTCGCTGACCGGCTCGCACGCATCTTCGACTGGGTTGCGGCCGACAACTCCCTACGTGTCAGCGACGTCCCGCTCGTCGGACGCGCGGAGCGCGACACGGTCCTGAACTTGCTGAACGGGGGACGCGCCGATGTCTGACCGCAGTCGCGCATTACGCGCAATCGCCCGCCAAGTCGCCACCGAGCGCGGGAACGGCGTCCGACCGCGGCCGTCCTCTGCGCGCATCCCACTACCGACCGAGTTCGGCCGCACCGGCTCAGGCACCCACCGGGTACGTCTCACCACGTCGAGCCTCGATGAAGAGCGGTTCGCCGCGGCATTGGACTCGACCGCGCGCCGACACGAAGCACTGCGACTCCGTGCGACACGTGACAGCGGTCGGTGGTTCCTCGAGTCGGTGGTCCAACCGGCCGCCCGCGTCCCCGCTCCAGAGCTCATCGAACCCGATCCCGAGCATCCGTTGCGCTGGTCGATCGGCCAACGCAATGGCACGGGAGGCGAGGTGAGCGTCACTCTTGCGGTGTCGGCGTCTCTGTTCGACCGTGCCGCGTGGGGCGCGCTACTGGCCGATGTCTCGGCCGCATATCGAAACGGTCCTCCGGCTAGTGACGCCCGCGTCTCATTCGGCGATCACTGCTACTGGTTGACCAACCAGCCCGCCCCCGGACCGACCGCCATCGAGCAGGTCGTTCGCGAAATCGGCGCGCCGTTGGCGGACCCCTACGCGAAGTTCGTCGCGGACGAGCAGTTCGATGTGCTCTCGCGACCGGTCGCTGACCGTATTGCGGCGGGCCGAACGGAAGCCCTCGACGCCCTCGCCCGTGATGTCGCGATCGCGCTCGGCAGCTGCGGGTGGCAGTCGAACCAGATCCGTACGCAGCGATGGGCCGAACGAGTCGAGTCGGTGCCTGCGGTCGGACGCACGATGCAGGCACTGATCGGCACCGTGTCGTGCGCCGGCGAACTAGGGCCCGCTGCACCAACGGGCGCCGTATCGGAGATGCTCCACGAAGCATCCGGCGAGCCACTCGTCCAGCTCGAGGTCGACGTCGTCGATCTGCCCGATCTGCGGCTCGACGGCGATGTGCACGTTGAGCCGTTGCTCGACGAATCCGCCGGTTGGCGCGCCGTGCTCGTGCGTACTCGCGCAACTGCAGAGTTGTACCTCGCAGGGCCGGCGGCCACGCTTCCTGCCCTGCACCGTGCCCTCGAAACACCGGGCGGTATCGAAACCGCGACCACACCCTCACCGGTCGAGGACCCGCGCGTCGCGGCGTTGTACGCGCCGCGGCTGGTCACCACCCGCCGTACGCTCGACGCCGACGTCGTCGGCGCGGCCGTCGCGCGGCGTGACGACGAACTCGCCGCGGCGGGTTTGGGGCCGGGTGACGGGCTCGTGCTCGAGACAACGCCAGGACCCGAGACCGTCGCGAACGTACTCGCGGGTCTACGCCGCGGTGCCGACGTCTTGCTGATCGATCCCGCCGACCCGCTTCCCTGGCGTAACGCGCTTCGCGAGCAGCTGCCAGGCGCGTACACCATCGACACGGACAATGCGGTTCGTCCTCCAACGGGCACCGATGTCGGCAATGCCAATACTAATGTCGAACCAGACGACGCGGACGGCGCGCTGCTGCTCGGCCTGTCGAGCGCACCCGGGCCGACCGTGCTCGCACGCGTACCGACACACGATCTGCTGCTCGCGGCGACCGCTCTCATCACACGTCTCGACCTTGGCGACGGCGTAGCGTGTGCGGTCAACACCTCTCGTGGAGGCGAGGACCTCGTCGTGACCGCATTGGCCTGCGGCGCATCCGGTGCGGACCTCGTGGTGATCGGCGACGACGCCGCCGAAGCCACGGACCTGCTCGCCGCTCACGACGGCGTGCACCTGAATGCCGACCTGGTACTCAGCGCCAAGATGCCGTTGACCTCACTGGCCGGTACGCGGAGATGGCACCGTCGGCCGAACGGCACCGGTAATCGATGGTGGTTCGCCGAGGCGCCCTCCACCCAGTGGTTTGTTCACAACGGCGTACTGACCGACGCCACGAAGGACGGCGCACGGATCGTCGGCCCGGACGGCGCCCCGTGCCCGATCGGGACGGTCGCGCAACTGACGTTGCCGGTCGACCCGGGCACTCGCTACGTGGGCGACCCGCGTCGTACTGCCGACTCGTTGCGTCCTGCCGCAGGCGGTGCCCGGGTGCTACACACGGGCGTGCTCGTCGGACGCACCCGCAACGGGCTCCGCGTGCTGCGCCATGCACACGGCCGCACGGTCGCCGGCACGCGCACGTGCCTTGCCGGCGCGTGGGAGGCGGCCGTGCCCGGTGCGCGGGTCGTCTTGCCACCAGCAGATACCGACACTCCGGAGAAGGCATTCGTCGTCCTGCCGTACGCCGACTGCTCGGATGTACCCAGGTCGACGGCACTTGCCGGAGACGTCGACCTCCCCGCGCCGCTCGCCGAAGCGGAGTTGGTGTGGCACGAAGATCCAGGTTCCCTTTCCGATCAGGGGTGCTGGCAACTCGTGCTCGACCGCGACGCACGCCCGCAGACCGCCGCAGATTGGAGCAGCGCTGAGGAGAAGCGACTCGCGACCGAGATCGTTGCACCCGTACTGGCCACAGCAGTCGGTCCTGACGACCAACTGTTCTCGGTCGGCGCGACTTCTGTGCAGCTGATGCGGATCCTGCTCCAGGTCAAAGAGCAACGCGGGGTCGACGTACCGCTCGCACGGTTCTTCGAGGAACCGACAGTCGCGACTCTGCACCGGCTGATCGAGGAGGGCGACGACGGTTCGACAACCTCCGTCCTCGACGTGCTCGACAGCGTGATCAACGACGAGGCCAGACAAGGAACCGGAGACCGCTGATGGACGCCTTACTCACACCCGTCCAAGAGGACCGCCTGATCGACCTGTTGGTCGACCCCAGCCTTGTGCCGATGGGAACCGCGGAGATCACGTGCCCGCCCAACACCACTATCGCCGCGGTGCAACGGGCATGGCACCTGATCGGTCAGGAGACGCCCGCGGCCAGGCTGACGGTTCGTGACCCGGGCGACGCGCCGCCAACGGCAGTGCCCACCGGAGAGGTAGCGCCGGTACAGATCGCTGAGTCCGCCGCCGTGGTCGCGGCGTCCGTCAATGAGGCCGTGACCTCCGAGGGCCAGCTGTGCACCATGTTCGCCGTCGTCGACGGCGAAGGCAGCGCGGGGGTGAGCGCCCTCGTCGTCGCCTACAGTCCGGTCGCGTTGGACGACCGCGCCGCTCTGGTGATGCTCCGGCGCGCCGTCGCGCTCGCCGCCGGCGACGACCCAGCAGCGGTACCCGGCGCCGCCGAGTACCGAGCATGGCGCGAGGCTCATCTCGACCGCGACGCGCTTCAGAAGTACTGGTCGATCGCGCTCAATGATCTCGACGGTCCGACCCCGCTCTTCGAGGAGCCCCGGAAGCTGCCCGAGCCGCATCGCACCACGCAGCATGATCTGTCGCCGGGTCTTGCCGCCGACCTCGCCCGGGTCGCGAGTCATCTCAAGGTGCCACTCGAATGGCTTGCGCTGCTCGGGTGGTCCGTCGTGGTGGACCGATTCCGCGGCGGAGAGCCGTCGGCCGTCGGCGCACTCCTCGACGCGCGGCCGGCCGGCCTGTCCGACGCGATCGGCGGCTTCGAGACAACCCTTCCGTTCGTCGCCCGTCTCGATCGCCGTCCCCTGCAGACCTGGCTTGTTGACCAGACCGCTGCCGTACACCGGCTGCACACTGCCGCCCACATGACCCGCGCCGACCGCAATCACTACTCCGGGCAGGGCGGCACCGTGAGTTTGTTCGACTCTGCCGTCGATCTGCGACCCGATGCCGGACCCACGCCACCGTCACCAGCCGTCGCCTACACGGTTCGGTTGGAGCCCGGCGCTCCGAACACGCTGTTGGCAACCTATGACCCCGAGGTCGTTGACGACCACCTCGCTGACCAGTTGCCCCAATGCCTCGCAACCGCACTTGGCGAACTCATCGCCGAGGACGGGTCGACTGAGACGCTCTCCTTGCTGCCAGCCGCGCAGACCGACGCAGTGCACCGTCACAACGTGACGGACGCCGACTATCCCAGCGATCGCTGCCTTCATCACTTGGTCGAGAAGCAGGCCGCCAAGACCCCAAACGCCGTCGCCTTGGTCTTCGGAGACCAATCCCTCACGTACGCCGAGACCAACCGACGCGCGAATCGCCTCGCGCATGACCTGATCGCCCGGGGTGTCCGACCCGACGACATCGTGGGTCTGTGCGCCGAGCCAAGCCTCGACCTCGCCGTCGGAATACTCGGCATCCTGAAGGCCGGCGCGGCGTACGCACCGCTCGACCCGTTCTTCCCACGCAGCCGGCTCGACTACCTCTATCACGACCTCGACTGCTCGGTTGTGCTCATCGAGGGAAAACTACGCACGCTGCTTCCGGACGACGGAGAACGCATCGTGGAGCTCGACCCGGACGACGGCGAGGTGGCTTTCGCCGGCCACCCCGAGCACAATCCAGACGTAGACGTACGCCCGAACAACCTCGCCTACGTCATGTACACCTCGGGTTCGACCGGCCGGCCGAAAGGTGTCCTGATCGAGCACGGCGGTGCGGTCAACTTCTGCTGGTGGATGCGTGAGCGTTTCGACCTGCATCCGGATGAGGCGGCGCTGCAGTGGACGGCGTACAGCTTCGACGCCGCAGTGTGGGAGCTGTTCTGGCCGCTGCTGATCGGCGGACGCGCCGTGATCGCTCCCGGCAAGGTCCATCTCGACATCGACCGTTTCATCGACCTCGTCAAGGACAACGAGGTCGCGACTCTGCACTTCGTACCGGCCATGCTGCAAACGTTCCTGTCCGCCGATCGCGCGCATGAGTGCACGTCTCTTCGCCACGTATTCGTCAGCGGTGAGCCGGTTCCGGTCTCATTGTTGCGCCGCTTCCACGAACGACTCGACGCCGACCTGATCAACCTCTACGGCGTCACCGAGGTCTCCATCGACTCGACGTTCTACGTCTGCCCTCGCGGTGACGACCTCCCGTTCGTTCGGTCGGGCACTCCGTTGCACAACACCCGCACGTACGTGCTCGACGAATCGATGCAGCCGGTGCCGTTCGGCGCCCGAGGAGAGGTGTACATCGCCGGTGACTCGGTGACCCGCGGCTACCTCGGACGCCCAGGGCTCGCCGCATCCCGGTTCGTACCAGACCCATTCAGAGGTGCGGGTACGCGGATGTATCGAACCGGCGACATCGCGCTGCTGCTCCCAGACGGCAACCTGCACTTCCTCGGCCGGGCAGACCATCAGGTGAAGGTTCGCGGCATCCGAATCGAACTTCTCGAAGTCGCTGCCGGCATCAACGAACACCCGTCGGTACGTGAATCCCTGGTCGTTCCGTACGGCGATGGCGCTGACCGCAGCCTTGCCGCGTACGTGATCGAGGCGGGTGACCGCCAGATCGACGTCGCCGAACTGCGCTCGTTCCTCGCCGAGCGGATGCCGCCGTACATGGTGCCGACTGCTGTCATCGTGCTGGATGAGTTCCCGCTCAACGCCAACGGGAAGATCGATCGACAGGAGCTGCCCGACCCGGCCGCGGAACGCGTGGGCCGCACAGCAGGGCGCGCCCCGAGTGGACCGGTCGAGGAACGCATCGCCGCTATCTGGTGCAGGCTGCTCGACCTCGAGTCCGTCGGTGCCGACGAGGAGTTCTTCGGCATCGGCGGAAATTCGCTCATCGCCACGCAGGTGATCGCGGAAGTACGCCGTACCTTCGACACCCGGCTTTCGCTACGCGAGTGGCTCGAGGCCAGCACCATCGCCCAGCTCGCCGACGCGATCGAACGACATGCACAAAGCGAGAACCTCGCCAATGACGTCCTCGATCAACTACTGGACGACGGGGCGCAGGTCAATGCCGCCGGTTGAGACGACGGCGTCGAGGTCGCCCGTGCTCGACCGGCTCCGGGCGATGGACGCGGCACAACGAGCGAAGGCGGTGAACACACTAGCCGAACGCGGCCTGCTCGGCACCGTGGAGACAGCCCTCGAGCGCCGGGAGGTACTCGGGAGTCGACTCACGCACAAGCAGCAAACTTTGTGGGCGCTCGACCACGATGGCCGGCACGACGACTTCTACCACTGTGGTGCCCTGTGGTTCGCACCGCGCACACCCGCTGCAGATCTCGCCGCCGCTTTCACAGCCGTCGCACCCGACTTCGACGCACTCGGTCGTGGAGTCGGCCTCGACGTGGACGGTACACCGGTGGCCGTCCGCGTCCCCATCCCAGTGCCGTCGATCAACTCAGTACCCACGGATGCAAGCGATCCGCAGGAGTGGGTTCAGGACGCCGTCACGATCGCTGCTCGCGAACCGATCGAGCTCGCAACCGAGCCGGCCCGGGTTCTCGTGTACTCGTTGCCCGACGGATCTGGCGCCATCGGCGTCGTCGGCCACGATCTCCACCTGGACGAGCAAGGTCTGTGGCAGATACTCGGTCCGGCGATGTCCGCATACCTCACGAGTACTGACCGAGTACGCGAACAACTGCGCATCAGCGATCTCGCCGACTGGCAGCAGCACGAGCTGGCGGACGGCTTCCTCGGGTTTGCTGTCGAGGCACGCCGTCGCGCAGTCCGTGACACACCGCGCTGCCCACTGCACGTACGTGGCAACCGTGACGGCCGGCGCGTACATGTCGGCAACGGCGCCGCCGCGTGGACCGCACTACGCGACCAAGCGACAAGTCAACAGGTGTCGGCGGTCTCGGTCGCCCTCTCGTCCTGGTATCGCGCCTTGCGCACCTGGCGCCCGGGCTTTGCCGAAACGGCGATCGGATGCTGTACGACCGCCCGGATGCGACCGGAGTTGGGTACGACACTGGGCAACCTGACCAACACGGTCATTGTGGCGCCAACCGAGAACTGGACCAGGTCGTCCGACCACGAGCTCACGGACCACGTGCACCGCACTCTGACTCTCGCGCTCGGCACGGCAGACCTTCCCTTCGAGGCCGTTTTCGACGACGAGCCGGTCCAGGACGAGCAGATCGGCGTGCGGTTCACTTTCACCGAGAGCCCACCCGGCGAGCTGGATGTGCTGCGCCCGTCGCCCGTGCGGTTCGGGTACGCGAAGTCGGTGCTGTCATGCGAGGTTCGGGTCACAGGTGGAGTCATCGATGTCGACCTCGATCACCGACCCGCTGACGTTTCATCCGCGGCCGCCGACGACCTCGCGGGGCTCCTGCGCGAGACCCTCGGTTTCACCGACTGAGTCTCACCGCCGGTCGGCGCGCCGCTGGTCGTCGGTACGGTCACTCCCGTACCGACAACATCCGGGGTGCGAGCCCCTCCGCGTCGAGTAGTCGAAGCGACTCGTGCATCCGCAGAGTGGCGTCGTCTTGATGCTCGGAGAAGATCAGTCCGATCACGGTCCCGGTGTGCGCGACGGCAAGGCCAAGGGCACCCGTGGCGGCCGCGACACGACGCATCACCGGCATTGTCCGTTTCGGTAGTTCGCGCTGGTTTATCAGCGCGCTCTCGGTTCCGATCTGCGCCGCCGTCACGTAGTCACCCTCACGCAGCGCGGTATCGAGCTGCCTGGCAAGCAGATCGAAGTGCTGCGCTTGGCGGCGCGACGCGCGTTGCTGTACGTGGAACTGCGCCGTGTCGACGACACCACCCTCGTCGACGCAAACGATGCGCCACCGCAGGTCCGTCTCGTACTCGCGCACCAACGTGTGCGAACGCTGCAGACACAAGGCGATCGAGTCACTGAACAGATAGTCCCCCCACTCGATGTCCTTGGCGACCAAGCCGCCGAATGCATGCACGACGGCATCCGGAGTCTGGGTGTGCGTTGCGTCCAACAGCGCCGCGATCGAAGCCATCACGTCGGCCGTCGAGCTCGCGCAGCCCTTGCCGACCGGAATATTGCTTGCGATCTCGAGATCGACCTGCGCGCTGTGGAGTCCGAGAGCACGAGCTGCGCTCACAACAGCGGTGAGCGCGCGCGTGCGGTCGGGCGGGGTGACCCGCGGCTGTTGCTGGCGGGAATCGAGTACCACGGTCCCGGTAGAGGCGAACTCGGATACGGGGAGTGTGAACAGGAAGTGCTGATAATCGCTGGCATCCTGACTGACACCGTTGTATCGAAGGTCGCCGATACTCTCCACCGGGTATCGGTAGCCCTGCAACAATTCACCGCACGTGCCGTGGACGGTCGCGCGACCGACACGGTGCTCCCCGTCCAGGTCGTCCGGTGCGGCCGTCCGAGCAGCAGCGGAACGACCGTCGACGGTGAGAGGGTCGGGACTCTCGGCGGACGCGGCGACCACCCCTTCGAGTTCGGTGGTCAATCGGCTCCACTCCTCCGGCCTGGCGCAGCGGTACGCATGCCACCAGATTGCCTCGGGCCCGTCGTACCTCGAACCACGACGAACACAGTCGCGACAGATTCCTGCCCCCGTCCCCTGCGGACGGTGTCCGATGGGTATATGGCGAACGCAATCGAGTTGAACGGACTGCACAAGAGTTATGGGGACCAGACCGCGCTCGACGGGCTCGACCTGGCCGTGCCGGAGGGGTCGGTGGCCGGCCTCCTCGGCGCCAACGGCGCCGGGAAGACGACGGCGGTACGCATCCTGTCGACACTGCTGCGCCCGGACTCAGGCACCGCACGGATCTGCCACGCGGACGTCGTCGAACAGCCGCAGACGGCACGCGCTTCGCTCGGGCTCACCGGACAGTTCGCAGCGGTCGACGAAATTCTGACTGGAGCCGAGAACCTCCGGATGATCGGCCGGCTGTTTCGTCTGAGCAAGGCCGACGCGGCACAGCGTGCCGACGATCTCCTGAACGCCTTCGAGCTCGCGGACGCGGCCGACCGTCAGGTGAAGACGTACTCGGGTGGCATGCGGCGCAGGCTCGACCTTGCTGCGAGCCTCATCGCACGTCCGCGGGTGCTCGTCCTGGATGAGCCAACGACCGGCCTCGACCCACGCAGCCGGTTGACGGTGTGGGATGCCGTCGCTCGTCTCCGCGACGCAGGGACGACGGTACTGCTCACGACCCAGGATCTCGAGGAGGCCGAGCATCTCGCCGACGAGATCGCAGTGATGGCGAAGGGGCGCTTGATCGCGCACGGGACCGCCACCCAGCTGAAGAGCGAGGTCGGCGGCGAGAACCTGCGCGTCCAGCTCCCGGACGCAGCGAACCTGCAGCATGCCACCACGGCGCTGCGCGACCTCGGAAACACCAATCCGGTTCTCGACCCGGAGGCACACGTGGTGACGGTGGCATTGGACGGCAGTGGACTCGACGGTCTCGCCGACGCAGTGCTCGAGCTCCGCCGGCGCGACATCACCATCAAGGACGTCGAGGTCCGTCGACCGACCCTCGACGACGTGTTCCTACGCCTGACGAGCGCGTACGTCGAGCCCGGCGACACAAGCGGCCCATCGGACGAGCATGACCCGGACCGTGCGGCCGGCGACGGTACGTACGAACCCTTCACACCCGTTGCCCGGTCCGGCGCCAACAACTCAAGGAGGAACGCATGAGCGACGCGACGCGTACCCGATCTCACGACGTGTTCGCCGAAGGACCTTCGGTTCCCACGGATGCCGATGCGACGAAGGTGTCCTGGTGGCTGATCGACGCCTGGCTCATGGCCGCGCGAAATCTGCGCCGAATCCAGCGGACTCCCGAGCTGCTGATGTACGCAGTCGTCCAACCAGTGATGTTCATCCTGTTGTTCGCCTATGTCTTCGGCGGCGCGATCGACGTGGAGGGCGGCGACTACAAACAGTTTCTGATGCCAGGCATCTTCGTCATGATGGTGCTCTTCTCGTCGGTGTCGGCGACAACAGTCACCCTGGCCGAAGACATGCAACGCGGCATCATCGATCGCTTCCGATCCATGCCCATGACGCAGTCATCGGTCCTGGTTGGCCGGACAGCATCCGAGGTTGTCCGCACGGGCATCACGGTCGCGATCATGATCGTCATGGGTCTCGTGATCGGGTTCCGGTTCCACGGTGGGTTGGCGTACGCGCTCCTCGGTATCGCACTACTGCTGCTGTTCGGCTACGCATTCTCTTGGCTGGGTTCAGTGTTGGGACTGACCGCACCCAGCGTCGAGGCCGCACAGTCGGCCGGGACCTTCTGGCTGTTCCCGTTCGCCTTTGTCAGCTCCGCATTCGTTCCGACGCAGTCGATGCCGGGCTGGCTGCAGGTGTACGCCGACCACAGCCCGGTCACGGTAACCGTCAACGCGCTGCGCGATTGCTTCATGCACGGAACATTCGGCTCGGACGGGATTCAGTCGCTGCTCTGGTCGGCCGGGATCCTGATCGTCTTCGCTCCGCGGGCCACGGTCTTGTACAAACGCCGCAGTGCGTGACGGTGGTCCTCAGGCGTGAACGGTCACAGCGGTGACCACCAGTTCAGAGCTCGCAAGCCACCGTCCGGCGAAACGGTCCGGCAGCACACCGTCGGTCAGTCGCGGATCGATGACAGCGACGAAACGACCGTCCGGGTAGACCGACATCGTCGCGTCCTCAAAGCCGAGCCAGCGTCCCGCGAGCGGGAACCATGCCTTGTAGACCGATTCCTTGGCGCTGAACAGCACGCGGTCCCAAGCGACACCGCTTTGCGGCAGGGTCGCGAGCGCTTTCACCTCCTCACTGCGCGCGACGACACCGAGCACACCATCAGGTAGCGGTTCGTTTGGTTCGGCATCGATGCCGAGTGCGGCAACATCGCTCGCCCTTCCGAGCGCGGCTGCCCGGTAGCCAGTGCAGTGCGTCATCGCTCCGACGACGCCGTCCGGCCACGTCGGTGCGCCCATCTCCCCTGGCACTATCGGTACGGCAGCGAGGCCCAGCTCGTTGAGCGCTACGCGCGCACACCAACGCACTGTGCCGAACTCCGCACGGCGTCCAGGTACTGCGCCCGCAATGGCTTGATGCTCTAGCCCGAGGAGGGTGACGTCGCGATCGACGCGCGTCTCCACCACATGGACATGCTCAGTCACGATCCTGTCGAGCAATGACGGGGCTTCCCTCTCCGAGCGCGCCGGATCAACGGTGGTTCTGCACATCCCGGTACGTTAAGCGCCCATGATGCCGTCCTGTCGGCCTTCCACGGAAACGCGACAGTTTCATCGTGTGGCCACTCGCCTCCAGAGTCGGCCAACGGAGTCCGTAGGTGCCTCGCCCATCTGTTCGCCGTACGTTCACCGCTTCCTGAGACACTGGCCGCGTGGTCGCACAGACAGTCGAAGCCGCCGGTGCCGTCACGTGGCGCCGAGCCGATGGGCACACCGAGGTGCTGCTGATCCACCGGCCGAAGTACGACGACTGGTCGTTCCCGAAGGGCAAGCTCGACCGTGGCGAACGCGCGGTACACGCCAGCGTGCGCGAGGTCGAGGAAGAGACGGGCGTACGCGTCCGACTCGGCATGCCCCTGGTCACCCACGAATACGAGATGCGCACGAACGGGACGAAGCGCGTGCACTACTGGACCGCGCGTCCGATCGGTGCCGACGACGTGAGCGCGTACGCGCCGAACCACGAGGTGGACGGCGTGCGATGGGTCCGCCTGCGCGATGCGTCAGCCCTGCTCACGTACGAACGCGACCGCGACGTCCTTGACGCGTTCCGCACGCTCAAGCGACGCAAACTGCACAAGACCCGCACCCTCGTGGTCTTACGACACGCGGACGCACGATCGCGATCGCGTTGGAAGGGCCCCGACACCGAGCGCACGCTGACGAAGGCCGGCGACCGGCAAGCGGTCCGGCTGGCAGCGACGCTGCAGGCGTACGGGCTGAGCGACATCGTCAGCAGCGATGCCGCACGCTGCATCGCGACCGTCACACCGTACGCCGACGCGGTCGCCGCCGACATCGTGCTCGACCCCCGCCTCGCCGAAGAGGGCGCCCGACCCAAGCGCGTACGAAAGGCGACGTACGACCTGCTCGACAACCGCAGCCCCGTGGTCGCCGCAACACACCGACCCGTACTGCCGTACGTCGCCGACGCGCTCGGGTTGGAGATCGATCCGCCGCTCGCGACCGGCGAGATGCTCGTCGTGCACCACCGCAACGGCGAGATCGCCGCGACGGAACGCCACCCGGCCTGATCGCTCAGTCGTCGACGGGTCGATAGGTGGCGAGCGCCCAGATCACCAGTACGTCGATCGCGATCACCAGAATCGCCCACCACGGTTGGTAGGGCAGCCACAGGAAGTTCGCAATCGCCGAGATCGACGCGAACGCGATACCCGCGGCGCGCGCCCAAATGTTGCCCGAGAACAACCCGAGAGCTACGAGAATCAACACGATCCCGATGACGAGGTGGATCCAGCCCCATGCGGTGAGGTCGAACTCGTACGTGTAGTTCGGCAGCGTGACAAAGTACGTGTCGTTCGCAAGGGCGACGATGCCCTGCAGGATCTGGAAAGCACCCGTGACCAGCATCAATGCGGCCGCGAAGATCGCGGTGCCCAACGCCCACGAACTGCCCCGCTGTCCACTGTGTGACGTCGACATATCGCTCCTTCGATTGCCCGACAGAACGCAGCGGCGCGCGAGATCCGCCGCGTCACGGTCCATCGTCGGCCATCTCACCGGGACGCGGCCTCATCCCCGCGGGGTGATTCCTGCTGCGTTGAACCGCTCGTGTCACCCCGAAGGGGTGATGAACTCGCCGACACGGCAACGCACGCTGACAGGGCACTAGGTATCGCGCACACACCACGTACGAGGAGAGCCAGCCATGGCAACACTGACCGTATGGAAGTTCCCCGGCCCCGAGGACGCGCAACGCGCAGTTTCCACCCTGGAGAACCTGCAGTCCGAGGGGTTGATCAAGGTCCATGATGCGGCAGTCGTGGAATGGGAAGAAGGGAAGAAGAAGCCGAAGACCCGCCAGTTGAACAACCTGGTGGGCGCCGGCGCGCTCGGCGGTTCGTTCTGGGGGCTGCTCTTCGGACTGCTGTTCTTCGTACCGCTTCTCGGTGTCGCCGTCGGCGCCGCTGCCGGAGCGCTCGCCGGTTCGCTTGCCGACGCGGGCATCGACGACGGATTCATCAACCAGGTAAAGGCCTCGGTCACTCCCGGTACCTCCGCGCTGTTCGTGATGACCTCGGACGCCGTCCAGGACAAGGTGCACAGCGCGTTCACCGGTTCGCACGCGGAGCTCATCCACACCAACCTGTCCAACGAGGACGAGCAGCGTCTTCGGGAGGCGTTCGCCGAGGGGTGACCGATCGCCTGTGGACGAGCCGTCCGCTCCCGGGGGGCGGCTCGTCTGCAGACATTCGGGCCCATCCATCGACCGCGAGGTGGCTCATGGCGAGCTCTGCGTACGAGATACGCGTCCGTGGCGAGGTCACGTACGCACTCGCCGACGCCCTCACGACGATGGGCTGGTCGGTCGACACCGACGGCGAGGCGACCGTGCTTGCCGGAGACGTACGCGACCAAGCGGAGTTGCGCGGCGTACTCGACTCGCTGGCCGCCATTTCGCTCGACCTGCTCGAAGTGCACCGGGTCGAGCCTCCTGCCGGGTCGTCCTAGTCGCGACCCGGCGCCCGGAATCTGGTTATCGCTCTCCCGGCCGGACGTTCGTACCTCGTCACCGCCGGCACCACCACCAAACTCCCCGGCAGAGTCGACACCACCGACCCGCCGAAGCGAAAACCTGCTGCCGCCTAGCTTCCCCGCCACCACAGCACCACCGTGGCGGGGCACAGGCAGCTCTCGACTCGCGCACGGGAGCCGGGAGCCACCTGCGCGGCAGATCCGACATTCGTCGTGCGGTACGTGCCAACTGCACTTAGAGTCAATGAAAGACCAGCCTCGTGCTCGGCAGTCTCGGTGCCGACTTCGTCCATGGGGGCCGTGTTGTCGGATCCGCCACCGGGTGGGACCCAGCTCGCTGGTCCCGCACGCGTCCGAATCCCCCGATTACCTCCCGGGACAGTCGCCCGCGAACGCGTGATTCGTTTACTCGACGGCGCCCGACCGGGAGAGCTGTTGCTCGTCGCCGCACCTGCCGGCTGGGGCAAGACCACCGCGGTCAGCCAATGGGCCGCGTCCGGCGATCGACCCGTTGCCTGGGTGGATTGCAATGCGGCTCTGGGCGAGCCGGACGCGCTCTGGGAAGTGATCCGGACAAGCCTCACGGATGCTCTTGGCACCGACCTGCCGAGCGTGCCCCAGCCGTCCCTTCCGGTCGACCGGCCGATCCTGCACCACGTACTCTCTCCCCTGCTGTCGACCAGGTCCGACGTCGTACTCGTTCTCGACGACCTTCATGTGCTCGATGACCCCGCCGTCCTCGATGACCTCAAGGCGCTCGTCGCGCATCCGCCGGCGTCTCTGCTTTTGGTCCTGGTCACTCGGGCGGACCCGCTACTGGCGCTGTATCGGGCACGGGCCGCGGGCATTCTGACCGAGGTACGCGCGGATGATCTCGCGTTCACTGCGGAGGAGACCCGTCTGCTGGTCGAACAGCGCGGGATCGCCCTCCCGGGCGTACGCGAGATCAGCGAGATCCGAGACCGGATGGAGGGCTGGGCAACAGGACTGGGACTCGCCCTTTCGTCCCTGGCGAACGCTGAAGGATCGGCAGCGTCCTCCGACGTCGGACCGCGCGCCGGCCCACTACTCACGGGCTATCTCGTTGAGCAGGTGCTCGACCGGCTCGACCCTGCCGACCGGCGCATGCTGATGCAGCTGAGTGTCGTCGATCGGTTCGACGTGACCCTTGCCGAACGACTGACCGGAGCACCGGTCTCCCTCGCTCGACTCGACGGGCTTGCACAGGTCGGCGGATTCCTGACCAGCGACCCCCTCGAGTCACTGCCGTTCCGCATCCACGGGTTGCTGAGGACAGTGCTGCGAGACGAGCTGCGGATCGCCGACGGGTCGCTCGTTCGAGCCGTCAACGTGGGAGCCGCGGAGTGGTACCGGTCCGTCGACCTGATCGGCCCGGCAATCGACTGCGCGCTCGAGGCACGCGACTGGGACCTCGCCGCCGATCTGCTCGTTGACCTGGCTTCATTGGGTATGGCGAACGGACCGCTGAGCGCAGCAGCCAGGTATCTCGAGCGGTTCCGGACCGGCAGGACGACGATCGATCCGCGGCCCGTACTCGTCGATGTGGCCCTCTCGCTCGATCGCGGCGACCTCGACGGCAGCGCGGCCCGGCTCGCAATGACGGCGGAGGCGATCGAGAGTCTGCCGACCGCTTCCCGCGTACGAGCGGATCTACTGAGGCGGCTGCTCGCGGCGGGCATCGAGTATCTGCGAGGTGACGGCCAACGGCTACTGACCGCGCTCGGCCCCGACGAGGACTTCGCCGTCGTCGGAGATCGACATGCGCCGTGGTCCTCCGCCGACGCGGCCCGCCGGGCCTGTGCTCGCTCGCTGCAGGCGTACGGCGAGCTGCACCTCGGCAGGCTGGCCGCCGCAGATCGGACGGCGAACGAGGCGATGGGCGCAGCTGGCAGCGACTTCGCACTCGTGGAGGTGCATACTCGTCAGGTCAATGCCGCGATTGCCGTTGCCCGCGGTGATCTTCGACGTGCACTCGAGCTCAGTGGCGAGGCGAAGCGTCTGTCGAGTCGACGAGCAGGTGCACTCATCGACACCCCGTTGGCGAACGCCGTCGCTGCCTGGTCACTTCTCGAACGTGGCGATTTTGCCGGTGCCTCCGCTGAGATCGACGCGGCCCGAACGGTCGGCGGTCAGGCACGACTGGTCGACCAGGTGGGCGGATACCTCATGGAGGTCATCGAGACCCGTCTCGACGCTGCGAACGGGCAGGACCCGACGAGCGTCGTCAACGACGTACGCAACATCACCGAGCGTCGGCCGAGTACGCAGTATCCGTACCTGTTCAAGACGATGCGCCTCGCGACGACAGTCCATGCTCTGCTCGCGATGGGCGCCCATACAGACGCCCTGGAGGTGATCGAGTCGGGGCCGATCGCAGCAGGCGACGACAACGCCGCCCTCGCCCGCGCCACCGTCGTCGCCCGAACCGCGGTCTTCGACCCCGCAGCGGTCACGGACGAGGAAATGGGGCGTCTCCGCGAGACTGTCTCCTCCCTCGAGCGAGAACTCCACGCAGACACCTACTCCGGCTGGGCAGTCCGTCTACTACTCGCCGCGGCCGTCATCGAGTCGCGGGAAGATCATCACGACCGTGCGTCGGTGCTGCTCCATCGCGCGCTCGCCGAGACCGAACAGCAGGGCTGGCGGCTTCCCTACCTCGAGCTCGGTGGTGCCGTCGGGTCGCTGCTGAGCCGCGAACGACTGCGGATCTCGGCGTACAGCAGCCTGATCGGCGACCTCCTGCATGACCTCGACCAACCCATGGAAGAACCTCGCGCTGATCTCGTCATCGCACTGTCGAAACGCGAGATCGAGATCCTCCGGGTCCTGCCGGCCGGATGCGACCAGGACGAGCTCGCCCGCCAACTCTTCATCTCCAAGAACACTCTCAAGACCCACCTGCGTGCGATCTACCGCAAGCTCGGCGTCGAATCCCGGCGGCAGGCCGTACTCAGGGGTGAGCGGCTACATCTGCTCTGAGCCGGCTGTCGGCTCGCTCTATCTGCTGTCTCGCTTCCTTCGGTACGACCACGCGTCTGCCCCGCTCGGCTTCGCTGTCGGCTCCCCGCTTCTGCGTCTACGACTACCCGCCACTTCACTTCTCGTCGCGGTCGGCTGTCCCCGCTTCCGTCGGCTGGGCAAAGACGCGGCGACGCGCGGAGGTGCCGATTCGGTTCGGTTGCTTGGCGGCTTTCCCGCCACTTTAGGGTGGATGCAGGGTAAGGTAGGCCCTTCCCAAGGACGGTTACCACTGTCCACGGCAAGTGTCCCTTGGGACAGTGACCGTTTGCCTTGGTCCCAAGGCAAACCGCACCACCGATGACACGAGTGAGTGGACTCCAGTCACGGTGGCCACGGGCGTACCAACGAGCACGGCAACCTCCCACTTTGCACGGTGTCTCCGCCGTGCACAGTGGGGTTTCACCATGTCTACTTGGTGAACCACCGCGGCCGACGCCGCAAAATCAGCGAGCGTCGCGCGTCGTCTCCACCGGTTCCTGTTCGTCGCCCTCGGCAGGGACGGCCAGCACCTCGAGTACGACGATCGCGATGGCAGTGCACAGCACGACGACGAGTGCGTTACCACCCGACGGATGGTCGATCGATACGTACGTCATTGCGGCGACGACGCAGATGATGACTCGCAGCAGGCCGCGGTTGCGGCCGAGGAAGGCGCCGACAGGTCCGGTGTCCAGGCCGGCCTTGGAGGTACCCGTCCGGAGCCTTTCGACGCCGGACGCGAGCACTCCGCGTACCCGGCTGCCCGAGCCCGTCGGTGCGAGGAGGTACGCCACCAGCGCGACTACGAGGCCGACGACCGCCAGCGCACGCAGGGCCGTACGCAGGAACCGGATCAGCGTGTCGTAGATGATCCCGGCGACGTCGAGCGGAAGCACCGACTCGGGTACCGAGTCGAGGTACACCTGCCGGATGATGTTCAAGGCGATGCCGAGGAGCAGCATCGACGCGGCGACGGCCAGCCCGATCGCCAACGCGGTACGCCGCCGATCACGCGCGATCACCAACGCGACGACGAGCAGCGCAAGCCCGATCGCCGGGAGAGCGCGCGCGGCCAGCTCAAGCCAACCGACGGCGCTCTGCGCCTTCTCGACATCGGTGGAGGCGAAGATCGTGAACGACGCGTTGATCGTCGGCAGGTTGCCGGCGAGCTGGAAGCCGTCATTGACGAGCCGCTGTTTCGCGGCGTCGATGAAGCTGGCGAGATTCACCCGAACCTCGCCGTTGGACACGTCGACGGAGCCTGTCTCCTCGCCGGTCAGGACCGCGACCATCTGGTCGTGTGCCTGCCGGTTCGCCTCGACCCACGCCTGACTGAACTCGTCGGATTCAACGACCTGGTCCACCCGCTTCGCGATGAAGTCCTCCACTGCACTGCTCAACGGCGTGGCGAGTGCCGGTAGCAGCGGCCGAGCGCGCTCCGGCACGAACTGCTGCTTCGACAGTGCCGTCAGGGCATCGTCGGTGACGGACGGGATGTCGATGCGGGTGAAGATCTCCTGGGTTATCCGCGCGGCGATCGCGTCCTGCACTGCCCGGTTGCTGCCAAGAGGCTCGACCGTCTCGACGTATCGGTCGGTGTCGACGATCTGATCACGTGCCCACGTCGCGACAACCGACAACGGCGCGGTGATCGTTGCGATGAGCACAAGGGTGAAAACAATCGGCGTACGCCACCTACCGGGACGCCGAGGCTCCCGGGCGTCCTTCGGCGAGCTCTCGCGCAGGCGTGCGACCTCGGCTCGCAGCGCCTCCACCTCGGCCCGCGTGGCGTCGTCATCCGATGCGTTGGTCATTCTCGTGACCCGATCCGTGCATAGTCGAAACTCGCTCCGGCCCGAGACGGTTCCGAGCGCGGTGAACGCACCATATCGCCTCGCGGCAGTCCGCAGGATCACCCGAAATGGATGACCGGCAAGGCGTACGTATAGCCAGCCGAGCGCGTCGACTGCGACTAACCTCCCAGGTACGCACCCACATCGAGCGCGGACGAGGAGCACGCCTTGGGATCGGGACGGTTGGCACGGCTCATCGAGCTCGCGTCCCGGATCACCGCGTACGCACGGGCGAGCTTCGTCGGCTCCTGCGCCAGCCGGATGATCGAAATCGGCAGCCGTGACCGCGCGGTCACTATCGCCGGTCAGGCATTCATTGCGCTGGTGCCCCTGATGATCGTGATCGCCGGCTGGTCCGGCGGCGGTGACGACGGCAACGGTGTCGACGACTCGCTGATCTCCTACTTCGCACTGTCGGGGTCGGCGGCCGACGCCGTACACGCGCTGTTCGAGACTCCGCCCTCGGTGACGGGCGGTACGTCATTGGTCGGGCTCTTCATCCTGCTCGTGTCGATCGGGTCTTTCTCACGGGCATTGCAGCGCGTCTACGAGTCGGCGTGGCGGCTGCCGCGGCGCGGGATGCGCGGCACCGTCTCCGGTCTCGCCGGTCTCGGTGCCCTGATCCTCATCCTGTTCAGCCAGGGCTGGCTGACTCGCCTGCTGTCGGCCGACTCGATCCCACGCGCAGCGAGTCTTGCGATCGAGACTGCGGCATTGGTGCCCCTGTGGGCGCTGTTCATGTGGTTGATGGTCTCGCGACGCGTCGGCTACCGCATCCTGTTGATCACGGCAGCGATCAGCGCCGCCGGTCAGGTCGCATTGAGCTCGTGGACCCGGCTTTACGTACCCCATCTGATCTCCGTCGACGCCGAGCGGTACGGCGTGATCGGCGTCGCGTTCGCGCTGGTCTCGTGGCTCGTACTCGTCGCGTACCTCCTCGTCGGCAGCGCAGTCATCGGCGTCGAGCTCACCGATCGGTTGCGTCGGGCGCATCCTCCACTGTTGACCCGCGTCCGCGCGCTGCCGCGTCGAGGCGCGACCGCGCAACGGCAACCGCCTCGTCCACCGTCGGATGAAACTCCGCGATCCGAGCAGCCTCCGTCGTGACGACCACATCCCGGACCTGACCGATGTCGTGGGCGAACATCAACGCGATGCCCGAACGCTGCAGATCCGCGCTGAGGAGTACGAGCATCGATGCGGCGGTCACGTCCACGAACGGCGTGGTCTCGCCGTCCAACACCACGATCTCGGTTTGCTCGTTCACGGCCGCCCGCACCCGCTCGCGTACGAAGTCTGCGTTGGCGAAGAACAGGCCCGACTCGACCCGCAGCACCTCGATCTGCGGGTCCGGCGGCGTCACGTGCTTGCGCGACGCATCAACCCACGCCCCGTCCGCACCGGGCTGACGGGCGAGCTGGATGACGTTCGGCCGCGACGAGCGGTACAGCAGCACGATCGCGGACAGGCCGATCCCGATGAACAGCCCGGGCAGTGTGTCGAACAGCAGTACGCCGATCATCGCCCCGATGGCCGAAGCGAAGTCGGCACGAGCCGAGTGGCGATAGATCCGACCGAGGCGACTGGTCCAGACCCGGTAAAGCCGGCGAAGGGACGCAAAGTCAACCAGCTCGATCACGGCGGCGATCACGACGGCAGCCAACACCGCCTCGGGCAGCTTCTCGAACAAACCGGTGAGGAACAACAGGGTGAGCACGGTCAGCACCGCGACGACGAGGCCCGACGTCTGACTCTTCGCACCGGCCGACCCGTTGACCGCGGTCTTCGACAGGCTGCCGTTGACGACCATACCGCCGAGCGCACCCGAACCGAGATTGCTCGCGCCCAGTCCGATGAGCTCCTGGTTCGGATCGATGTCGTAGCCCTCCTTCGCCGCGTACGTCTTGGCGGCGCCGAGCCCCTCTGCGTACCCGATCAGCAGCACGCCGACGCACGGTCCGACGAGGTCGAGGTAGGTGCCACCGGACAGGTCCGGCAGACCGAAGCCGGGAAGGCCGGCCTCGATGTGACCGACGATCTCGACGCCCTCGTCGTCAAGGCCCAACGCGGCCACCGCGACGATCCCGAGTACGACGAACACGAGCGATCCCGGTACAAGGGGCACGATCCGCCTCGTGACGAGAATTCCGGCCAGCGAGAGCAGGCCGATCACACAGGTCAGCGTGTCGACGTCGCCGAGCCGGGTGATGACGTTCCAGGTCTTCTCGAAGAAGTCCTCGCCTTCCTTCTCGATGCCGAGCAACGCGGGGACCTGCCCGATGATGATGGTCAACGCGAGCCCGACGATGAAGCCCTTGAGAACCGGTTCGGAGATGAACTCCGATAAGAAGCCGAGGCGGCACAGGCCCGCGACCACACCGAGGACGCCGACGATGAGTGCGATGGCAGCCGTCGCGGCCACGAACTCCTTGCTGCCGCCCGAGGCGACCGCCGCGACGACACTCGCCGACAGCGCCGCCGTGCCGGACATCGGGCCGACGACGAGATGCCGAGAGCTACCGAGCGCCGCGTACAGCAACAACGCCGGGGTCGCTGCGTACAGACCGACGACCGGTGAGACACCGGCGATCGTCGCGTACGCGAGCGACTCGGGTACGAGCACCGCCCATACCGTCAGCCCGGCGATGATATCGCCACGCAGCCACACCCGCCGGTAACCGGCGAACGACCGGAAGAACACCGACATGGCCGTTGGGAACGCCTACGGCGTGACGATCGCGAAGTCTTTGTCCCCCGGGTCGAGGACGGCCCCGAGCCGCGCGAGCACCGAGGCGTCGCCCTCGAGTGTCATACCGGTCTCTGCCAGTCGCTCGGCTGAGAGCCCACCGGCGGCCAAAGCAGGGAGCCCCCGATGCGTTGTTGTCAGAGTCGCGTCGGGCGCGCCTTTCTGTGGGCGAGCGCTATAGGTGAGCACACCGTTGGCGAGTCGGACGCGGTAACGCTCGTTCGTATCCGTGAACGCCACGTCGATGCTGAGATTCTCATCCCATGCCTTGGGTCCGTTGACCTGGATCGCGATGGCGTCGAACAGCATCGCCGGCGTCAGGTTGGCAATCACGTCGGGCGCAGTGGTTTCGGTGGGGGTGCCGAATCCGCCGTCGCGTAGCTCGGTGGCACCGGATAGGTAGAACGTACGCCAGGTGCCGTTCTCGGAACCGTAGCCGAGCTGCTCGTAGGTGTCCGCCAGCACCTCCCGACCGCCAGCATGGTCGGGTTCGGCGAACACGACGTGGTTCGCGAGCTCCGCCGCCCAACGGAAGTCGCCGGCATCGAAGGCTGCCCGGGCGTTCTCAACGGCGGCGTCGGCACCGCCCGCGAGGTCGACGTACCGTTTGGCTCGCTCGACCGGGGTGTGCTCCCAGAGATGGGCGGGGTTTCCGTCGAACCAACCCAGGTATCGCTGGTAGATGGCCTTCACGTTGTGGCTCACCGAGCCGTAATAGCCGCGTGCGTTCCAGGCATTCTCCAGCGCGGGTGGCAGCGTGATCTCCTCGGCGATTTCCGCACCGACTAGACCCTTGTTCATCATCCGCAAGGTTTGATCATGCAGGTACGCGTACAGGTCACGCTGGGTCGAGAGGAACTCGATCACCCGATCGTTGTCCCAGGTCGGCCAGTGGTGTGACGCGAACACGACTTCGGCCTCGCCGAAGAGGTCGATGGTTTCGGTCAAGTAGTTCGACCAGCCGTGCGGGTCTCGCACGACGGCGCCGCGCAAGGTGAGCAGATTGTGCAGGTTGTGAGTGGCGTCCTCCGCCGCGCAGAGCGCCTTGAAGTCGGGCAGGTAGATCAACATCTCCGACGGGGCTTCGGTGTTCGGCGCCATCTGGAAGACCATCCGCACACCGTCGACGGTGACCTCTTGACCCGTAGTGGTGACGATGTCGGTTGGCTCCATGAGTGAGACGGTGCCGGTCGAGATGGTCTGCCCGAGGCCTGTCCCGACCTGTCCTTGTGGTCCGCGGGCGAGTGCGGCTCCGTACATGTACGCGGCACGCCGGTTCATCGCCGTTCCGGCGTAGACGTTCTCGGACACGGAGGCTTCGACGAACCCCTCGGGCGCGAAGATCCGAGCCGCGCCCGAGTCGACCTCCTCCTGGGAGACGAAGCCCTTGACGCCGCCGAAGTGGTCAGCGTGCGAATGGGTGATCACAACCGCCTTCACCGGCCGATCCCCGCGATGCTTGCGATAGAGCGCCAAAGCTGCCGCGCCGGTCTCGACCGACAGCAGCGTGTCGAACACGATGACACCCTCATCGCCTTCGACGATGGTCGTGTTCGACAGGTCCATGCCGCGGACCTGGTAGACGCCGTCGACGACCTCGAACAGCCCTCCGATCGCGGCGAGCTGGGACTGGCGCCAAAGACTGGGGTTCACCGAGTCGGGTGCCTCACCCTGCAGGAAGTCGTACGTCGAGTTGTCCCAGAGCACAGTGCCGTCATCGGCAACGACAGGGCCCTCGATCGGCGCGACCAGTCCACGTCTTGCGTCCTCGAAGTCCTGGACATCGGAGAAGGGCAGCCGCTCGCGAAGGGCGGACTGCTGCTCGACGACGGCGGGGGTTACCGGCTTTGGAGTCGACATGACCCGATCCTCACACCGGGTACGAAGGCCGCGGATCACCCGTTCCGGGTGATCCGTCTTTCACCCGCGACGGGCGAAGCCACCGACCCGCCAGGCTTGTTTGATCGAGTCAAGCAAGAGGAAAGGGGTGCCCCATGACGGCACTGACGGTATGGAGGTTCAACACCCCGGACGGAGCCGAGGCGGCCGTCGAGACGTTGGAGCACCTGGCCGGCAAGGGGCTCGTCACCATCCACGACGCGGCCACGGTCTCGTGGGAGCCCGACAGGAAGAAGCCGAAGACCCGGCAACTCCACGAAACCACCCGTACCGGCGCTCTCGCGGGTGCGTTCTGGGGAATGCTGTTCGGCCTCATCTTCTTCCTCCCCGTGCTCGGCCTGGCGATCGGTGCCGCAGGCGGAGCGCTGTCCGGGGCGATGACCGATGTCGGTATCGACGACGGCTTCATCGACCGCGTTCGAGCCGAGATCACGCCGGGTACGTCCGCGCTGTTCGTCATGACGTCCGATGCTGTGATCGACAAGGTCAAGGAGGGCTTCGCCGGCCAGGATCCGCGGTTGATCTTCACGAATCTCAGCGGAGAGCAGGAGAGCCGCCTGCACGAAGTCTTCGGCGACTGATCCGCGACCGACGATGCAGGTGTGGCCGGCGCTCGTACGGTGGGCCCGTGGGGTTCGCCCGAACCGACGACACCTGAAGTCGGACACGGTCGCGGGCCTGTCCCGAGCCATCAGCAGCGTCCCGGACGGGATGGCCTCGAGTGTGCTCGCAGGTGTCAACCCGGTGCACGGGCTGTACGCATGCTTCGCGGGCCCGGTCGCCGGCGGCCTAACCTCGAGTACGCGGCTGATGGTCATCACCACCACCAGCGCGGCCGCCCTCGCGGCCGGTTCGGCCCTGGAATCGGTCGATGCGGATCAACGCTCCGACGCGTTGTTGATCTTGACGCTTCTGGCCGGAGCGTTCATGGTGCTGGCCGGAGCCTTACGCCTCGGGCGCTACGTACGCTTCGTCTCGCACTCGGTCATGGTCGGCTTCCTCACCGGCATCGCCATGAACATCGTGCTCGCACAGTTCGCCAACCTCGTCGGTGCCGACCCGTCCGGCGACATCGCACTCGCCCAGGCGGCAGATGTCGTCCTCCACCCGAGGATGATCGATCTGCCGTCGACAGCGGCCGGACTCGCGGCGCTGGCGTTCCTCGTCGTGCTCGGCCGCGGCAGACTGGCGGTCGTCAGCTCGATCTTCGCCCTCCTCGTACCCACCACGATCGTCGTACTCACGAATGCGGACGGGGTCGCCCGCGTCGAGGATGTGGGCGACATTCCGTCCGGCTTGCCGATGCCCGGCCTACCCGACGTCGACGCGTTCTCCCCCGGCCTTGTCACCGGTGCGTTAGCGGTCGCAGCGATCGTTCTCGTCCAAGGTGTCGGGGTCGCCGAGGCCACCCCGAACTCCGACGGGTCGCGTACAAACCCCGATCAGGACTTCTCCGCGCAGGGAGCGGGCAACCTCGCCGCCGGCATCTTCAGCGGCCAACCGGTCGGCGGCTCCGTCGGCCAGACGGCGCTCAATCTCGCCGCCGGTGGACGCACCCGATGGAGTGTGGTCATCTCGGGCATCTGGATGCTGGCGATCCTGGGAGCGTTGTCAACGGTCGTCGGCCTGGTGGCGATGCCCACGCTGGCTGCCGTCCTGATCTTCGCCGCGGTCAAGTCGTTCGCCCCCACCGATGTACGTGCCGTCATCAGAGCCGGGAACACACCGCAGATCGCATTGATGACGACGTTCGTCGCGACGATCACCCTGCCGGTTGCGGCTGCGGTCGGCATCGGCGTCGCCCTGTCCCTGCTGTTGCAGATCAACCAGGAACGCGTCGATCTGCGAGTCGTTCGGCTGGTGCCCGGAGACCAGGGCCGACTCACCGAGACGGAGTCACCGAACGCGCTGCTTGACATCGAGGTCGTCGTTCTCGATGTGTACGGCTCGTTGTTCTATGCGGGCGCCCGCACCTTGCAACTGCAGCTACCCGACCCGAGCGGATCGACACGACCGGCGGTGATCCTGCGTTTGCGCGGGCGCTCGACGCTTGGCGCGACGTTCTTCAAGGTCATCGGCGACTATGCGAAGCGGTTGAAGGACGTCGATGGCCGTCTCTACCTGTCCGGACTCGACGAAAGCCTGGCGAGCCGCTGGGAGCGCGATCGGCTGCCGGAGCGGTCCGCGCCGATTCGGCTGTACCGGGCAACGCCCACGATCGGTGAATCGACGCACGCCGCGTTCCTCGACGCACGGGCCCGCATCGTCGATCACCTCGACTGACTGCGTATGGCGGGCAGAGTCACCCCGCAAGGGTGAGGCGGAAGCGTCCCAGCTGGCACACGATGACGACGGCAGCAACCTTTCGTGCGGTCGCGGTCACTTTCAGTCATTGTCGGGGCTCGCGAGGTGCCAGGCCGGGCTGAGGCTCCAGGGCCGCTGACTGGAGGCAGGATGTCCCGACACCACGGCGTACTCGCGCTGCTCGGCGCCGTTCTGATCGCACTGTCCGCCGCGCTCAGCGGTCTCACCCTGTCGCCCGCGCACGCCCAGGGTGAAGGCATCCTCAACGTCTCCAAGGAGGTCGTGGGTACGCCGCCGCCCGACGGGTACGCACCGGGTGACACCTTCCAATACCGAATTGAGCTCTCCTGCTCGAACCTCGAAGGTGCAGGCTGCGACGCCGCTGCCCTGAACGACCCGCTACCCGAACCGCTCGTTCTTGCCGGCGACCCGTCGGTGAGCGGCACAACCGACTACGAGGTCAGCGCCGACGGAGACGCCTTCACGATCGACTTCACCGAGCCGCTCGAGGGTGATGTCGTCGGGCTCGCCGCCGGCACTGACGTCGTCGTGATCGTCAACGTCATGGTCCCCGAGGACGCCTCCGCGAACTACGACGGCACGGTGACCAACACGGTCGATGCCACTCAGACCAACGGTGACCCGGACTCGGCCTCCGCCGATGTGCCCCTCAACATTCCCCTGGACCTGGCCGCGCAGGTCACGAAGACGATCGAGCCGGGCAGCGTCCCGGGCGTACCAGGTCAGCCCGTCGAGTTCACCATCGACTCCTCGAACGCGTCCAATGCGTCGGTCGACTCGCTGGTCGTGCAGGATCCGACAGACGGTGCGGACGACCCGTTCGCATATCTCGAGGTCACCGGGGTCGCATCCGTCACGCCACCCGAAGGCGCCACCCAGGTGCAGGTCGATTGGCAGGACGCCGACGGCAACTGGACCGACGGCAGCCCGACGGCGATCCCCGACGACCCCAACGCATTGTTGAACGGCATTCCGATGGAGGACATCCACGGACTCCGGATCACCTGGATCAGCGAGGACGGGGCCACGATTCCGCCCGACGCCGACTCAACGATCGTGCTCGAGACGCAGACCCGTGACAGTGTCACGGACCTGCCGGCGGGAGGGACGACCGTCACGAACGTGACGTCAACAGTCGTCAACCTCGATGGCCAGACTTCCGACGAGGTCACCGACGACGCAAGCCTCGTGATCAACCGTGCGGATCCGACGGTCGCGACCTCGAAGACCTACGCACCGCAGAACGTACCCTCCGGCGGCACGAGCACAGCGACGATCAGCTCCACGAACGGCGCAGTGCCAGTCGACGAGATGGTGATCACCGACCCCGGCGCCGGCCAACCCGGCTTCGACGAGCAGGGCGTCACGTTCGACGGTTTCGACGCAGACTCGGTCGAGTGGCCGGCGAATGCGACCGAAGCATCGGTCACCTACACCTACGACGACGACACCACCTCAACCGAGTCGACGACCGCGGCGAACACGCTGCCCGCCCCCGAGCTGGGTAAGACGGTCACCGGGTTCGAGATCACGTTCTCCGGGCCGATCCAGCAGAACGCGACGGCGAACCTCTCGTACGACGTCACGGCAGAGACGTTGCCCGGAGACTCCGGACCCGTCACCTCGACGAACTCGACGTCGACGGAGGTCACCGATGCCAACGGCGCGAGCGCCGAGGCCGACGACACGGCCGATCTGACCATTCTGCCGCTACAGGTGGACACGAACGTCAGCAAGGACATCATCCGCGACGAGATGCCGGGCGTACCCGGATCGGCAACGGTGATCTCGTTCGACGCGATGGTGTCGGAGGACTCCACGATCGGCTCGGACTATCTGCAGATCACCGATCCGTCCCCTCAGCCACCGGACAGCGACAACCCACCGGCACTGACCGATTTCTGGAACGCGATGGACCTGGTGTCGATCGGGCCGGTCGAGATCCCCACCAACACCACGCTGACGGTCGAGTACTGGAGCGACTCACAGCAGGAATGGGTCACCGTCGAGAGCGGCCTCACCAGCGACGACTCACCGTTCAACTGGACACCCACGGCCCAGGAGCGCGAGGACATCGCCGGTATCCGGCTCACGTACGAGCCGACCGACCCGGACGGCACGCTCCCGCCCGGATTCGAGGTCACGCCGTACATCACCGTCGCGCAGCGCGACCAGCTTCGCGACGGCTCGGGCAGCGCGCTGCCCGGCGACGACCCCATCACGTACGACAACGACGTACAGACGAAGGTCGACAATCCGGACTCGCAGGAAACCCCACGGTACGACAGCGACGACGACTCCATCACCGTGAATCCGGCTCCGGACGGGCCCGGCACGGACCTGCTCGACAAGACGTGGCTCGGCCCGGACACCGGAGACCCGGATGACGCAGTCACGGTCGGTGCGCTCACCGACGACACACGTGATGCCCGGATCACCTGGGGCACGGGCGGCTTCCCGATCCAGCAGGCGGTCATCACCGACCCCGCGTCGGCCGGTGAGCTCAACGAGGTGTCTACGAGCGTCTACGACGCGTTCGACCTGGTCGCGATCAAACCGATCAATGCCGACAACGACCCGCTGATGACCTTCGACGCGGTCACGTCGGTCGAACTGTACTTCACCGACGGCGGCTGGACCGACATCACCGACGAGGTCTGCGGTACGGACGGCGCCGGCTGCGACGGGGTGTTCCCCGGGTACACGCTCACCGACCCGGAGTCTGCGGAGGCCCTGGGCGTACGCCTGACGTTCGAGGAGAGCCCGACCCGCGCGGACCGGATCACCGATCCGGCGACAGACCCGCCCGTCGGCAGTGGCGTGGCGAACTCAACTGCGGCGAGTCGCCCGGTTGATCTCACGTTCCAGATCCGGCAGACGTTGCGGTCCGATCCGGACCAGGCGGTGCTGGGCACCGAACATGACTACACGTACAACACCGGTGAGCCGGGCCTCGTCGACAACACCGCGAGCCTGACGCCCGACGACTACCCGCCGTCGACCGACGACGCGCTGATCACGATCACCGACTCGGCCGTCAACGCAACGCTGACCAAGACATTCGACACGGACACGGTCGGCCTGCCGCCACCCGGCGGGGACACGCCGCCGGAGGACTACCCACTCGCACTCGCCACCCTCACGGCGACGAACACGACCCCAGCGAAAGTGTCGACGCTGCAGGTGACCGACTCCGTCGACAACGGACCCGTGTCGTCGAACATGTTCGACGTCTTCAACCTGCAGCAGATCGTCTCGATCTCCGTACCGGCGGACGCCGATCCCGGTCTCAGCGAGGTGTACCTCACCGAGAACGGCGCCGAAGGCCCCGCTCTGTCGATCGACGAGGCGCTCGAACTGAGCGAGTCCGAGCTGGCAGACGTGACCCAGATCCGGGTCCTTCACCACAGCCCGGACGGAAGCCTCGTCGCGATAAACCCGAACGCCCAGTCCGTCGTCGAGCTGAGCATGCGCCTTCGACCGACCCACCGCAGCGACGGCTCAGCCGTTGAGGAGGGTCAGAACGTCCTCAACATCGCGCAGACAGAGGTCAGCAGCCCCGAGGACGACGCCACCGCGAACGCCAACGACCAACTCACGATCGCCCAGGCGACGTACGGGGTCGAAGCGGACAAGACGATCGACCCGGAGGAACGGTTCGAGAACGAGAGCAAGGACTACACCATCCGGCTACAGGGGCAGCCCACCGGCAACGTCCGCACCCGCGAGCTGACGATCACCGACACCGCGGAGACGTTCTGGAACGCGTTCGACCTCACCTCGTTCGACTCGGTGCCGACGCCCGAGCCCATCGCGCAGATCAAAACCGATGCTCTCGTCGGCATCACCTACGAGCTCGATGCCGACGGCGACCCGGTCGCGCTGTGCGATGGATCGACGGACCTTTCCGGTTGCTGGGAGGAAGGCGACTGGACCGCGACGGGCGACACCATCACGCCGATGCTGCCCGACGGTGTGTCGGCCGGCGCCGTACGCGGTCTGCGGTTCTCGTTCCAGAATGCCGCCGACACGGGATGGGAACGCCCGGCCAACCCGATCGTGCCCGTCGAGTTCACCGCGACGATGCGCGACACGCTGATCATCGGTCCGAACGGCGAGGACAACTCCGTTCCGGTGCCGACGACACAACCGGGTCTGCCCACTGCACCGGGCGAGACCGACCAGGGACGTACGACGGACTCGGTCGACGTCCATGCGACAGGGTCGTTCAACACCCCGGGCGGCGGTACGTACGAGGCGGACGACTCGGCAACGGACAGCACCCTGCGCAAGCACCTCACGAACGAGGTTTCGATCGTCAAGACGCCCGGACGCGGCAACGACGACCCACCGCTGTACCTACCCGACAGCGAGATCCCGTACGAGTTCACGATCACGAACACCGGGACGTGGCCACAGACCAATGTCACGATCACGGACCGGATCCAGACGAACGAGAACGGTTCGATGCTTGTCGAGCCGCGCGACTCCAACGGCGATCCCGACCCGTCGTACACCTTCACGCTCGTCGACGCTGACGGAAATCCGAAGCCGACCGACGGGTTCACCGCCGAGCTCGACGAGGAGACCGGGGTTCTGACGGTCACCCCGCCGGACGGCTTCGTGCTCGAACCGGGTGACGTTCTGACGGTCGAGACTCCGCTGATCTATCAACCCGGGCTCGACCCGGGCACTCAGGTGCACAACCGCGTCACGACCACCGACGACCGTACGTACGACGTCTGCGAGTCCACGCGCAACGCGACGATCGACCGTACGTCGACCGACGTCGACCGGTGTACCTCGATCACGGTGACCGAGCCATTGCCGGCGTCGCCTATCAGGGTCAGCAAGTCGGTCAAGGGCGAGGGCGCCGGGTTGCCCGACGCGCAGCCGGCCGACCAGAACTTCGACGACCTCGGCATCTATGTCGACGGCGGGGCGGCTCCCAGCGCCTGCGAGGCGCCGAACGCACCCAACGGGTTCTATACCTACCCCTGCGTGCCGATCACACGACCCGGCGGAGACGAACGGTGGCAGTTGCGGTTCACCAACTCCGGCAACACCGTCGCCGGCGTGCTGTCCGGCATAGACGTACTCCCCCACCCCGGTGACACGGGCGTCATCGTGCCGTCGGACCGCGACTCCGAATGGACACCTACCCTGCTCGGCAATTTCACCAGCGACGGTGTGCCCGTCGACCTCAGCAACGACTTCGTGACCCTGTACTACCTGACGACGGTGCCGAACCAGGCGTGCAACGAGGCCGACATCCTCAGCGACACCGACCCGGAGTGGAGTGCCGAGAAGTATCCCGACTGTTTCGACGAGGTCGAGGGCCGCAACTGGATTCGAGTCACTCCGAGCACGACAGAGGCCGAGCTCGCCCAGGCGAGGGCGATCAAGGGCGTCATCGACTACTCCAACTCCGGAACCGACGACGGGCTGCACCCGCTGGAGACGAAGACGGTCACCTTCGACACCCGGACACCGTGGGCACCGGACACACCCGGCGCACTGCCGCCCACACCGATCGCGTGGAACTCGATCGCTGCGGGCGCCCGGGCGACCGCGGGCGACGACGTACAGAGCCCGACGAACGTGATCGAACCGCGCAAGGTCGGCGTCGCCACCGCGACCGGTGAGCTCGCGCTCGAGAAGATCGTCGACGTACCGGACGGTTACCCAGGCGATGCGCTCCCCGACTCGTACAGCGTGGCGCTGGCGTGCACCTCCGGTCCGGAGGACGTCTCGATTGTCGACGCCGACGGCAACGACCAGAGCCAAGTCAGCGTGCCGGCCGACAATTCGGTGACTGTCAACGCCGACGGCAGCCTCACCATCCCGTGGGGAGCCGACTGCACGGCCACCGAGGATCCCGTGCCGCCCGGCGCGACCGTGACCTGGGACCCGGCCGGGGACGATCCGGCGTCCGGCGAGGTCGACGCAACCCGTGACTTCGCCGGCCGAGACGACATCGTCAACCCGGCCTGGCCGGATCCGGTTGAGCCATTCACGATCCAGGCGACGAACACGTACGAGGTCGGCGGGTTCAGCGTCTCGAAGACGGTCGACGACGGCGGCGTACAGGAACCGATCGAGTACGACCGCACGTACGACTTCATGGCGACGTGTACGTACGACAACGGCGAGGAGACAGTCGACGTCCTGGACGAGACGTTCAGTCTCGACGACGGCGAGGAGCAGACGTTCGACGATCTACCGGCCGGATCCGAGTGCACGGTCACCGAGACCGGAAGCGGGGGTGCCGCGGACACGACGGTCGAGGTCGCGCCGAACGGCACCCCGTCCGATGACGGAACGGCGTCCGACTTCACCATCGAACCCGATGAGGGCGACGAGCACGTCAACACAGTCGACTTCACGAACACGTACACGACCGGTTCGGTCAGCGTCATCAAGCACATCGAAGGTGACGACCAGTGGGCAACCGACCCGTTCGAGGTCGCGATGGTTTGCACGCTCGACGGCGCGACCCCGGACCGGGTGTACGAGGACTCACACACCTTCACGCCGCCGTTCCCGGCCGGCGACACCGACACCTGGACGGTGAACGATCTGCCGACCGGCGCCGAGTGCACGGTCACCGAGCCCAAGACCGGTGGGGCAAACGAGACGACACTCGATCCCGCGGACGGCATCGTGACGGTCGGCGATGATGCCGACGATCCGGTCGAGGTGAACATCACCAACACGTTCCTCGATGGCCAGGTGCGGGCCCGCAAGGTCATCGCGGGCCTGGCCGGTCAGCAGCTCGAGCAGGCGCGCGATCATACATACACGTTCAGCCTGGCCTGTACCCGTGAGGTCGACGGCGAGACCGAGGATGTCGACATCCCCGACGGTCCCACCCGGGACGTCACGCCATCGGAGAACCCGGTCGCGGTCTGGGCGGAGCTTCCGGTCGGAGCCGAGTGCACGGTCACCGAGGTTCCTGACTCGCAGTATCCGGACACCGTCAACGTCATCGTTTTCCCGCAGTCGGTGACGGTGCATGAAGCGGGCGACCCACCGCAGGCTCGCGCCGTCGTCATCAACGTGTTCGATGAGGCGCCGCTGACCGTCGAGAAGCTGGTCACCGGGGACGCCGCCGAGTACGCCCCGGACGAGTTCGGAGTCGAGCTGGAGTGCTCGTTCGGCGACGTACCGCTGAACGTCGACCCGGACAACCCGGATGCCGAACCGGGCCCGTACGACTTCACGCTCGCCCCGGACGAGTCGTTCACCACCGCAGATCTGCCGGTAGGCACCGAGTGCAGCGTTACGGAGACCGATACCGGCAACGCCACGTCCACGACGATCACCGGCGACGGCGACGTGACGATCGGCGCGGACGGTACGACGGCCACGATCACCAACCAGTACGACGATTCCGGGTTCGTGATCAAGAAGCAGGTCGACGCCGGGGGCGCGGTCGATGCGAACGGTGACCCGGTCGCGTACGACGTCGACTACACGTTCGACGCGATGTGCACGTTCAACGGTCAGACGGTGCTCGACACCGAGGTGACGGTTCATGCCGACGAATCGAAGCAGGTCGACGGGGTGCCGGTCGGCGCGCGGTGCACCGTCACGGAGACCGACACCGCCGGTGCGAAGACCACCACTATGCAGGTCACCCAGGACGGCACGACGACACCCGGTGACGCGACATCGGCCACGTTCACGCTCACCGCGGGCACAACCGAGCTCGACACCGTGACCGTCACGAACGCGTACGGGGTCGGCGACCTGCAGATCAAGAAGGTCGTCAACGGACCCGGCGCCGACGACGCAACCGGCCCGTACACGCTCCGCGTCCGCTGCACGTTCGACGACGCGCAGCCGAAGGTGGTGCGCAGCGAGAAGCATGAGCTCGATGCGGGCGAGACCTGGCAGGTCGCCAACCTCCCGGCGGGCGCCGAGTGCACCGTGACCGAGCCTAAGGACGGCGGCGCGGACGAGGTGACGATCGATCCCGGCACCGTGACCGTGAGCGATGGAAAAACCGTCAAGGTCCGGGCAACGAACACGTTCGGGCCGCCAGACGGAGGTCCCGGCGAGGGCCACCTCAGGGTCGAGAAGGTCGTCAACGGGCCCGGCGCCGACGACGCGAGTGGTCCGTACACCGTGCGGGCTCGCTGTGTCCTCGACGGATCGGTCGTACGTACGGATAGGCATCAGATCACGGCGGGCGACACCTGGATGATCGATGATCTGCCAGTGGGCGCGCGATGCACCGTCACCGAACCGAGGAACGGTGGGGCCGACGACGTGACGGTCACACCCGGCACCGTGACCGTAGACGGTGACAGCGCTGTCGACGTTTCGGTCACCAACACCTTCAACCGGCCCGATAGTGACGACGATGACAACGGTGACGACGACAACGAGGGTGACGATCTGCCCGACACAGGTAGTTCGATCAACCCGCTGTGGCTGCTGCTGTCGGCGATCGCCATCGCGGCCGGCGGCGTCGCGATCCGCATGAGCCGGCAGCGCTGACTACCCTTTTCACGTCGAAACCGGGCCGCCCCGGGCAGGCAACAGGGGTGCGTACGGACTCGTCCCCAACCGTTCACCGCTCGTTCACCGACGCCCTCCGACCGCTTCACCTCGTCTCATTAGCGTCAGCGACGAACAGTGGTCAACTACCTGCTACGTGGCACGCGTAGCCCCGACTTCGAGGGATATGAAGTGAAACGCAACCTGATGCGCTATGGCGCTCCTTTGGCCGCAACGGCCGCGCTCGTGCTCGCGACCGCGTGCGGTGCTGGCAACGAGGCAGACGCCGACGGTGACAGCGGCTCGAGCGATCTCAGCGGCGAGCTCAACGGCGCCGGCGCGAGCTCGCAGGAGGCAGCCTTCGCCGCTTGGCAGAAGGGCTTCCAGACCGAGAACCCCGACGTCACCGTGAACTACGACCCGGTGGGATCGGGCAGCGGCCGCGAGCAGTTCATCGCCGGCGGCAGCATCCTCTTCGCCGGATCCGACGAGTACTTCCCGGAGGAGGAGATCGCCGACGCCGAGGAGCGCTGCGGCGGCGACGTCGTCGAGGTCCCGGTCTACGTCAGCCCGATCGCCGTCATCTTCAACGTCAAGGGCGTCGACTCGCTGAACCTCAGCCCGGAGACGCTCGGCTCGATCTTCGCCGGCAAGATCAACTCCTGGGACGACAAGGCGATCGCGGCCGAGAATCCCGACGCCAACCTGCCGAGCGAGCCGATCACCGCCGTACACCGCTCTGACGAGTCGGGTACGACCGCCAACTTCACCGACTACCTCGACCAGGCGTCGGGCGGCAGCTGGTCGCACGGCGTCATCGAGACCTGGCCGATCAAGAGCGGCGAGGCCGCCGAGGGCACCTCCGGTGTCGTCAGCGCGGTGAAGAACGGCGAGGGAACGATCGGATACGCCGACGCCAGCCAGGCCGGTGACCTCGGTGTCGCCAAGGTCCAGGTCGGCAAGGAGTTCGTCGAGTACAGCCCCGAGGCCGCGGCCGCCGCGCTCGACGCATCCAAGCCCGCTTCCGGGCGCGCCGACACGAGCATGGCGCTCGACCTCGACCGCACGACGACCGAGGGCGGCGTCTACCCGATCGTCCTCGTCTCGTACGGCATGGCCTGCAGCGAGTACGAGTCGGCCGAGGAGGCCGATCTGGTGAAGGGCTGGTTCGACTACGTACTCAGCCCCGAGGGCCAGAAGGCCGCCGCCGGTGAGGCCGGCTCGGCTCCGCTCTCCGAGCAGGTGGCCAGCGACGCCAAGGCCATCGTCGACCAGATCTCGGCCAAGGGCTGATCACTGGTGGCCGTCTCTCCTCCTCGGGGGAGGAGAGGCGGCCACCGACTCATGTACTGCCACTCGCACGACCAGGAGCCGAGAACGTGACGACAGCCAGCACCCGCGAGGCGCCGCGACCCGTACGCCGGCGTGGCGACCGGATCTTCTCCGGCATCTCGTTCGCGGCCGGCGCACTCATCCTGATCACGCTCGCCAGCGTTGCGATCTTCCTGACCGTCGAGGCGATTCCCGGCATCAGCGCGACCGCGGAAGAAGCGCCGATCCTGGACGGCGCGGGCTTCTGGTCGTACGTCTGGCCGCTCGTCTACGGCACCCTCTTCGCGGCCGCGATCGCACTGCTGATCGCAACCCCGCTCGCGATCGCCGTCGCACTTTTCATCTCGCACTACGCGCCACGCCGCATCGGCCAGCTGGTCGGCTACGTCGTCGACCTGCTCGCGGCCGTCCCCAGCGTCGTGTACGGCCTCTGGGGCATCGCCTTCCTGTCCGGAGAGCTGGTGCCGATCTACCGCTGGCTCGCCGACAACCTGGGATTCATCCCGTTCTTCGACACCAACCCGGCCGGGCAGGCGTACGCCTTCAGCACCACCGGCCGCACCATCATGACCGCGTCGCTCGTACTCGCGATCATGATCCTCCCGATCATCACCGCGATCTGCCGCGAGATCTTCCTGCAGACACCGCGCCTGCACGAGGAGGCGGCGCTCGCACTCGGCGCGACCCGCTGGGAAATGATCCGGATGACGGTCTTCCCGTACGCCCGCTCCGGCATCGTCGGCGCTGTCATGCTGGGCCTCGGCCGCGCGCTCGGCGAGACGATGGCCGTTGCGATGGTGCTGTCCACGAGCGGGGTAGTCACCGTACGGCTCCTCACCACGACGAACCCGTCGACGATCCCCGCGAACATCGCGCACGGCATCAAGGAGAGCTCGGGTCTCAACGTGAACGTGCTCATCGCCAGCGGCCTGGTGCTGTTCGTGATCACCTTCCTGGTCAACTTCGCCGCCCGCGCGATCGTGGATCGCCGCAAGGACTTCTCCGGAGCCAACTGATGAGCGTCACGACCGCACCCGAGCGCCCCGGCACGCCGGTCACGCCGCCGGACCCCTCGCTGCGCCAGCCGAAACTGCCCCATTGGGCCGGGTACGCCGTCTTCGGCGGACTGGTCGCGCTGGCGGCAGTCCTGTACTTCGTCATCGGCATGCCGCTCGTCGGCTCGGTCGTCGTCGCCTGGCTGGTGTGCGCGGTCGCGTACCCGGTATGGTCGCTGACCATCGAAGGCACCCGCAAGGCGACCGACCGGCTGGTGACCGTCGGCGTCCTGACGGCGTTCGCGCTCGCGCTCGTACCCCTCGTCTCGATCATCGTGAAGGTGATCGCGGAGGGTGCCGGCGCCTTGAGCGCCGAGTTCCTCACGTACTCGATGCGTAACGTGATCGGGGAGGAGCAGGGCGGCATTTACCACGCCCTGATCGGCACCTTGCTGATCACCGCCGGCGCGACCGTCATCTCGGTTCCGATCGGCCTGTTCACCGCGATCTACCTCGTCGAGTACGCCAAGGACAACCGCCTCGGACACTGGATCCGCTTCCTGGTCGACGTGATGACCGGCATCCCGTCGATCGTGGCGGGCCTGTTCGCGTACTCGCTGTTCGTCGCGCTGTTCGAGCCGGGCATCCGACTCGGCATCGGCGGCTCGGTCGCGCTGTCGGTGCTGATGATCCCGGTGGTCGTACGTTCGTGCGAAGAGATGCTGAAGCTGGTCCCGAACGAGCTGCGCGAGGCGTCGTACGCCCTCGGCGTACCGAAGTGGCGCACGATCGTACGGGTCGTGATCCCGACATCGCTGGCCGGCATCGTCACCGGCATCACCCTGGCCATCGCCCGCATCATCGGTGAGACGGCACCTCTGCTGCTGATCGCGGGATCGACCACGTCGACGAACTTCAACTTGTTCGACGGCAACATGATGACGCTCCCGGTCTTCGCGTACTCAGAGGTGAGCTCGCCGGGAATGAACCCCGAGCTCTCCACCGAACGCGCATGGGGCGCCGCGCTGGTGCTGATGATCATCGTGATGCTGCTGAACCTGATCGCCCGTGTGGTGTCTTACCTCTTCTCGCCCAAGGGGGAGAAGTGACCTCGACGACGACACCCCCACCCAACCGAGCAAGGACTGACCGTGGCTAAGAGCATCGACGTCTCCGACCTGGACATCTACTACGGCGACTTCCTCGCCGTCGAAGGCGTCACCATCAGCATCCCGGCGCGCTCTGTGACCGCGTTCATCGGACCCTCCGGCTGCGGCAAGTCGACCTTCCTGCGTTCGCTGAACCGGATGCACGAGGTGATCCCGGGCGCGCGCGTCGACGGCAAGGTCGTCATCGACGGACAGGACCTATACGGTCCGGACGTCGATCCGGTGGTCGTACGCAGCCAGATCGGCATGGTCTTCCAGCGGCCGAACCCGTTCCCGACGATGTCGATCTACGACAACGTGCTCGCAGGCTTCAAGCTGAACGCCAAGCGGATCAAGAAGAGCGACGCGGATGCGGTCGTCGAGCGTTCGTTGAAGAGCGCGAACCTGTGGAACGAGGTCAAGGACCGCCTCAACCGGCCCGGATCGGGTCTCTCCGGTGGGCAACAGCAGCGCCTCTGCATCGCCCGCGCCGTCGCCGTCGAGCCACAGGTGCTGCTGATGGACGAGCCGTGCTCGGCGCTCGACCCGATCTCGACCAGCGCGATCGAGGACCTCGTACACGAGCTCAAGGAGAGCTACACGATCGTGATCGTGACCCACAACATGCAGCAGGCTGCCCGGGTCAGCGACGACACGGCCTTCTTCAACCTGGCATCGGTCGGCAAGCCGGGCCGGTTGGTCGAGTACGGCGCGACGTCGACGATCTTCTCCAACCCGGAGGAGAAGGCGACAGAGGCGTACATCCAGGGCCGCTTCGGCTGATCTGCCCGAGCAGGTCGATGCGGCTAGGGCAGGAGCCGGTCGATGCTGCTAGGGCAAGAAGAGCGCGCAGATCCAGTAGACGATCGCAGCCACGAACGCCGCGGCAGGGATCGTGACCACCCAGGCCACCACGATGCTGCGGGCAACACCCCAACGAACGGCACTGAACCGTTTGGTGGCGCCGGCGCCCATGACCGACGAGGTGATCGTGTGCGTGGTCGAAACCGGTGCGCCGAGGCCCATCGCCATCACGTACAAGACCATCGAGGCGACCGTCTCGGATGCGAAACCACGCGCCGGGTCGAGGTCGATGATCCGGCGGCCGAGCGTACGCATGATGCGCCAGCCTCCTGAGTACGTACCGAGAGAGATGGCGGTCGCGGCCGCAACCTTGACCCACAGCGGGATGCCGTCCTCCTGGCTGTAATGACCGCTCGCGAGCAGGGCCAGGAAGATCACGCCCATCGTCTTCTGGGCGTCCTGGAGGCCGTGCCCGAGCGCCATCGCCGCCGCCGAGACGGTTTGAGCGAAGCGAAACCCGCGACCGACGCGCCAGGGGCTCGAACGGCGGAAGATCCACAGGATCGCGATCATCAGCATGAACGACCCGCCGAAACCGACGACCGGCGACACGATCATCGGGATGAGCACCTTGTCGATCAGGGCTTCCCATTTGACCGCGCTCGCCGATGCGACGCCCGCCCCCACCAGGCCGCCGATCAGCGCGTGCGAGGACGACGAGGGGATGCCGAAGTACCAGGTGATGAGGTTCCAGACGATCGCGCCCACAAGTGCGCCGAGCACGATCGTCAGACCATGTGCACCCTCACCGTGCACCCCTTCGGCGATGATGCTGCCGATGGTGTCGGCGACCTCCGTACCGAGGAAAGCGCCGATGAAGTTCATGACCGCCGCCATCGCGAGCGCGATCCGCGGTGTCAGTGCGCGGGTGGAAACCGAGGTGGCGATTGCGTTGGCCGCGTCGTGGAACCCGTTGGTGTAGTCGAACACCAGGGCGACGACGACAACCGCGATCACCAACGCGAGGGTGACGTCCACCCTCAGCTCTCCTTGACGGCGATCTGCTCGATCGTGTTCGCCACGGTCTCGAGCGCATCCATCGCGTGTTCGAGGGCGTCGACGACATCCTTGAGCTTGAGCACCTCGAGGGCCTTGTACTTACCGCTGAACAGCTTGGCGACGATGCGCCGATAGCTTCGGTCGCCTTGGTTCTCGAGCCGGTTGATCTCGATCCAGTACTCCTCGAGGTCCTTCATGGTGCGCAGTCGCGGCATCGCCTCTGCGGTGAGCTCCGCGGCGCGTTGGAGGACCTCGACCTGGGTCGCGAACTCGGCGGGAAGCTCGCCGATCTCGTAGAGCCCGATCAGGTCGACGGCCTCCTCCATGAAGTCCATGACGTCATCGAGGATGCCGGCGAGCCGATAGATGTCCTCGCGGTCGAACGGGGTCACGAAGGTGCTGTTGACCCTTCGTACGATCGCGTGGGTCGTCTCATCCGCCTGGTGCTCGGCCTCTCGCATCTGCTCGGCGATGGCGGGCCGATCGCTCTCGACGTCGAGCATCGCCGCGAGCAGACGGGCGCCGTTCACCAGATGCGTGGCGGATTCGGTGAACAGGTCGTAAAACGTATCCTCGGTGGGGCGGAGCTTGAGCCGCACGAGATTCTCCCGTCGAGATGGGCGTTGGCCGCGACCATGCTATGCGCAGTCGCTACTCGGGCGTCAAAATGGTCCGCCCATGTGACCCGGGGTACGTCGTTCGACGGTCAGCCGAGGCCCAGAATCTGGTCGACCTGCGGCTGCGTCAGGGGTCCGTCGTGCTCGGACGCGGCGATCATGAGATCGCTCGTCATCTCGATCTCGTCGAGTGCCTGCTCATCGCGCAGGCGCACGTCGAGTGGCTCTGACATGTGCACGGACACCTCTTCGTGGCGCTTTCCAGTGGCTCTAGCCTACGCGGGCGTAGTGTGCGGAGTCTCGGATTTGCTGCCGACGACCGGACGAACGTGTCGCAGGCCACATCGCTCGCGAGACATCGGATCTCGGCACGTCCCGAGACTCGGGTCAGCGCGTGTCGGGCGTGAGCTCGCGCTCTTCGGGGATGACGTCGACACCGCTGCCCTGGCCCGGCTGCGTCTTCCATTCCGGGGCCTTCTGGTGCCACACGGTCGCATTCGCGCGCAGAGATCCGCGTACCCCACCGAGGCACTCGCGCGGGACGGCGATGCGGATCTGACTCACCTGCTCGATGTCGAACTGCACCCGGACGCGGTCGCAGGAGACCCGCTTGGCCGTGTTTGCGGCCCACCCGCCGACTCGGTAAAGGCGTACCCGCGGAGCGTTGGCACGCGGCTTCTCGTTGAACGCGACGAGTCGGTAGTCGGGCCCCGACCTCTTGGCCTTCGTCTCCAGGAAGACCTGGACCGCACGCGCCTGGTTGCGATGAAAGTCGCGGCCCGAGATGGTCAGCCCGACGAAGTCGAGGTCGGTCCGGTTGAACACCGCGAGTGACTGGATGTCGACACCGTGCCTGGCGTCGCCCAGCTCGTCGAGCGCGATCCGGTCGGCGGTAGCCGTGCCGCTGGTTCCGTCGCCCTTGTGCTTCCAGGTGGGCTTACCGTCCTTCTCACCGTCGTCTCCGGAGTACGCGAAGCCGGAGCCTGCGACGCACCCGCCCAGCAGCACGGCAACAGCCATCGCGCACACCGCACGACGTACCGGCATGAGTCCACCTAGGGTCGAGAACTGGTCCATCCCTATTAACGGCGATCTCCCCCGGAAGGTTGCCTCGACCAGCGCAGGGAACGTGTCACATCGCCTTTACGCCGGGTCGGGAGCGCGGCTCCGGCGCGACCTGAGACGATATTCGCCGCAGCATCAGCAGGGCCTCTAGCTCAATTGGCAGAGCAGCGGACTTTTAATCCGCGGGTTGTGGGTTCGAGTCCCACGGGGCCCACTGGCAACTGCCGCACGGAGTTCGCGGACTTTTGGGTGTTGGCGCGCACGCACAGCACCTACAAGTCCGCGAACTCTGTACGAACGGGCCGCTATCCGCCTGGATGGCAGTCAGGCAGCGGACGGAAGTACGAGTGCCACGAACGTGACCGTGGGAGCGATCACGATGAGGGTCAGGCCCCAGCGCATGAGCCCGGAGAACACACGCGTGCGCTTGTCTTCCTCGGTGTTGCCACGGCGAGGGCGCCCATGGTCGATAGCGGACTGCAGTCGACGACGGAGCTGGATACGGCGAGCGCGATGATGAATGCGGTGACGCCGATCTGGTCGGTGAGCAGGAAGGGCGTCGCGAGGGGGACAACGACACCGAGCAGTGCTGTCGTGGATCCAAATGCGGAGACCACAGCCCCGATGGCAACACCATCGCTCCGTACCTGGAGCGCAAGGGGTACGACAAGAACCCGCCGGCGCCTTGTCACCTGGTGGCGGCGTACGCACTTCGAGAACTCCATGATCGACGCGCTCCTCCACCGCGACCACACGCCGTACCGCCGGATCGGGTTCGAGGCCGTCGACTACACCCTCGAACGTGTGCAGGCATCGAGCACACCGACGACGAGGTCAGCGAACTCGTCAACGAGATCACCAGGCTCGATCCGTTTCCCGAAGTCGTCCAGGCTCTCAGCGAGCTGAAGAGCCATGGCCTCAAGCTGTTCATCCTGTCCAACGGCGACCCCGACATGCTCGCCGCCGGGGTTCCGCACTCCGGAACCGAACACCTGTGGGACCGCGTCATGTCCGTCGCCGAAGCCGACTCGTTCAAACCGCACCAGACGACGTACCACACGGCGACATCGCTCATCGGGCTCGCCCGAGGCGAGGTCCTCTTCGTCGCCAACCACGCCTTCGACTGCATTGGCGCGAAGGCCGCCGGACTCCGGTCAGCATTCATCGACCGGCGCAAGCGCCCGTTCGGCAACGACCGCTACGTGCCGGACGTCACCGTCTCCGATATGGCTGAGCTCGCGAACATCCTGAAGGCCGAGATCTCGGCTTAGCCTCGTACGCGACCGGTGGAGCCGGACGACCAGCCGTCGCCCGGCTCCACCGGAGCTCGGTACGTACCCTTCCGCCGTCGCGCAGGCTGCGCGGCCGTTAACTGTTTGTTCAATATCTGTCTGCCAGGTGTTCCACAGGCTTCTCCAAGGCTTCGTGTGTTGACTCGCGGTCGTCCATCGATGTGGAGGAGCGCAGTTTGGTGTTGAGACGACGGCTATCGGCGCATGGCGCCGTTTCGGAAACGGTTGCGGTGCCGGACCTCGGTGTCCGCGGCGCGAGTGGGGCGTTTCGCTCGTTCAATCGCTACGAGATCAAGTACCTGATCCCAGAGCGGGATGTGCCGAGGTTGCGCGAGGAACTGGCGGCACGGATGGAGCCCGACACTTTCGGCGCCGACGGAGCGTACGGCGTGTACAGCGTGTATTACGACACCACCGATCTGCGGTTCTATTGGGAGAAGATCGAGGGAATCCGCTTTCGACGCAAGCTTCGTCTGCGGCACTACGGCGACGCGTCGGAGGCCGACGACTCCGCGCCAGCATTCGTTGAGATCAAGCAACGGGTCAACCGGGTGACTCAGAAGCGGCGGATCAGGTTGCCGCTCGCGGATGCGCGCAGGCTGTGCGCGGGCGACGTGTCCGTCGAACACCACCCCGAACAACAGGCGTTCGTCCACGAGGTGGGCCGACTCGTCGGATCGCTATCCCTGCGACCGATTGCGACGACGGGGTATCGACGCGAAGCATATATCGGTCGGCAGGCCGATTTCGGGCTGCGAGTGACGATCGACCACCGCATCGTGGGACGCGACCGAGACTTCCATCCGGCCGCAGGCACGG
Source organism: Nocardioidaceae bacterium SCSIO 66511 (assembly GCA_023100825.1). Taxonomy (NCBI): domain Bacteria; kingdom Bacillati; phylum Actinomycetota; class Actinomycetes; order Propionibacteriales; family Nocardioidaceae; species Nocardioidaceae bacterium SCSIO 66511. The sequence goes on along the minus strand of CP095846.1, from coordinate 771,034 downwards.
AGAACCGGTTCATCGTGCCGCGGGGCACCTGTGTCGTCGAGGTGAAGGCGAACGAGCGGGTTCCGTACTGGGTGACGGACCTGACCGCACGTTCGAACCTGTCGGTGGTGCGCATCTCCAAGTACTGCCAGAGCGTCGAGGTGTTCGACCGTGCGCCGCGCTCCCGTTTCCACGTCCACGACCACGCCGGCAACCAAGCCGTGTACCACAAGCAAGGAGCATGATGAACTTCGACGTTCAGGATCTCAGCGGCACGTTCTCCACGTTCGACATCGTTGTATCGATGTCGTTGTCGTTCGTGCTGTCGACCATCATCGGCTGGGTCTACCGCCGAACGCATCAGAACATCTCGTACAGCCAGGGCTACGTGCAGACACTGGTGATCGTCGGGATGGTGATCAGCCTGATCATGCTGGTGGTCGGCTCGAACATCGCCCGTGCGTTCGCGCTCGTCGGCGCGCTATCGGTGATCCGGTTCCGCAACGCGATCAAGGAGACCCGCGATGTCGGGTTCATCTTCTTGGTGATGGCCATCGGTATGGCGACCGGGACACGGTTCTATCTGCTTGCCGCGGTCGCCACGATCGCGATCTGTTTGGTCATCGTGATCATGCAGAAGTTCGATTGGTTCCGCCTCGACATCCAGCGTCAGGTGGTCAAGGTGCAGGTTCCGCCCGAGTCCGAGGCGCAGGCGTACGTCGACGACGTTTTGGCGCGATTCACCGACAACTTCGAACTGGTCAGCACCGAGTCGGTTCGTTCGGGCGCGCTGTTGGAGTTGTTCTACACCGCGCAGCTGCGGTCGGGAGTGAGTCAGAACCAGCTGATCGAGGCGCTGAGCGAAGTCAACAGCGGCCAACGGGTGACCGTCCTGACCGGCTACGACCAGACCGACCTATGAGGATTCTCGCCAAGCTCAGGACGCCGCGGAAACCTCGCCCGGACGGCGTCGTCGCACGGATCCGTCGTCGGATACCGGTGTCGTTACGCCAGCATTGGAAGCCGGTCGCCGCGTTCGCGGTCCTGGTCGCGCTTCTCGTCGGCTGGTTCGGTGATGCGCGGGTACGCCCGTACGTGACCGGCGACGTCACCACGGTCTCATCGACGATCACCGAGAACATCGCCGGTACGACGGACCTGTTCGACGACGGTTCACACGAGGTGCACATCGACATCGACGACGAGGCGTACGACGACATGATCGACACCTACCTGGAAACCGGCGAGAAGGACTGGGTCCCGGCCGACGTCACGATCGATGACACGGTGATCTCCGACGTCGCGGTCCGCCTCAAGGGGAACTCGACCCTGCGCGGCCTCGACGGCAGTGGTGCAAACATGCCGGAGGACATGCCGGAGGACATGCCGCAGGGCGAGCTGCCGGAGAACCTGCCACAGGGCGGACCGTCGCAGGACCAGTCGGGCACGCCGGGAAACGGCCTCGATCGGACAAAAGGAGGTGACAACGAGGACCCGGGTGGCGCGAGTAGCGAGCCGAACCAAGGCATGGCCGGGATGATGAATTCCGACCTGTCCTCCGACGACCCCGAGACACTGCCGTTGCTGATCAGCTTCAGCGAGTACGAAGAGGGACGGGCCTACCAGGGCATGACACAGCTGTCGGTGCGCCCGGTCATGGGAGACAGCCCGATGCTGAACGAGGCCGTCTCCTTGGACCTGACCGCGGACTCGGGGCAACCGAGCCAGCAGTACGCGTACACCCGGTACTCGGTCAACGACAGTCCGACGACGACGCGGCTCGTTCTCGAGGTCCCCGACGAGCCCTACGCCACCGAGGACCTCGGCGGCAACGGCGTCCTGTACAAGGTGACCGCGACCAGCGACTTCAGCTATCACGGCGACGACCAGACCGACTACACCGAGGACTTCACCCAGATCAGTCAGCTCGGCACTCAGGACCTCGGTCCCGTCATCAAGCTGCTCAAATGGCTCGACACCGCCAACGACGAGGAATTCGACCGCGACCTCGACGAATACGTCGACGTCGAATCCCTCGCACAGTACACCGCCTCGCAGAACCTGCTGCTGAACTTCGACGACATCGCCGGACCTGGCCGCAACGGGTACCTCTGGTACGACCTCGACACCAAGAAGTTCTCGATCGTGTCGTGGGACCTCAACCTGGCGCTGTCCGGCGATACCTCCACCCAGGCCGACGACGAACTGTCCATGGGAGGCGGAATGCCCGGCGGGAACGGCGGGAACGGCGGGAACAGCACAGGCCAGGGCGACGAACCACCCGAAGGGATGCCCGACCAAGGCGACCTCCCCGAGGGAATGCCCGACCAAGGCGACCTCCCCGAGGGAATGCCCGACCAAGGCGACCTCCCCGAGGGCGGAGCCCGGATGGGGAACACGCTCAAGGAACGCTTCCTCGATTCCGACGCGTACGCCGACGAGTACCACGACGCGTACCGTCAGGTGGCTGAGGACATGTTCTCCGGCAACAACGCCGTCGCGACGTTGCAGGAGATCGCCGACTCGGTGCCGACGAGCGACACCTTCGACGAGAACGCCATCGATGACGCGGTGGCGTCGCTGACGAAGGCCCTCAAAGCGCGGGCCAAAGCGGTCGCGAAGGATCCGGTGGTGTCGACCGCACCGAAGCGACGTGCGGGCGACAAGCAGGCTACCGAGTCATAAGGGCCATCGACGGACTTGCTGGTCACAGTTGGTTCACAGGATCCTCTGGGGATTCTGCCAGGGTACGCAGAGAGGCTGGTTCGGTGAAGGACGCAGACAATCAGTCGGTTACCGCACGCAGTGACGAACGCACGGCGCACGTGCTCGTCGTGGACGACGAACCGAACCTCGCCGAGCTGCTCGCCATGACCCTGCGGTATGAGGGTTGGGAAGTCACCGTGGCCGGCACCGGATCCGATGCCGTCGCCGCTGCGCATCGGATCCGTCCGGACCTCGTGGTGCTCGACATGATGCTGCCCGACTTCGACGGGTTGGAGGTTCTGCGTCGGATCCGCGTTGAGCGACCGGACGTTGCGGTGTTGTTTCTGACCGCGAAGGATGCAGTCGAGGACCGGGTGGCCGGCCTCACCGCCGGAGGCGACGATTACGTAACGAAGCCGTTCAGCCTCGAGGAGGTCGTGGCGCGGCTGCGGGCCCTGCTGAGGCGTATCGGCATGCACGAGCCCGCCAGCGAGCACGTCCTGGTCGTAGGCGATCTGACGCTCGATGAGGAGTCGCATGAGGTCGCCCGCCAAGGCGTGTCCGTCGAGCTCAGCGCGACCGAGTTCGAACTGCTGCGCTACCTGATGCGCAATCCCCGCCGGGTGTTGTCCAAGGACCAGATTCTCGACCGTGTCTGGAACTACGATTTCGGCGGGCAAGCCAACGTTGTCGAGATCTACATCTCTTACCTGCGCAAGAAGATCGACGCCGGTCGAGACCCCATGATCCACACCAAACGCGGTGCCGGGTATGTGCTGCGACCCACTGCCCAATGAGGCTCCGTGGTCTGACCCGCGGGTGGCCGCTGCGGCGCCGACTGGCGTACGGCATCGCCGCGCTCGTTGCCGGAGTGTGCATTGCGATCGCGATCCTCACCACCTTCGCTTCGCGACAGTTCCTCGTCGACAGGTTGGACGCCGATCTGGACAAGAGCGCACAGCGTGCCGGCTCCATCGCTGGAGTCATTCCCGATGATGTTCCGCCGCCGACCGCGGATTCGAAGCCTGGTCGCGGGGAGACGGTCGGCACCATCAACGTACGGATCAGCGGCGACGAGGCGGACGGCTTCATCCTCGCCGACCAGAACGACCCGCGGCCCAAGGCCCTGTCATCGGCTGCCACCGAAGACCTCGCCGACATCGCTCGTGACGGCGAGCCCCATTCCGTCGATGTTGAGGGCTACGGCAGCTACCGCGCCGTCGCCGTAACTGTCGATGGATCCGACGGAACCGACACCGTCGTGGTTGCGCTGCCCATGGACTCCATCGGCGAAACCGTCACCCAGCTGCTGATCTTCGAAGGTGTCCTGACGGTCGCCGCAATCGGCGGGGCAGTCTTCGTCGGCGGCCGGATGGTGCGCCGCTCCCTGAGGCCGCTCGAACGCGTCACAGCGACGGCGACCTCGATCTCGAAACTCCCCCTTGAACAGGGAGATGTCATGCTTGCCGCGCGGGCACACGTCGATGACCGTCGCACCGAAGCCGGCCAGGTCGCCATTGCCGTCAACCAGATGCTCGACCACCTCGCGGTCGCCCTGCAGGCGCGTCATGAGAGCGAGATGCGCGTACGCAGATTCGTCGCCGATGCCAGCCATGAGCTACGGACTCCACTGACGTCGATCCGCGGCTACGCCGAACTCTCCCGGCGCCGCTACCCGGACGTTCCCGACGACCTGCGCTACGCGATCACGCGTGTCGAGGCAGAGTCCACCCGGATGTCCGACCTCGTCGAGGACCTCCTTCTCCTCGCCCGACTCGACTCCGGACGGCCCCTCGCCGCGGAGCCAGTCGACCTGACCCGGCTCGTCATCGACGGCGTCAACGACGCACGGGTCTCTGCTCACGATCACTCCTGGACGGTTGCGCTTTCCAGCGAGCCCATCTACGTCACGGGCGACGAGGCGCGTCTGCGCCAGGTCCTCGCGAACCTCCTGCGTAACGCAGCGATCCACACTCCACCCGGCACGACTGTACGGACCCGCCTGACCCTCGAAGGCCGCGATGCCGTACTCACCGTCACCGACAACGGCCCGGGAATCCCGGATGAGTTTGCCGCGCAGCTCTTCGAACGCTTCACCCGCGCAGACACCAGTCGCTCCCACTCCCATGGAAGCACCGGCCTCGGGCTCGCCATCGTCGCCGCCGTCGTACACGCACATGCAGGAGACGTCGACCAGCACAGCCGCCCCGGGATGACCACGTTCACCGTCCGGATTCCGGCGCACACATTCTCGGGAGCCGGATCCCTGCGCCCGACCGGTAGCTGCCGGCCGGCGGCCCGCTGACCCGCGACGGACCATCCGGAAGATTCGGATTTGGCGGGATCTCGGGGAGAACTGTCACTTCTTCCTACTGTGCAAGCAGCTGCGCGGTGTCAGCGTTGCCACGTGAGATTTCTCGACGCTGCCGCGTTCACGGCGGAGCGCGCCTGGGGCGCCCACGACCTGGCCGAGTTCGACAATGCGACAGTTCGGCTGCACTGGACCGACGAACCGTACGTATGGCATGTCAACGACGGGCCCGAGGTGTTCGCGGTGCTCGAAGGCGCGGTCGACATGAGGTACCGGGACACCCAGGGTCGCGAACGCAGCGAGCATCTGACGCCCGGTCGCGTCTGTGTGGTCGACGTCGGTGACGAGCACGTCGCCGAGCCGGCGCCCGAGGCGCGGATCCTTGTGATCGAACGCGCCGGAAGCGTCTGACCCGATCAGAGCCGGATCTCGGCCGCGCAGTGGCGGTTCGTACGCTCGATACCGGTTCGCGAACGGTCGACGACGAGGATGTGCCCTGCGGGTCCGATGCGGGACGCGACCTCGCGCGCCGCCGCACCCGGAGCCCCGCCGATCTCGAGTACCCGCGACCCTTCAGCCAGCGGGAGCGTGTCGACTACTGTCAGAAACCTCGCCGATATCCCAGTAGCCATCCCGTCATCCCTATGTCAGTCGGTTGTCGGGTCGTCACCGACTCGTACGAGAAGCTTGCCGAAGTTCCGGCCGGCCAGCAGGCCACGGAATGCCTCCGGCGTCTTCTCGAGACCCTCGACGACATCCTCGCGATAGCGCACCGACCCGTCCGCGACCCAGCCTGCCATCTCACGCAGGAAGTCGTCGTGATGCGTGGGTACGAACTCGTCCTGGATGAAGCCGCGCACGGTCAGGCTCAGGGTGAGGATCGCGTTCAGGAATCCCGGCAGGTGATCTGTGCCCTGCGGCGGCTCGGTTGCGTTGTAGTTCGCGACGAGCCCGCAGACCGGCACCCGGGCGAACTTGTTGAGCCGACGCACAACGGCCGCGCCGACCGGCCCGGCGACGTTCTCGAAGTAGACGTCGACGCCGTCGGGTGTCGCAGCCACGAGGTCGTCGTCGAACGTGGGTGAGCGGTGATCGACGGCAGCGTCGAACCCGAACTCGTCCACCAACGCCCGGCACTTCTCGGATCCGCCCGCGATGCCGACCGCACGAGCACCCTTGACCTTCGCTATCTGGCCGACCGCGGAGCCGACCGGCCCCGTCGCCGCCGCGACCACGACGGTGTCCCCCGGCTGCGGTTGCCCGATCGCCAACAGCCCTGCGTACGCGGTGAAGCCGGGCATTCCGAGTACGCCGAGCGCCGTAGAGATGGGCGCGGCGCCGGGGTCGAGCCGACGCGTATGGCGAGCGTCCGCAACGGCGTACGTCTGCCAGCCGGAGTACGCGAGGACGATGTCACCGACCTGCCGCCGCGGTGAGCGTGACTCCACGACCTCACACACGGTGCCACCGACCATCACGTCACCGACTTCGACCGGCTTCGCGTACGACTTGGCCGCGCTCATCCGGCCGCGCATGTACGGGTCGAGCGACAGGTAGACGGTACGAAGCAGCACCTGTCCGTCGGCCAGCTCGGGTAGCTCGGTCTCCACGAACTCGAAGTCGGAGTCCAACGGCTCACCAAGCGGCCTTGCGGCCAGCCGGATCTGGGTACTGGAGGTCACTGCGTCTCCGTTCGTTCGTCACGTGCTTTCGCCTGCGTGCGCAGCTCGGCGCGCGCGAGCGCGTTCTTGTGTACCTCGTCGGGGCCGTCGGCAAACCGCAGGGTACGAATACCCGCATACGCCGCGGCAAGCGGGAAGTCCTGCGACAAGCCGCCGGCTCCGTGCACCTGAATGGCCTTGTCGAGGATCCACTGCACCGTCGCCGGTGTCGCGATCTTGATCGCCTGGATCTCGGTGTGCGCTCCCTTGTTGCCGACCGTGTCCATCAGCCAAGCGGTCTTGAGTACGAGCAGCCGCAGCTGCTCGATGCGTACGCGCGACTCCGCGATCCAGTCGCGTACGACGCCCTGTTCGGAGATCTGCTTGCCGAAGGCGACCCGCTCCTCGGCCCGCGCGCACATCAGCTCGATCGCCCGCTCGGCGAGCCCGATCGACCGCATGCAGTGATGGATGCGGCCGGGGCCCAACCGAGCTTGAGCGATCGCAAAACCGTCGCCCTCTGCGCCGATCAGGTTGGACGCAGGTACGCGTACGTCGGTGAACGACATCTCGGCGTGGCCGCCGTGATCCCGATCGTCGTACCCGAAGACCTCCATGCCGCGCTCGGCCTCGACCCCGGGCGTATCACGCGGGACGAGGATCATGCTCTGCTGGCGATGCCGTTCGGCACCGGGATCGGTCTTACCCATCACGATGAAGATCTGGGCGTTCGGATTCATCGCGCCGGTGATCCACCACTTGCGGCCGTTGACGACGTACTGGTCGCCGTCGCGCTCGATGCGGGTCGCGATGTTGGTGGCATCGGACGAGGCGACGTCGGGCTCGGTCATCGCGAATGCCGAGCGGATCTCTCCGGCCAGCAAGGGATCGAGCCAGCGCTCTCGCTGCTCGGCGGTGCCGAACATCGCCAGCACCTCCATATTGCCCGTGTCGGGCGCTGCGCAGTTCAGCGCCGCCGGCGCGAGCGCTCCGCTGCGGCCGGTGATCTCGGCGAGCGGAGCGTACTGGAGGTTGGTGAGGCCGGCGCCGAGCTCGCCGGGCAGGAAGAGGTTCCACAGTCCACGCCGCCGAGCCTCGGTACGAAGGTCGGCGAGCACCGGCACGGAATCCCACGCCCAGGGGTTCTGCAAGCTCGCCACCTGGTCGCGGAACACCGCCTCTGCGGGATAGACATGACGATCCATGAAGTCCAGCAGACTGGCCCGCAGCTCTTCTGTCCTTGCATCGAAGCCGAAGTCCATCAGCGTTCCTCATCGATCGACCGAGAGACCGCAACGATCTCTAAGCGCTTGCTTAGCGCGGCTCTCACCTTGCCCGAGGGCCAGATGGGGAGTCAACCCAATCCACGCGCGTCGGCCGTCTCGACGCTTCGCACACCGTTCGTCAGTGGCACCCGAGCAAGCGTGGCCGTTAATGTGACGGCATGCACATCATCGAGACGACCGGCCTCATCCGGGACGACGGGCGCATCCTCGACAACATCGAGGGTGCCGCGTACGGCGCGGGCGTCTCGATCATCTTCGAGGACACCGACACGGTTGGCGCAGGGCCACGTCTGCACCAGCATCCGTACGCGGAAACGTTCGTCATCCGAGCAGGCCGGGCGACCTTCACCGTTGGCGACAAACAGCTGATCGGCGAGGCCGGCCACGTGCTCGTCGTACCCGCGTGGACACCGCACAAGTTCGCCGTGCTCGGCCCGGAGCGGTATGTCGCGACCCACATCCACGCGAGCGACGAGTTCATCACGGAGTGGCTCGAGGACTGACCGTGCCGCGCGGCGTGCCCGAGCCCGACCTCACGAGACACGAAGGCTCAGCGCAGCGCCGTCAGGTCGTGACCCCCGATCCAGGCGTCGAGGTCGTGCCACTTGATCTCGGGGTACGCAGCGTGCAGTCGCTCGACGTCGATGGTGAAGCCGCCCGCCCGGAACCATTCGAACATCGCTAGTCCGTCGGCACCCATCTGCTCGCGTACTACGTCGATCGGGATCTCCACGAAGCGGATCTGCGTGCCGAGCCACCCGGACAGTCTCGCCGCGATCTCGCCGCCGGTCGTAGTGACCGACGCGAGCTCCGTGCGAGTGCCGGCGAACCGGTCCGCGTCCTCGATCACCAGCCGCGCAAAGGCACCGATGTCGGCGACCGTGACATGCTGCAACGGCACGTCGGCCGGGAGTGCGAACGTGTATGTACCGCTACGCAGGCCCGGTGCGTACCAGGACGAGGTGAGATCGCCGAGGAACGCCGTAGGCGCTATCACGGCGGCGTTCGGTTCGACGGACTGCAGATGGCGCTCGACCTCGGCCTTGCTCTCGAAGTGCGGAATGCCCGTGTTGTCGAGCGCACTTGCTACCGAGGTGTACACGAGATGCGGCACCTCGGCCTCGCGGACCGCGTCGATCGCGGCGATCGACTGCCGCGTCTCAGTCTCGGTGTCGACCTCGAACGGCGTGCCCATGATGAAGGCGGCGTCCGACCCCGCGGCCGCACGTCGCAGCGAGTCCACGTCCTCGAAGTCTCCCGGCACCAGAGTCGCCCCCGACTCGGCAAGCGCCGCTGCCCGCTCGGACTCGACCCGCCGGGTCATCGCACGGACCTTGTGTCCACGCGCCAGCAGCTCCCGGGCGACCGCGCCGCCCTGCGTACCCGTTGCTCCGGTGACCAGCACCGTCAGTTCGTCCGTCATGATTCCTCCTCGATTGCTTATACAACTATTGTGCACGCAATCATTGCGGAGTCAAGTCACTGGTACGATGCGGCTCATGCAAAGCGACGGAGACGGCGGACTCGCCTGGCTCGAGCTCCAGCAGGCGACCGCACGGGTCCGAACTGAGCTCAGCACCCGCGTCGAGGCGGAGTCGGGGATGACCTCGACCGAGCACGAGGTGATGTGGGCGTTGGCGAACGACGTCGACCGACGCCTGACGATGTCCGATATCGCCGAACGCGCGATGGTCACGCGTAGTGGCGCAACCCGGCTGGTGGAGCGACTGGAGCGCCAGGGGTGGGTACGCCGCGAGGTCGACCCGGCCAACCGGCGCGCGACGTACGCCGTTCTCACCGACGAGGGCGTCACGGCCGTACGCGCAAGTGGTCGCGCCGCGAGACGGGCTCGAGAGGAGCTCTTCGACGACCGACTCACCGAGCGTGACCTCGCCGATCTGCGGCGAGTGCTCGGCAAACTACTGCGTCGGCTGGACCTCGCAAATTGAGACCTGCCCGTAGACGCCCGTCTCGGCCTACGCTGGTCGGGTGAGCATCGCGCCGAGAGACGAGCTCACCGCCGACTCGACGACGTACGACCCGAGGAGTAGCGATGGCAGACGACCACATCGTCCGCGGAACCTTCCGGGAAGTGAGCCGCGAGAAGTGCGAGGAGTACCTCCGGTCGGCCATCGTGGGCAGGCTTGCGTACGCAGGCGACGGGCGGATCGAGATCATTCCGGTGAACTACGTCTACCGTGACGCCGTGCTGATCCGCACCTCGCCGTACGGACCCTTGGCGGCGCTCGGCCCGGGCGTCGACGGTGTCGCGTTCGAGGTGGACCACCACGACGACCTCACCCAGTCGGGTTGGAGCGTCGTCGTACACGGACGAATCGCGGCTGTCACCCAGACCGACGAGCTTCAACGACTGTGGGATGAAGCACGCCCGAACCCGTGGGCTGCGGGCACCCGAAGCCTGTTTTTGCGGGTCGAACCCAAGTCGATCACGGGTCGCCAGGTGCGCGCGCAGCACTGAATCTGCTGTCAAGCGACGCGCCGGGGTGTGTTGATGTGGATTGACCCGGTAGTGTGCGCCCCTGGTAACGCTTTGATTTCGATCGTGGGTGAATGATTCCTCGTGGCTACGTCTCGTCACAAACAACCCAAACAGCGCAGCACCGTCCGCAAGGTCGCCCCCGCGGCCGTTGCGACGCTCGCGGCAGTCGTCATCGGCGCAGTTGCGGTCGAGCTCCCCTCTGATAATCAGGGCGAGCCGTCGGCCCAGGCCGCCGCCGGCGAGCAGAGCACCGACTCCGACACGACTGCAACCGACTCTCGTACCAGCGAGGAACGCACCAGCCGCAACAGCGAGCGCAAGCCATTGGGTGGGCCTAGCTCGGCGAAGGCGCCCGGCGCAGGCGCTGGCAAGAAGGCACCCGCGGAGAAGGCCGAGGAGCCCGAGGAGCCCCCAGAGGCCACCGGCAAGCTCTTCGCGACCACCGATCTGAACATCCGCAAGGGGCCGGGCGAGAGCTACGGCGTCGTCACCGTCGTCGACACCGGTACGAAGCTCGCAGTCACCGACGAGACCGACGGCCCGTGGGCGGAGGTCGTCTACGAAGGTGAGTCGCGCTGGGTCACCGCCGAGTACCTCTCCGAGGACAAGCCCGAGGAAGAGTCCGACGACGACTCCGGCACCTCCACCGGCGGCCTGTCCGACGCGCCCTGCGACGACTCGTCGGTCGAGTCCGGACTCACCGAGAACGCGATCGCCGTACACCGTGCCGTGTGCGCGGAGTTCCCGGAGGTCAGCTCGTACGGCGGGCTGCGCCCGGGAGACAGCGGCGAGCACGGCAGCGGCCAGGCGATCGACATCATGATCACCGGCGCTACCGGCGACGAGATCGCCGACTTCGCCCGCGCCAACGCCGGCGCGCTCGGGGTCAGCGAGGTGCTGTGGTCGCAGCAGATCTGGACCGTCGAGCGCTCCTCCGAGGGGTGGCGCCCGATGGAGGACCGTGGGTCGACCACGGCCAACCACTACGACCACGTGCACGTCACGGTCTACTGACCTGCGCCCCGACGGCGCTCGGTCGTCCCCCACGCGACCGAACGCCGCCCGCATGTGCGGCCTCTCGAGGAGCCTAAGGGCGCCAACCGACAACCGGCTCGAGCGATTTCATGACCGTCGAGCTCGGCGTCGCCCGTAGTAACGCGTTCCGCGCGCCCACCGCCACGGGCGACGACCATTTCGCGACGGCACCGATGCGGTGTGCCTGCTTGGTGATCCGCTGCGTACGCTCGCGCCGGAGCGCGTCGTACTCCTCCAGCCCCTTGCCTGCTGTGACCGTCTCCGCGAGGACGACAGCGTCCTCCATCGCCTGGCCCGCGCCTTGTCCCGAGTTGGGCGTCATCGCATGCGCGGCGTCGCCGAGCAGGGCGACGCGCCCTCTGGCGTACGTGGCGAGGTCGGGCAACTCGTAGATGTCGTGGTACATCACCGCGTCCGGACGGGTCGCGTCCAGCAATGCGGGGATGGGCGCATGCCAGTCGCCGAACAGCCGACGGATCTCGCCGAGACCTCCGTGCGCCCGACCCGCGGGCGTGTTCACGACCGGGAAGCAATACACCCGACCGTCGGGAAGCGGTGCGAAGCCGAAGCGCCGCCCCGCACCCCACGTTTCGCCCCCGTTGTCCAGAGAGATCGGTTCGGTGACCATGCGCCACGCTGCGTACCCCGCGTACTTCGGCGCGGCCGCCTCGCGCCACACCGAGCCGCGCACGATGCTGCGGATGCCGTCCGCGCCGACGACGAGATCGGCGCGCGTCGTGCCACCGGAGTGGGTGACCACTCCGTCGGTCGTCACGCCGCGGACCTCGACACCCAGGTGGACGTCTGCCAGTTCGGCAGCCTCTCGAAGAATGTCGAGCAGCAGCGGCCGATAGATGACGACGAGCGAACCGATCCGGCGCTCGAACTCTGCAACGTCCACGCGTGACAGCCACCGGCCGTTCGAGGCGCGGATGCCTGCGTCGGCGACGAGTAGCCCCTGCTCGCGCACCCGCTCGCCGGCGCCGATGACGTCGAGGGCGGCCAGCGCATTCGGCCACAGGGAGATGCCTGCGCCGACCTCTCGGATCTCGGACGCCCGCTCGAGCACGTCGACTTGGTGACCACGACGGGTGAACGCGGCGGCTGCGGTCAGCCCGCCGATCCCTGCGCCGATGACGGCGATTCTCATCCTTGACTCCCCCTTCGGTGGTTTCACTATAGTTATAGTGGGACCACAGGTGACTTGGCGAGTCTCTGGGATGCGCGTCACACGCGCGCCGGCCCCTATGCTGGTCCGACACTCACAAGGAGGGCAGATGCCGGACCCGATCGATCTCGGACCAGCCGCACAACAGGTCGCCGATCTCGCCGCTGACGTACGCGACGACCAGCTCGACGGACGCACCCCGTGTCCGGAGTATTCGGTCTCGACGCTGCTGGCACACCTGATCGGGCTATCGGAGGCCTTCCGAGATGCCGCGAACAAGGTCGGCGACTCCATCGAGCCGCAGGAGGCACTCGCAGATGGGCTCGCTCCCGACTGGCGCACCGAGCTGCCGGACCGCCTCGACGAGCTGGTCGCCGCGTGGCGCGCACCCGAGGCTTGGGAGGGTATGACGTCGGCCGGAGGGCTGACGCTGCCCGGCGAGATCGCCGGCGTCGTCGCCGTAGATGAGCTCGTACTGCACGGCTGGGACCTCGCGCGAGCAACGGGCCAGGAGTTCAGCTGTGACCCGGTGACGACACAGGTCGTATACGAGTTCGCCAAGGAGTCGGCGAAGCCAGGCGAGGAGGCGGCCAGGGAGGGGCTGTTCGGCCCCGTCGTCGACGTACCCGCCGACGCGCCGTTGTTCGACCGCGCGCTCGGCTATGCGGGTCGCGATCCGGCCTGGCGGCCGTGACCAGTACGTACTGAAACGACCGGGCCGGTGCCGTCTGCACGACGACACCGGCCCAGCTCGGGTTCTGGGCTGCGACTACGGCAGCTGCAGCTCGTCACCCACGTAGATCAGCGTCGGATCGCTGACGGAGTCGCTGTTGGCCTTGTAGAGGGCACGCCAGCCGCCGTCGATGCCCTGCGCCTGCGCGATCTTGCTGAGCGTGTCACCGGACTCGACGGTGTACGTACCACCGTTCGACTCGACCGGAGCCCGGTCTGAGTCGCGGGACGGCCCGTCCGAGTCCGAGCTCGGCGACGGCGGCGTACCCGCCGCGTCGGCCTCACTCAGGCCGAGCGAAGCCGAACAAGCCGGCCAGGCGCCCCAGCCCTGCCCGTCGAGGGTCTTCTCGGCGATCGCGATCTGCTCCGACTTGGAAGCGAGATCCGCCCGCTCGGCGTACTGCGTGCCGCCGTACGCGGCCCAGGTGCTGGCCGAGAACTGCACTCCGCCGTAGTAGCCATTGCCGGTGTTGATCGACCAGTCACCGCCGGACTCGCACTGTGCGAGCCGGTCCCAGGTGCTTTCATCGGCCGCAGACGCCGGCGATGACATACCGCCGACGACAGGTACGGCGACGGCGGCCGCCGCCCCGACGGTTGCAGCCGCGACCCGCGGCGAACGACGGGTGGTCTCGGCACGATGACGAGGGATGTAGCGCATAGAGATACCTCTCCCACGCCTACGGAGTTAGCTGTCGGGTTCGGGCGGAGAGCGCCCGGCCGTCGATGCGGCTTCACCCCAAGGGTCTCGCTGTACGAAGACCCGGATCCATGGGTTCCCCGCTCCCATCCCCACGGTGTTCAGACGGATCCGCGGGCGACGGGATGGGATTCGGCGCACCGCCGCGGATTATGCGATTTGCAGCCCTCGACGGTACGCGTTGAGGTGCGGGAAGCCAAACAGGTCACGGAGGGTGATGGGTTGCTGGCTACTTCGGTTGCTTCCTTCTTCGCTTTCCGTTCGCTTCGGTTGCTTCCTTCGTCGTTCCCGTTCGCTGCGGTTCTCTTCTTTGGCGGCGACGACGCCGGGTACGTGTCGGTGGCCGCCTTCCCCGCGACCTTCCCCGCTACTTCAGTTGGCGCCTTCACCGTTTCCGCGCTGCTCCATTTCCCGTTTCACCTTTAAAACAAGGCGATTCGACCCTCCCAGCTCTTGTTCATCGAACATTCTTGCGATACAATAGGTTCCATGTTCGAGCCGCAGACCTACACCCGCCTCCGCGACCTCGCGGGTCAGGCTGCGGACGCTTCCGACGCCATTGGTCTCGCGACCGATGAGCAGCTGTGCCAGTCGCTGCGGGACCTGCAAGCCGCTCTCGATCTCCTCGACGGGGTACGCGCCTCCCTATTCGCGCAGCTCAAAGAGACCGAGGCCCACAAGGCCGACGGCGCCTCCACCGTCGCCGGGTGGGCCCGCCAGCAGCTGCGGATGGGGCTCGGTGAGTCGCGGCGGCACACCAAAGCCGGCCAAACGCTGAAGACCCTGCCGAAAGTCGCGGCCGCTCTGGATGCCGGGCAGATTCGGGGCGCGCATGTCGACGAGTTCACCGTCGGCGTCACCAAAGTCGGCGCCGACATCATGACCGACCTCCAAGACGTCCTCGTCCCACTCGCGTGCGAGTGCGAGCCCCGTGATCTGCGGGTCGCGATCAACGAGCTCAACGACATCGTGAACTGTGAAGAACGCGATAAGGCCTACCAGCGGGGCATGAACAAACGAGACATCCGGGTCGACAAATGCGGTGACGGCTACTACGTGTCCGGAATGCTCGACCCCGTCACCGGCGCAAAATTCGCCCAATGGGCCAAAACCGTCTCCGCACCCGAATACGACGGCGACGACCGCGCACCATCGGACCGACGAGTCGACGGACTCGGACGCATGCTCGACGACCAAATCACCCCACCCCCGCCCGACCAGCAGCAGCCCTCAGATGAGCAGTCCGCCGACGAGCAGCCCGGTGAGCGGGAAGAGCAGCAGTCCGGGCAGGAGCCGTCGAAGCCACGCCGACGTGCCGACACCACCCTGCTCGTCCTCGCCGACCTCGAAACCCTGCTGCGCCTGCCTGGTGCACGTCCGGCCACGTTGGTCGGGTTCGGCCCCATCGGGCCCCAGCTCCTCGGCTACCTCACCTGCGGCGCCGACATGTCGGGCATCCTCACCCACGGCGTCACCGGCGGCACGGTCCCGCAGGCCAACGTCCTCAACGTCGGGCGCACCAGCAGGCTCGCCACGACAGCGCAGCGGAAAGCGATCACCGCCCGCCAAGACGGCATCTGCGCCAATCCCGGCTGCGGATCGACGTTCTTGGAGTTTCACCACGTCGACTGGTGGAACCGTGACGGCGGGCGTACCGACCTGTCGAATTTGGTCGGGATCTGCGGCGGCTGCCACCACCTCGTGCATCAGAACAAGCTCATCATCCGGCACGACGGCCACGGTGGCTTCACCTTCCACCGCTCCACCGGCGCCGTCATCGACGACCACGCCCGCATCACGAAACAACGCGTCCGCGACCTCATCGCAAGAATCCGCCACGCGGCTGCTGAAACCGACGTCGAAAGACGACCACCGCCGCCACGACCACCCGACCGACAACACCAGCGGCACCGACGGCACGGCCGACTCCACGACCTCCCCGGCCGTACCTACACGATCACCCGCCTCAACCTCTGCGACCTCGCCCCACCCCGCACCTGATGAACGCACACCAGCTGGATTGACCTGAGCCCGTCTTTCAGGTCAATTCAGTAACGCAGTGACGTGCTCAGCCTGCCAGGTGCCGCACGCGCCCGGGGCGCCTGCGAGGTACGCGCCGGCGCGTACCTCATCCCACTGGTGCGCCTCGACGAGACCGCGGCCGATCATCCGCAGATAGTCGCCGGTGGGTGCGCTCAAACTGGCCGCCGATGCCGACCACGGTGCGCTGACCGTCAGCATCGGAATGCCCTCGATCTCACCGAGGCCGAGCAGCGTCTCGTACCGGCCGCTGCCGTACGAATGCCGCCCCGTGCCGAGTACGACCGACAGATCTCGATCGGCCCCGGGAGGTCGCAGCATCTCCTGTTCCGCCAAGTCGACGAACTGTTCGGCCGTGATGAGGTACGCCCGCGCGGCGACGATCCCGTCGCTCTCCGGATCGAAGAACGCGGTGCCGCCGGTCCACACCCGCGACTCACCGGCGAAGAAGATGCCGCCGGGTACCGTCATCGGCCGTACCGAGCGCGGCGGCGTACGGTCGCGGAATCCCGGGTAGTCGCGGGCGCTGCCCGCCGGGCGGCCGCCGTTGACGTAGCAGCCGAATCGATCGGCGGCCAGGTTCGAACCGTAGGCGACGTACCAGACCGGGCGTTGCGGATCATGGGTCACGTCACTGACCGTACCGACCGCACCTTCGGACTGCGCAAGCAGAATCAGGCGCCGCGCCGTCGAATGGGGCGAGGACGGTCGCATGTCATCGCCAGACCGGCTACGCGCGATTCTCGACCTCGGCAGCGGAGACCCGATGCACTTCGTCGGCGGTACGGGCACCGACGCCGCAGAGATCAGCAGGACACCGGCCTAAGCGAGTGTCTACTCGCCGTCCTCCGTCGTCTCGGTCGGCTCGACCGTATCGTCGGTCGGTTCCTCGGTCGTGGGCTCTGTTGTCGGCTCCGTCGTCGGATCGCTCGTCGGCTCCGAATCGCTGGGCGTGGTCTGCGACGGAGTGTCCTCATCGACCGGTGAGTCGTCCGAGTCATCGCTGATCAGCAGAAACACCAGAACGGCAACCGCGACGACGAGCAGCGTGATGACGACCGCCACGACGACCGGGGCCTTCGATCGCTTGGGCGGTGGCGGGTATCCGTACTGCTGTTGCGGCGGATAAGACTCATAGCGGCGGGTCGGATCGGGATCGTCGCTCATTGTCACATCATGTCAGCGACGGGACGGGTCCGACGGCGAACACGCTATGCCCGCGCCGTTGCTTCGCAGCCGCTCAGAACCAGTGGCTCGGGCCGAGCGACCAGAAGTACCAGAAGTGCTCGATGATCAGCACCAGCACGAAAATGAACCAGAGGCACAGGATCAGCGCGTGGTAGTCGACGATCGCGTTGACGACCTTGCGACCGCCACCCGACAGGCGCGGCGCCAGCTCGGCGAGGTTTCGCCGCGTGACGTACAGGAAGATCGGCGCCGTGACGACCCAGACGGCCATGCAGTACGGGCAGAGGGCGTTGATGTCATAGATCGTCTGGAAGATCAGCCAATGTACGAAGACGATCCCGAACGTCACGCCGAGCTGCATGCCGATCCAGAACCACGCACGGAACCGCCCTCCGGCGAGCATGGCAGCGCCGACTGCGATCACCGCCCCGAAGCCGACCAGACCGATCAGCGGATTCATGAACCCGAACGCTTCAGCCTGCTCGCGGGCCATCACCGTGCCACAGCTGATGATCGGGTTGATGTTGCAACTCGGTACGAAGCCGGGATCCTCGAGCAGCTTGATCTTGTCGAGCGTCAGGACGAACGAGCTCACCAGCCCGACCGCGCCGCCGATCAGTAGGAGCCACGGCAGCACCGGCATCGCCGGTACGCCGCGATCGTCGGGATCGAAGTCCTCGTCGTCGTACGCCGCGAACTCGTCCTCGGCGTCCGGCTCAACGTCGGCTTCGGTGTCCTTGGCTGCTGCAGTCACCGCACCATCATCCAATACCACGCCAAACCCGCGTCAACCCGGGACGACCATGCGCTGCCGAGCCGACGCACCACCCGTAGAATGACCGTCGGATGGACTCGGCGACCAGGAGACAGACGATGCTCAGACGCACCGTCACGTCTACCCTTCGAGGTGCGCCGGCGGTTACGCCGCCATGATCGTCGTCCTGCTGGCCCTGCACTTCGCCGCCGCCACTGTCGCGCCCGGGCTCGTCCGGCTCCTTGATCGCCGAGCGTTCTACGTCCTGGCCGTCGTACCCGCAGTGGCATTCGGTTGGGTGGTGAGCCAGACCGGCTCGGTCGTCGGATCGAGCGGGGTGACGCACGAGGAACGCTACCGCTGGGTCGACCTGATCAGCCTCGGTCTCGACTTCCGGCTCGATGCGCTCTCCTGGATGATGGCGCTGCTCGTCACCGGCGTCGGCGCGCTCGTCCTCGTCTACTGCGCCTCGTACTTCCGACCCGACGACCCGGCACTGTGGCGCTTCACGGCCGTGTTCACGGCGTTCGCCGGCTCCATGCTCGGACTCGTCCTCTCCGACAACCTGCTCCTGATGTACGTCTTCTGGGAGCTCACGACAGTCCTCTCCTACCTCTTGATCGGCCACAACCCGGAGCGCAAGGCGAACCGCCGCGCAGCGATGACCGCCCTGATCGTGACCACGTTCGGCGGGTTGGCGATGCTCGCCGGAGTCATCTTGATCGGCGAGTCGACCGGGTCGTACCGGCTCACCGATCTGCTGGCAGATCCGCCGACCGGCACCCTCGTCACTGTCAGCGTCGGGCTGCTGCTCATCGGGGCGATCTCGAAGTCGGCGCTCGTACCATTCCACTTCTGGCTGCCCGGTGCCATGGCCGCTCCGACACCGGTCAGCGCGTACCTCCACGCCGCGGCGATGGTCAAGGCCGGTATCTATCTCGTCGCGGCGGCTGCGCCGGCATTCGCGGCG
This sequence comes from Nocardioidaceae bacterium SCSIO 66511, assembly GCA_023100825.1. Lineage (NCBI taxonomy): Bacteria > Bacillati > Actinomycetota > Actinomycetes > Propionibacteriales > Nocardioidaceae > Nocardioidaceae bacterium SCSIO 66511. The sequence continues at coordinate 752,004 of CP095846.1, read as the reverse complement.
ACCGCGCTCTGGCGCGAACCGCTGCTGGTTCTCGGCGTGTTCACGATGGTGCTCGGCGGCGTACGCGCACTACGGCAGTACGACGTCAAGCTGCTACTCGCGTACGGAACGGTCAGCCAGCTCGGCTTCTTGATGGTGATCGTCGGGGTGGGCACTCGTGCGGCCGCGCTCGCCGGCGTCGCGATGATCGTTGCGCATGCGCTGTTCAAGTCCGCGCTGTTCCTCGTGGTCGGTGTCGTCGACAGGTGCACGGGCACCCGTGACGTACGCGAGCTCACGGGGATGCGCGCCCGGATGCCGGTCCTGTTCTGCACCGCGCTGCTCGCAGCGGCATCGATGGCAGGCCTGCCGCCGCTCGCCGGGTTCGTCGCGAAGGAGAGCGTCTACGGCGCCTTCATCGACATTGCCGAGAACGGCGAAGGCACCGGGTTCGAGGGCTGGTTCGCAGTCGCGATCATCGTGGGCCTGTTCCTCGGCTCCCTTCTGACGGTCGCGTACAGCGCGCGCTTCCTCTGGGGCGTGTTCGCCGACAAACCCGGCGTCGAGGCACCGGCCGGCAAGCGTCGCCCGATGCCGATGTTCGTGTTCGCACCCGTGCTGCTCGGCGTCTCGAGCCTTGCCCTCGGCTTTCTCGGACATCCCGAGACCGAGGTGCTGGCACCGTACGCCGACCAGTTCCCGGCCGGAGCACACGAGCCGTACCTCTCGTTGTGGCACGGCTGGACGGGCGCACTCGCCATCTCTGCGGCGGCGGTCGTCGGTGGCGTCGTGCTCTTCTGGCAGCGCCGACGCGTCGCCGCTCTGCACTGGGGATGGCCGAGCCGCCTGGACGCCGAGCACGCCTACCGCGCGGTGATGCGCTCGGTCGATCGGCTCGCCGTCGAGACGACTGGTCGCTCCCAGAGCGGATCGCTCCCGGTCTATCTGAGTGTGATCCTGGTGGCCTTCGTACTACTCCCGGGCACTGCGCTGGCGGTGAACGGCGACTGGTCGGGCAACTATCACCTGTGGGACACCCCGGCGCAGGCCGTAATCGCCGCGATCATGGTCGGCGCGGCCGTGCTGACCGTACGCTCCCGTCGCCGCCTGCGCGCGGTGATCCTGGTCAGCGTCACCGGCTACGGCACCGCGCTGCTGTTCATCCTGCACGGAGCACCCGATCTCGCGCTGACGCAGATCCTGGTCGAAACCGTCACCCTCGTCGTGTTCGTCCTGGTCATGCGGCGGTTGCCGCCGTACTTCTCCAGCCGGCCACTGTCGAAGAGCCGCTGGTGGCGGGTCGCACTCGGCGTCGCCGTCGGTCTGGTCACCTCCGGCATCGCGTTCGTCGCAAGCGGCAGCCGCACCGCGGCGCCGATCTCCGAGGAGTTCGCCGAACACGCCGTCGAGTACGGCGGCGGCAAGAACATCGTCAACGTGACACTCGTCGATATCCGCGCCTGGGACACCATGGGCGAGCTCACCGTACTGGTGGTGGCGGCGACGGGCGTCGCGAGCCTGATCTTCCTCATCACCGGCCGCTCCGGTCGGGTCCAGCGACTGCCGCAGCGCGACGAGGAGGACGATGCACCGGCGGCGACCGGCCGCTGGCTCGCCGCTGGGCCGCTGCTACGTACCGACCGGCGGTCGCTGGTCTTCGAGGTCGTCACCCGGCTGGTCTTCCACACGATCATCGTGTTCTCGATCTACCTGATCTTCTCCGGCCACAATGCTCCGGGCGGCGGGTTCGCCGGGGGGCTCATCGCCGGACTCGCGCTGATGGTTCGCTACCTCGCCGGCGGCCGACACGAGCTCGACAACGCCGCGCCGATCGATGCGGGCGTCGTCCTCGGTCTCGGGTTGTCGATCGCGATGGTCGCCGCGATTGCGCCGCTGGCATTCGGCGGTGACGTGCTGCAAAGCGCGGTCGTCGACCTGCACCCGCCCCTTCTCGGCGACATCCACCTCGTCACGTCGCTGTTCTTCGACATCGGCGTGTATCTCGTCGTCATCGGGCTGATGCTCGATGTGCTCCGCAGCCTCGGCGGCGGTATCGACCGCCACGGCGAGAACCCCGAGTCGACCGAGCCGTCGGGAGCCTCCGACGACGTCGCCGAAGTGGGGAGCCAGGCATGAGTGCGAACCTGACCCTGATCGTCACCATCGGCGCGCTCTTCGCGGCCGGCGTTCCGCTCGTACTCGAACGCAGCCTGTCGCGCATTCTGATCGGCGTACTGCTCCTCGGCAACGGCGCCAACCTGCTGTTCCTGGTCGCGTCCGGACGCGCCGGGTACGCCCCGATCGTCGGCGTCGGCGATGAGCGCGAGCAGATGAGCGACCCCCTCCCGCAGGCGATGGTGTTGACGGCGATCGTGATCACCCTCGGTATGACCGCATTCCTGCTCGCCATGTCGTATCGCTCGTGGCAGCTGAACCGCAACGACGACGTGCAGGACGACGTCGAGGATGCGCTGATCCGGCGTCTCGCCGAACTCGATGAGGCGTCGACCTCCTTCGACGACAGCGAAGGTGGCGTGGCCGACGAGGAAGGCAGCGACGAAACCACCGCCGAGTCATCGGAGGGACGCACGTGAACGCACTCGTCCCGATGCCCGTCATGCTCCCGATGCTCGGCGCCGGCATCTGCCTCGTGCTCGGGCGTTCGGCGCGCGCACAACGCATCGTCAGCCTCGCCGTACTCGGCGTCGTCGTGGCGATCTCGGGCGTACTGCTGTGGAAGACCGATGCGAGCGGCCCGCAGGTCGTCGACGTCGGCGGGTGGGGCGATCTCGGCATCAGCTTGGTCGCCGATCGGATGTCGGCGCTGCTGCTGCTCGTATCCAGCATCGTCACCCTGTGCGTGCTCGCGTACTCGCTCGGCCAGGGCATCGTCGAGTACGGCCGAGACACTCCCCTGTCGGTGTACCACCCGACGTACCTCGTGCTGGTCGCCGGAGTTTCCATTGCGTTTCTCTCCGGTGACCTGTTCAACCTCTACGTCGGCTTCGAGGTGTTGCTCGCCGCCAGCTATGTCCTGATCACCCTCGGCGGCACCCCGGCGCGCGTACGCGCCGGAACGACGTACATCGTGGTGAGCCTGTTGTCGTCGGTGCTCTTCCTGATCGCGATAGCGATGGTGTACGCCGCCACCGGCACGATCAACCTCGCATCATTGGCATCGCGCATCGACGACCTGCCCGACGGGGTCACGCTGATCCTGCAGCTGATGCTCCTGACTGCGTTCGGCATCAAGGCCGCCGTCTTCCCGCTCAGCGCTTGGCTGCCCGACAGCTACCCGACCGCACCGGCACCGGTGACGGCGGTGTTCGCGGGCCTGCTGACGAAGGTCGGCGTGTACGCGATGATCCGCGTGCAGACGCTGCTGTTCCCCGACTCACCACTCGAAGGGCTGCTGCTCATCGCCGCCCTGTTGACGATGGTCATCGGCATCCTGGGCGCGGTCGCGCAGTCGGATATCAAACGACTCCTGTCGTTCACGTTGCTCAGTCACATCGGCTACATGATCTTCGGGTTGGCACTGGCCACGACCCTCGACAGCCCGATCGCGCTGGCGGGCACCATCTACTACGTCATCCACCACATCACCGTGCAGACGACGCTGTTCCTGGTGAGCGGCCTGGTCGAGATCCGCGGGGGCAGCACCAACCTCGACCTCCTCGGCGGGCTCGCGCGTCTGTCGCCCGTGCTCGCGATCTTGTTCTTCATCCCGGCGATGAACCTCGCCGGCATCCCACCGTTCTCCGGCTTCCTGGGCAAGGTGGCGCTGCTTCAGGCAGGTGCCGAAGCGGGCACCTGGCTGGCGTACGTACTCGTCGCCGGGGCCGTGGTCACCAGCCTGTTGACTCTGTACGCGATGGCGAAAGCATGGAACCGCGCGTTCTGGCAGTCGCCACCCGACTCCGTGACAGACGCACCCACCGACGCCGCCCTACACGGAGGCGACGGCATCCTGGTCGACAGTGGTGCGCGTACGACGAGGTTGCCTCTGAGCCTGGTCGTACCGACCGCGTTGCTCGTTGCGGTCGGTATCGCGTTCACCGTCGCCGCCGGGCCGTTGTTCGGTCTCGCCGAGCGATCGGCCGACGAACTTCGGGAGCGTACGCCGTACATCACCGCCGTACAGGAGGCGGCCGAGCGATGAACGCCATCAGACGCAACCTTCGCCACTCGGTCGACCAGTGGCACATCGTGCTGGTCCTGACCCTGGTCTGGGTGCTGTTGTGGGGCGAGATCAACGCGCTCAACATCGTCTCGGGCATTCTCATCGCCGTCGTTGTCCTCGCGTTCTTCCCGCTGCCGCCGCTGGCCGAGTCGATCCGGATCCGGCCCGTTGCGCTGACTCGGCTACTCCTGCGGTTCGCGTACGACGTGATCGTCGCGAGCGTTCAGGTGGCGGTACAAGCGCTGCGGTTCGGCCATACCCCGATGAACGCCCTGATCGAGGTACGCCTGCGGTCGCGCTCCGATCTGTTCACGACGTTCACCGCCGAGCTGACCTCGCTCGTCCCGGGCAGCCTGTTGATCGAGGTCGACCCGATCGGCAACCTCGGCGTCGGTAACGCCGAGGATCGCAACGTGTTGTTCGTACACGTCTTCGATGTGCACGATCGTGATGAGGTGGAGCGGGCGCGCACTACCGTGCTGGAACAGGAACGCCGCGTTGTCGAGGCCCTCGCGACCGACGCTGACCTCGCGGCGTACCGCCGTCTGGTGGAGGAGGAGAGCCGATGATCGAGTCCGCGTACTTCGTGTGGATCTGCGGCGGGATGCTGGCGCTCGCGGCGCTGCTGGCCGTGATCCGGATGACCCTCGGCCCGACCATGCTCAACCGCGCAGTCGGCATGGACGTACTCGCGGCAACCATCGTTGCCGGACTTGCCGTCGACGCAGCCTTCAACCGGCATTCGACCACGCTGCCGATCCTGGTGGTGCTGTCGCTGGTCGGTTTCGTGGGATCGGTCAGCATCTCCCGATTCGCCGCGCGTGAGAGCCGGGAGGATCACTGATGGACTGGGACGGATTCCTCGACGTACTCGCCGCGATCTGCCTGCTCGTCGGAGCATTCCTCGCTCTCGTCGCGGCGATCGGGGTGCTTCGGTTCCCCGACCTGCTGACCCGGATGCACGCCGCGACCAAACCGCAGGTGCTCGGTCTCATTCTCATCGTCATCGGCCTCGGCCTCCGTCTGCGCAGTCCGACCGATATCGGCATGCTCGCGCTGGTCGCGGCCTTCCAGCTGCTGACTGCGCCGGTCTCCTCTCATATGGTCGGGCGTACGGCGTTCCGCAAGACGCCCATCCGCGAAGACCTGCTGCTGGTCGACGAGCTGACGCCGCGGCTTTCGGAGCAGCGGCCTCGGCCCGGTGAGAACGCCGCCGGTGGCGAGGGATAGCGATCAGCGAGTCGGGTCCGCGAGCCCGGGGAGCTTGCTGTCTGCGCGATCGCATAGCGTCTCGGCGTGCGCATCGCTACCTGGAACGTCAACTCGATCCGTGCCCGAATCGACCGGGTGACCGACTGGCTCGCGCGAAGCGACGTCGACGTCGTTGCGTTGCAGGAGACCAAATGCCGCGACGACCAGTTCCCCGCAGATCGCTTCAATGAGCTCGGGTACTCCGTTGCTCATCACGGGCTCTCCCAGTGGAACGGCGTCGCGCTGTGCTCCCGGGTCGGCCTCGACGACGTGACCATCGGCTTCAACGGCCAGCCGGGCTGGGGCGACCGGCCCGCTGCCGAGGCGCGCGCCATCGGGGCCACCTGCGCGGGCGTACGCGTGTGGAGTCTGTACGTACCCAACGGTCGAGCGCTCGACGACCCGCATCTGCAGTACAAGCTCGACTGGCTCGCCGCGCTGCGTACGACGACCGCCGAGTGGCTCGCCGACGACGCCGACCTGCCGCTTGCGCTGATGGGCGACTGGAACATCGCGCCCCACGACGACGACGTCTGGGAAATGGCGGCGTACGAAGGCCATACGCATGTCTCCGATGCCGAACGCGACGCGTTCCAGGCGGTCCTCGGCGCCGGCCTGACCGATGTCGTACGCCCGTACGCACCTGGCCCGGGCATCTTCACCTACTGGGACTACACCCGACTCAGCTTCCAGAAGCGGCGCGGCATGCGCATCGACTTCATACTCGGCTCGGCGGCCTTCGAGAACCGCGTGGTCGATGCGGCGATCGACCGTGAGGAGCGCAAGGGCAAAGGCGCGAGCGACCACGCACCCGTGATCGTCGACCTCGACTAACGCTCGACTCAGCCGCCCTGGAGGTACGCGAGGACCGCGAGCACCCGGCGGTTGTCATCCTCGTCAACGGGTAGGTCGAGCTTGGTGAAGATGCTGTTGGAGTGTTTGCTGATCGCCTTCTCGGTGACGAACAGCTCACGCGCGATCGCGGCGTTCGATCGACCTTCTGCCATCAGCTCCAGTACCTCGCGCTCGCGTTGGGTGAGACTGCCGATGCCCGTGTCGTTTCCCGCCTTCGCAAGCAGGGTCGACACCACCTCAGGATCGAGCACGGTGCCGCCGTCGGCGACGCGGCGCACGGCCTCGACGAACTCGGTGACGTTCGCGACCCGGTCCTTCAGCAGGTAGCCGACGGCACCGTCGCCACTCGCCAGCAGCTCACGTGCGTACAGCTGCTCGACGTACTGCGATAGGACGAGTACGGGCAACCCTGGGCGCTTACCGCGGGCCTCGATCGCGGCGCGCAGGCCCTCGTCGGTGAAGGTCGGTGGCATTCGTACGTCGACGACGGCGACGTCGACGTCGGCCTCGGCGAGCGCCTTGGTCAGCGACGGCGCGTTGTCGACCGCCGCGATCACCTCGAACTCGTTGGCCTCCAGCAGACGGGTCAGGCCATCTCTCAGGAGGGCGAGGTCCTCGGCGATGACAACACGCACGGCAACTCCATGGTGACTGTGGTCGGTCCCCCGGCGGGACTCACGACCTCCATCGTGCCGTCAAAGGCCGCGAGCCGTCGACGCACCCCTGCCAGTCCGGTGCCCGAGTCGGCGTCTGCGCCGCCGTGACCGTTGTCGGTGACGGTCATCCGGAGCACCCCCTCGGCATGCCTGACGTCGACCTGAGCCCGAGTCGCACCCGAGTGCTTACCGACGTTGGCGAGCATCTCCGCGACCGCGAAGTACCCCGCCGACTCGACCGGCGCGGGCGCCCGGCCGTCCAACACGATCTCGACGTCGACCGGCACTGCCATGTCTAGGGCGAGCGCGCGTACTGCACCGTCGAGGCCGCGGTCGGCCAACACCGGAGGGTGGATGCCGCGTACGACCGAGCGCAGATCGCCGAGCGCCGACGTGGTCGTCAGCCTGGCCTCCTCGAGCAACTTCACCGCCGCCTCGGGGTCCTTGCGCATCAGGTCTTCTGCCATGCCGAGGTTCATGCCGAGTGCGACCAGCCGGGCCTGGGCGCCGTCGTGGAGGTCGCGCTCGATCCGACGGAGCTCCGCAGCCGAATGGTCGATGGTTTCGGCGCGCGACTCGGCCACTTGCGCGACGCGGCGTTCGAGCTGCGCCCGCGACGGCGCGAGCAACGCGCGATCGAGCTGAGCGCGCAGACGTACGAGAAACGGCGTGCCGTACCACCAGAGCAGACCGGAGACGACCGCCCACGTCCATTCGAGGAACGACTCGCCGAACGTGTCGATCTTGAACAGGCCGTAGTTGATGTCGAAGAGTCCCTCCGGTGTCACGGCGAATACGAGCGGAAAGACAAGAAACCATCCGACTCCGAGCAGGAACGCAACGGCCAAGCTCGTGAGCAGGATGCCGACCGTGCAGCTGATCAGCGCCCACAGCAGGTCGCGCCACGTAGCGGGATCGGTGAGCCAGGTGCGCAGCCGCCACATCGCTGACATTCCGGCGGTCGAGAGGTACGGCGACTCGATCCGACCACCGAGGGTGAGCTCGGCCATCCGCCGATGCTGGTTTGCGAGCGCTCGCAACAACGGCAGGAACATCGAGAGCACGATGGCTCCGAGGCCGATCACGAGAGTGATGACACTGGCCGAGGTCAGCGCGAAGATGATCGCGAGCGGGACGCTCAACAGCGCGTAGGCGACGGCGAGCGCGGTCAGTTTGACGCGCGCCGCGAGCTGGCGGTCTGTGCCACGCTCGTCCAAGGTTGCCGTCACGGCGTTGCCCCTTCTGTTGCGGTGGTGTCGACGGTTCCATCATCGACCACCCGTGCCGCGCCGTCAGTGGGCGTAGGCCCACCCCGCTTGGGCGCCGGGCACCCCGTCAAGCCCCGCAACACAGGGTTGCACCACTGGTTACTCGAAAGTAGTATGGCCGTCCTGATGATCTGGGTCACAACCTGATCACCACAAGCCGTACGCTATCTCGGTGCGTACGCATGTCGAGCAATAGGGAGTATCTCAATGTCGGTTCTCAAGCGTGTGGCTATCGGGGCCGCCGCAACGGCCTTGGTCACCGGAGCGGTTGCGGCCGGCGGGCCAGCGTCCGCGTCGGAGATCAAGATCAAGGCGAAGGTCCAGGGCACCAGCACCGTCGCCAAGACCGGCGACAAGCTGACTCTCCCCAAGGGCGCGAATCTCAAGACGAGCCTGTTCCTGCCGAGCGGCAAGATCCGCAAGGGCGTGATGTCGGTGCCGACGATCACCGCGCATATGAACGCCAAGATCGGACCCCTCCCGGGCGTGCCGACCACCGCCAAGGTCAACATGGTTCAGACCAAGAAGATCACCGGCAAGGTGCCGCGCAAGGGCAAGAACAAGGGCCATCTGGTCTCGACCGCCAACCTTCGGCTGGCGATCCCCGACGTCCGTCTCGACATTCCGATCCTGAACGGCATCAACATCGTGCAGAACACCTGCACGACCGACCCGTTCAAGATCAAGATGATCAGCAAGAAGAAGCTCGACCTCGAGAAGGCGATGGTCATCAACTCGACCTTCACCATCCCGAAGTTCGACGGGTGCAGCATCGTCAACGTGCCGCCGCTCGACCTGCGCAACTCGCTGCTCACCCAGCTCCTGTCGGGCCCGGGCAACAAGCTGCACCTCAAGGTCGGCCCGATCAGGTCAAACGTCTGACACCGAGACGCGACTTCTGACGTACTGAGACGCCCCTTCTGCAAAGTGCAGAAGGGGCGTCTCAGTGTTGTACGAGCCGCGTCTCAGCTCTCCCAGTCGGGACGCAGCGGGAAGTGCGCGTTGCCGTCGCTGTCCGGGCGTACGCCCAGCACCTGATGCAGCTGGATCTCGTTGCGCTCGAACGCCATCCGCGAGCCCGCCATGTAGAGGCCCCACACCCGCGACGTGCCGATACCGGCCTCCTTCACACAGGCATCCCAGTTGGCCTCGAGGTTGCGGCACCAGCCGGCGAGCGTACGCGCGTAGTGCTCGCGGAGGTTCTCCTCGTGGCGAACCTCGAAGCCGGTGTCCTGCATGACCGTGATGATCTTGCCCGAGCCGGTGAGCTCCCCGTCGGGGAACACATAGCGGTCGATGAACGCCCCGGCGCTCGCCCGCGAGTGGTTGTCGGGCCGAGTGATGCAGTGGTTCAGCAAGCGTCCGCCCGGACGCAGCCGGTCGTACAGGAAGCGGAAGTAGCCCGGGTAGTTGCGAACACCGATGTGCTCGGTCAGACCGATCGAACTGATCGCGTCGAAGTCGCGCTCGGGTACGTCGCGATAGTCGGCGAAGCGCACCTCGGCGAGGTCGGCGAGGCCACGCCGCTCGATCTCGCGCTGTGCCCACTCGGCCTGCTGCTCCGACAAGGTGACGCCGAGCGCCTTCACGCCGTACTCGCTGGCCGCATGCATCACCATGCCGCCCCAGCCGCAGCCGACATCGAGCAGCCGCATGCCCGGCTTCAGCCCGATCTTCTTTGCGACCAGGCCGTACTTGTACGCCTGCGCCTCCTCCAGCGTGGCGTCCTCATGCGGGAACACCGAGCAGGTGTAGGTCATCGACGGGCCGAGCACGTACTCGTAGAACTCGTTCGACACGTCGTAGTGGTGATGGATCACCGCAGCGTCGCGAGTCTTGCTGTGCCGCAGACCCTCGAGCGTGCGGCGCCAGCGCGGCAGGTGCTCCTGCGGCGGCGGGGGCGGCGGCTTGAGGTGCGACAACCCCAGCCCGCGCAGCAGCCGGAACGCATCGCTCGGCGACGGCAGCTTCGGCTGCAGATCGTCGAGGATCGCGCCCATCGCCTCGTACGGGTCTCCCGGGTGAATGCCCTCGAGCTCGAGGTCGCCCGCGACGTACGCCCGAGCGAGCCCGAGATCGCCCGGCGCCGTCAGCAGGTACGAAAGCCCGCGCTCGTTGGCGAGATGCAGTCGCACCTTGGCGTCGGGTGGGCCGGCACTGCTGCCGTCGTACGCCGTGAACCTGAACGGCATGCCGTGCGGGAGTACCTCCGTCAGGGCATCCGCGATTCGAATTCTCGCACTTGTCGTCGTCACCGACGCCTCACCGCCTTCTCGTACATGCCCGTCAGCCGTTGCTGCGGGTCGTAGGTGCTTTTCGCCTTCGCCCAGGTCTCGCCGTCGTACAGACGGTCGAACGTCTCGCGGTCGTAGTAGGCGTCGGAGTACAGCGACTTGTGCCCACCGAGCTCGGTCACCTTCGCCTCGATCGCACGGTTGACGTCGCCGTCCTCGGCGCCCGGCGCGATCGGCACCGTGCCCCAGAATCCGACGTTGACGTACGTCTGGTCGATCTCCAGCGGGTAGAGCGGCCAGGTACGCGCCGGCTCGTCGTCGCTACGTCGCAGCCTCAGCGGGCACATCCAGACCGGACGCATGCCGACGCTCGCGTCGAACCACGCCATGAACTCGGCGAGCCGGTCGACGGGGACCTCGATGTCCTGGATCACGCGCTCGCGGTCGGGCAGGCCACGGGCGCGGTCGATCCGTGCGGCGACGCCGAAGCGGTTCTCCAGCCCGATGATCTTGTGGTAGACATCGCTGCGGCGGTAGCGGCGGGGCCACAGCCGACGTACGACCGGGCGCTGCGCCCCGAAGGCACGCGAGCACCAGAACCAGTCGGTGTCCCATCGCCACAGGTAGTCGTACATCGTGAGGGTGTCTCGCGACAGCGACTGGATCGAGCGGTAGTAGATGCTCTGGCCGCCGTAGTCGCTGGTCGGCGCCACCTCGTCGGTGAAGGTCGCGAGCGTCAGGTACACCTCGTCCGGCGAGAAGACGACTCCGTCGAGTCCGTCGACTCGTTCGCCGTCGTACGCGCCGCTCGGCACGATGGTCTCGATCGCGGCCGCGGCCTGCTCCACATCGGAGAACCGAACATGGCGCAGCGCAACGAACCGGGGCACGCGCTCCAGCCGGATGCGCAGACGCGTCGCGTAGCCGAGGCTTCCGTAGGAGTTCGGGAAGGCCGCGAACAGGTCGGCGTTGATGCCGTCCGGAGTCGCCGTGACGATCTCGCCGGCACCGGTCAGAATGTCCATCTCGGTCACTGACTCATGCGGGAGACCGTTGCGGAACGACGTCGACTCGATTCCAAGGCCGGTGACCGCACCGCCGAGCGTGATGGTGCGCAGCTGCGGAACGACGTACGGAATGAAGCCGTACGGGAGAGTGGCGTCGACGAGGTTCTCGTACGTACACATCCCCTGTACGTCGGCCGTCTGGGCCTCGGCGTCGACCGAGATCACGGCGTCGAGCTCGGATACGTCGAGCCCGCCGGACTCGACGCCTTCGCGGGCGCGGAAGAGGTTCGAGGTCTTCTTCGCCAGACGTACGGGCCGATCTGGCGGGATTGCGTGGTACGAATCGACCAGCCGGTCCACACCTCGTTGATGGGCAGTATGTCCGATCGTCGTCACTCGCTCAGACTACGCGCGTACGCGCAACTGCGCCCATGCGGGCACGCGACACTCCGCCAAGGGGTGGCGAGCGACGCGACATAAGTGCAAGTCTTGGTTCGTGAGTACGGCTGGCACTCTGCCCGATCGAGCGCTGGAGCTCCCTCCTGACCCTCGCTCGGCCTCGCAGGCGCGTCGGTGGATTCGCATGCAGTTGAACGAGTTGCGCCGCGAAGAGCTGATCGACAGCGCGACCCTCGCGGTCTCCGAACTCGTCGCGAACGCCGTGATCCACGCCCGTACCACTATCTGGATCGGCCTTCGGATCGAGAACGGCGACGAGCCGCGGGTCGACGTGTACGACCTCTCGCGGCGCCGCATCCGTCCCCGACCGGTCGTCTCCGACGCACTCCAGGACACCGGCAACAACGGCAATGGGATCTCGCTGGTGGCCGCGATGACGACCAGTTGGGGAGTCGAGCCGTGGGGCGACGGCAAATGCGTCTGGTTCATCCCGGCCCCGCCCGACGACGGGGTCGAGTCGGACTTCGTCGAGCAGTACACCTCCGTACGTCCGCAGACGGCGCCGATCGACATCTACCTGCTCGATACACCCGTCGAGCTGCTGTGGCAGTCGCGGATGTACTACCGCGACCTGCGCCGCGAGATCATGCTGATCAACCTGCAGCCCGAGCGCCATCCGGACGTACCGAGCGCCCTCGTCGACCTAGCCCGCCGGTTCGACGAGGTGAACCCGGTGTTCCTCGGCGACGAGCAGATCCTCGACCGGGCGTACATGCGCGGCGAGAAGTCGACGACCCTGCACTACCAGACGCGGGCCGAGGAGCGCTCCGACTGCATCGAGCTGACGTTGCTGTTCGACCGAGCCGAGCAGTTCTGCCGCGAGAAGGTGCTGCTCACGCTGCCTCCGCCGGAGGACCAGGTACGCGTGCGGCACTGGCAGTTCGACGAGTTCGTGCGCCAGATCGACGGCAAAGATCCGGTCAGCTGGACCGACTCATCCCCCAGAGCAGGATCTCGGTGACTCCGCGGGGCTCGACTGACACCTCACCGGCGCCGACGATGCGCGCAGTGTCGCCTTCGGCCAGATCCTCGTCGCCGATGCGCGCGCTCCCCCTCACGACGTGCACATGGCGCAGCGGCGCATCGGGAAGCTCGACAGTGGCGCCGGCGGCGAGGCGGCCGATCCACAATCGCGCACCGGCTCGACCGAGGTCGATCGCCGCCGGGGGGTCGGCATCTCCGGAGACGGCCGGTACGAACGAACCCTCATCGAGCAGGCCGCCGATGTCGGCTTGACGGTACGACGGCCGCTCCGCCCCGTCGGAGCGCAGCCACATCTGAATGAACCGCAGCGGCTCGTCGTCGGATGCGTTTCGCTCGGCGTGCTCGACTCCGGCCCCGGCGCTCATCCGCTGGATCATGCCCGGTCCGATCGTGCCGCGGTTGCCGGCGGAGTCCTCATGGTCGAGCGCTCCGTCGAGCACCCAGGTGACGATCTCGGCATCGCGGTGCCGGTGCAGGTCGTAGCCGGCGCCGGGCGCGAGCGACTCGTCGTTGATCGCGGTCAGGTCGCCGAACCCGACGTTGTCGGGGTCGTAGTGATCGCCGAACGAGAAGCAATGCCTGGTGTCGATTCCGTCCTGCCGGGTGCGGTAGCGGTCGGCTCCGCGAAGCACCGTCACCGCCGGCCGCTCAGGCATAGCCGAGCTCGTGCAGCCGGTCGTCGTCGATGCCGAAGTGGTGCGCGATCTCGTGGGCGACCGTGATCGCAACCTCGCGTACGACGTCGTCCTCGGTGCGGCAGATCCGCAGTGTCGGACGCCGGTAGACCATGATCCGGTCCGGCATCGCCCCGGCGTACGAGCTGTCGCGTTCGGTCAGTGGCGTACCGACATAGAGCCCGAGCAGGCCGGGGTCGTACGACGGCGCATCGTCTTCGACGAACAAGGCGACGTTGTCGAGCAGGTCGGTCAGCTCGGCCGGGATCTCGGCGAACGCCGCCTCGACCAGGGCGAAGAACCGCTCCTCGTTGATATCGATCACGGGTCAAGTGTGGCAGCCCGACGCAACGTCACCCGGGGCCGATTTTGGCGCATCGCGGGTGACGCTCTATGCTGTAGCGGTCCCTGACGGCAGTACCTTGCCTGACACCTCGCCCTCATCGTCTAGAGGCCTAGGACGCCGCCCTTTCAAGGCGGTAGCACGGGTTCGAATCCCGTTGGGGGCACGCGGATCTCACTGCGCTACGATATGCAGCGCGGAGGATCGCAAACAGTTGAATAGCTTGGCCCTGTGGCGCAGTTGGTTAGCGCGCCGCCCTGTCACGGCGGAGGTCGCGAGTTCGAGTCTCGTCAGGGTCGCCATCGCATACGGCAGCGCTCTCGTCCTTCGGGTCGGGGGCGCTGAGTCGTTTCCGCCCGGTCCCTATGCGCCGGATCTGCGAAACTACCCGGATGGGCGTGAGCAGGCGGGGTTTCCTGGTCGCCGGTGGCGCAGTCGCACTCGGCGCGACTGCAGGCGCCGTCGGCGTCGAGACCGGTGTGCTCCCGGGTAGGTCGTGGGCGTACAGCCATCTCGGCATCGACGGTGACGACGGGTCTATCCCCGACGTACGCCCGGGTCGGGTCGTCAGCGGCGCGTTCAGGTCCACGGCAAGGGCGGGTCGGCGATGCCGATGGTCACTCGCTTACCCGCCCGGTCACCGCGGCAACCTGCCGGTCGTCGTCGCACTGCACGGTCGCCATATGGACCACTCATCGGCATTCGACGACCTCGGACTCGACCGCTTCCTTGCCGCTGCAGTCGAAGGCGGTGCACCGCCGTTCGCAATCGCCAGCGTCGACGGAGGCGATACGTACTGGCACGCTCGCGACAGCGGCGAGGACTCCGGCTCGATGGTGGTCGACGAGTTCATCCCGTTGCTCGGCAAGTACGGGCTCGATGTCGGACGCATCGGACTTCTCGGCTGGTCGATGGGTGGCTACGGCGCGCTGTTACTCGCGCAACGCCTCGGTACGCGCAAGGTGTTCGGCGTCGTCGCCGAGAGCCCTGCCCTGTGGTCGAGCTACTCCGAGACCTCACCTGGTGCGTTCGACAGCGAGGACGACTTCGCCGACGCGCTCGTGTGGGGTCAGCAGGGCCTTCTGCATGGCATCCCGGTGCGCATCGACTGCGGCGAGGGCGACCCGTTCTACGGATACACCCGCACGTACGTCGACGGTTTCGACGACGCCCCGGCGGGTGGCTTCCAGCTCGGCGACCACGACGTCGGCTACTGGCGGCGGATGGCACCGGCCCAGCTCGACTTCCTCGCTCAGCACCTCCCGACGTAGGTCGAGTCAGGAACCGTCGAGCGAGTTCGAGATGGTGATGACCGAGTTGCGCAGGTGCCAGTCCAGCTCCGCGAGGTACGCATCGGAGTCGCCGGCCGTCATCAGGTCGGCGAGCTTGCGGTGCTGCTCCACAAGGCGACCGCGCGACTGGTACGCGATCTCGAGCCGACGGATGCACAACAGACTCTCTGCCACCAACGTGCTGAAGACCCGACTCAGCCGCGGGCTCTGCGCCGCGTTGACGATCGTCTGATGGAACCGCACGTCGGCGAGTGAAATCGCACTCCAGCTGTCCTGCTCAACGGCCTGCGACATCTCGTCGAGCACCTCGTCGAGTTGCTCGGGCAAGGTGTCGGGCACATCACCGAGGAGTGCGAGAGCGGCTTCGCGCTCGATCGCCGCGCGTACCTGATAGACGTCGGCGACGTCGGCGAGATCCAGCTCCACGACACGCGTACCGCGGTTGCGGGCGTGCGTGAGCAACCCCTCCTGCACGAGTCGCTGCACGGCTTGACGCACCGGCCCCCTGCTCACATCGAACCGCTCGGCGACATGAACCTCGTTGACATGGGCTCCCGATTCCAGCTCGCCGTCGAGGATCTGTGCTCGTAGCACGTCGGCGATCAGATCGGCGGTTGCGCCGGATGGCAGCGGAAACACACTGTCGAGGCCCTTCACGACCTCCCCCTTCTCTCGCGGCGAGCCCGACGGCTCAGTGCGAGGGTATGTAGCCAAGCTCCTTGTCGACCTTATTCAGTAGCGGCCGACCCGTTCGGTAGCGGTCGAGATTCTCGAGGAACACCTCCAGCAGGTCGTCGCGCCAGCCGACGTAGTCGCCGGCCATGTGCGGCGAGACGATCACATTGGGCAGCATCCACAGCGGGTTGTCCCGCGGCAACGGCTCGGTCGCGAACACGTCGAGCGCAGCGCCGGCGATCGCGCAGCTACGCAAGGCATCCGTCAGCGCCGGCTCGTCGACCAGCTCACCGCGTCCGGCATTGATGAGGTACGCCGACGACCGCATCGCAGCAATCGTCGAGGCGTCGAACATTCGCCGAGTCTGCGCGGTGAGCGGTGCGGCGAGGACCACGATGTCGTACGCCCCGACGACATCGGGTAGGTCCGACTGTCCGTAGACGGTGCCAAAGGGCCCATCGCCGTCGCGCGCCGTACGACCGACCCCGTCGACCTGAACGCCCACGCCGCGCAGCAGATCGGCAGTAGCGCGCCCGATCGCGCCGACCCCGACGACCAGGGCGCGGCGGCCGGCGAGACGGCCGGTCGGTCGATGCTCCCAGTCCGCTCGAAACTGTCGTTCGAGTGTCCCGCGCAGGTCTTTGACCAACGCGAGCACGAGACCGAGTACGTACTCGGCCATCGTCTCGTCGAGGACACCGCTGACATTGGTGACCACGAAGTCGCGGCGGCGCACCTCGTCGTCGAGTACCCGATCCACTCCGGCGCTGCTCACGTGGATCCAACGCAACCGCTGCGCAGTCGGCAGCGCCTCGGCCACGCCTTTGGCGCTGAAGTCCCAGACCAGCAGCGCATCGGCGTCAGAGAGCGCTTCGGGAAGGGCATCCTGGCGTGCGATTCGTACCTCGACGTCGGTCACGCCACTCAGGTCGGGTTCGTGATCGCCGACCAGGACGGCGAGTCGCACCTGCGCGCGATCTCGCTCGTCTGGTTCGGACCCGGCCGCCCCGGTCGGCATCTCAGACCCCGAGGAGCGCCGGGAGCCCGGACAGGTCACCCAGCTCGTCGTACGGCTGGTAGTAGTCGCTGCCCTTGAGGCCGTACCGGTTGATCCACACCCGGCGCACCCCGTGATTGAGGGTCGGCATGATGTCGTAGTCCCAGCCCTGCGCGGCGTGGGTGATCTGGCTGCGTTCCTGCGGCAGGACCGAGTAGAGGTACTCGAACGCCTGCTGCCGCGGCTTGTACGCGCCGGCCTGCTCCGCCGTCACGACGTAGTCGAACTCGACGCCGATCGTCTCCAGGTGGTGGGGAATCAGGTCATCGTCGCTATTGGTCAGAATGCCGAGCTGATAGCCGCCCTCCTTCAACCGCTCGAGCGCCGGGGGCACGTCGGGGAACACCGGGAACTCCTTGGCGGCCGCCATCAACCGCGGGTGGTCGTCGTCGCGGTACGGCACACCGTGGAGCAGCATGCAGGTCTCGAGGGTTTGCCGGACGATGTCGGTGTAGCGCTGGTACGGGTTGGCGACTCCCTGGAACCGCATGACGCGCAGGTTGTCCAGGAACGTCGCGTGGTCGACGCCGACCTCGTCCAGCCGGTCGCGCACGATGGGCAGCGTCGCCGCGTTGAGGTCGAAGTCGATGAGCGTTCGGTAGCAGTCGAAGGTGACCACCGGGGGCGTTGGCATTGCGTTCTCCTGAATGCTGAATACGATCGGTTGGCGAACTACGCGGGTCTCGGCACCAGTACGGAATGCGCCGGGTCCCAGGAGACTTGCGCACGGTCGCCGAGACTGAGACCCGCGGCATCAGAGTCGGCGTCGACCCGTACGGTCAGCGCCAGCCCGGACCTCGTACGCAGGACGAAGCGTCGGGCCACCCCGAGATAGACCCGCTCCTCGACCGTCGCCTCGACGCTGTTGACGTCGCCCGATTCGCCGGGTTCATCGGCCGAAGAGAGGCGAAGCTTCT
Organism: Nocardioidaceae bacterium SCSIO 66511; assembly: GCA_023100825.1. Classification (NCBI taxonomy): domain Bacteria; kingdom Bacillati; phylum Actinomycetota; class Actinomycetes; order Propionibacteriales; family Nocardioidaceae; species Nocardioidaceae bacterium SCSIO 66511. The sequence continues at coordinate 734,170 of CP095846.1, read as the reverse complement.
CCGGTCGCACGACGAGCGCTGCCTCGGTGGCGTCCGCGACGTCCTGGCCACTACGCGGACCGACCGCGAACGTGCCGTCGGCGTGCCGAAGACGGTCACCGTCGAGCGTTCCCTCGAACACCGAGGACTCCCCCATGAAGTCGGCGACGAAGATCGATGACGGTCGTAGGTACAGCTCCTCGGCCGTGCCGATCTGCTCGATCCGCCCCTCGTTGTAGATCGCGATCCGGTCGCTGAGAGCGAGTGCCTCCTCCTGATCGTGCGTCACATAGACGACCGTCGCTCCGAGCTCTCGGCAGATCCGGGCGATCTCGGTCTGCAGATGTGCGCGTAGCTTTTTGTCCAGCGCTCCGAGCGGCTCATCCATCAACAGCAGCCGTGGTTTGAACACGAACGCCCGGGCGAGCGCGACCCGCTGTTGCTGGCCGCCGGACAGCTCGGCCGGTTTGCGGTCGGCGTAGTCGCCGAGCTTGACCAGCTCGAGCGCATCGTCGACGAGCGTACGTCTCTCGGCGCGAGCGACCTTGCGTACGCGCAGGGGGTACGCGACGTTCTCGCGAATCGTCAGATGCGGGAAGAGCGCGTACTGCTGGAAGACCATGCCGAGCCCGCGCCGGTGCGGCGCGACACCTGACAGCTCCGCACCGTCGAGCTCGATGTGCCCGGAGTCGGGTTCGAGGAAGCCGGCCACCAGGTTGAGCGTTGTGGTCTTACCCGAACCGGACGGACCGAGCATGGTGAGGAACTCGCCCGGTTCGACCTCGAGCGAGATCCCCTCGACGCCGCGCTGGTCACCGTACGACTTACGTACGCCGGCGATCTTCAGCGCGCCGCCGACTCTCTCCTCGGGTGGCCGCGTCGTTGTGAGCGTCATGGCTGAACTACCTTCCTGCGAGTGGCGAGCCACGTCGCGGCGAGGATGAGGGTGACCGTCACGATCATGACGAGGGTCGCGGCAACCGCCAGCGACGGATTGAGCTCGGTCTGTACCTGTTCCCACATCCGTACGGGCAGCGTCTTGACGGTCGGCCCGGACAGGAAGATCGACAAGATGAGCTCGTCCCAGCTGGTGGTGAAGGCGAACAGCGCGCCCGTCAGGACGCCGGGCGCCACGATCGGCAGGGTGACCCGTCGGAACGTGTACCACCTACCTGCGCCGAGACTCGCCGACGCGAGCTCCAGGCGTTCGTCCATCCCACTCAGGCTCGTCGACACCGCGATGAAGACGAGCGGGTACGCGACCACCGTGTGAGCCAGCACCAGGCCGCCGACCGAGCCGAGCATCCGCCAGTCGCTGAAGACGAAGAACAGACCGACGGCCAGCACCACGAGCGGCATGATCATCGGACTCAGGACGAGCGCCTGCACGGCGGACTTACCGCGGAACCTCCCGCGGATCACCGCCATCGCCGTCGGGACACCGAGGAGGATCGACAACACCGTCGTCATCGTCGCGATCTTCAGGCTCTCGCCGAGCGCGGACATCCACATGTCGTCGGAGAAGAACTCGCCGTACCAGCGAGTGCCGAAGTCCTCGGGCGGAAAGGCGAGGAACGCCGAGTCCGAGAACGACATCGGTACGACGACCAGGGTCGGCAGGAGCAGCAGAACGCCGATCACACCGCCGACGATCCGGAGCGGGAGGGAAGGCCTGCGGTCCATCATCGACCTCCGGATGCGATGTTGCGGAAGCCGACAAGGCGTGAGCCGATCGCGAGCACGATCAGGGTCGCGACCAACAGGACCACGCCGATCGCCGCTCCGACACCGAACTCCAGCTGCGTCTCCACCTGATTGACGATGAGCTCCGAGAGCATCGCGTCGTCTGGCGAGCCGAGCAGCGCCGGCGTCACGTAGTAGCCGAGCGACATGACGAACACGATCAACGAGCCGGAGACGATGCCGGGCATCGACAGCGGAACGAACACCGTTCTGAACGCGTACCGCTCGGTCGCGCCAAGGGTCCGGGCCGCCGGCACCAGGTCTTTCGGGATGCGAAGCATCGAGGCGAAGATCGGGAACACCATGAACGGCAACAGGGCATGGGTCATCCCGACGGTGACCCCGAAGGTGTTGCGCATCAGCGACAACGGCGAGTCGATGACACCCAGGTCGAGCAGGGCGTTGTTCACGATCCCGGTCTGCTGCAGCCACACCGTCCACGCATACGTACGTACGAGCAGGCTGGTGAAGAACGGCAGGAGCACCAGGATGGTCAGCAACACGGTCAGCTTCGGTCCGGCGCGATACATCAGGTACGCGTACGGGTACGCGATCACCAGCGCCGTCAGCGTGACGATCAGCGCCGTGACGAAGGTCGTCACAAGGGAACGTACGTACACCGGGTCGGTGCGGAAGATGTCGTAGTTCTCCGGACCGGGATCGGTGAACGAGCGCCAGGCCGTCTCTGCGAACGGGTAGATGAAGATCAGCGCGAGGAAGATCAGCCCGGGCCAGATCAGCGAACCCCAGCCGGTCCTTCGTACCCTCCGCGGCGATGCCGGTGTCGTGGTGGTCATGCCGACCTCACCCATGCCTGCCAGCGTGAGTCCAGCTCGGCCCGGTGTGCGTTCAGCCACTTGTTGTCGAAGTCGATCCCGACGTCGAGATAGGTCGTGGGCAACTGATCGCGGATCTTCGGATCGACCATCTTCAACGACTCCTTGTTGGTCGGGCCGTACGGGATGTACTCCGAGAGCTTCGCGTTGTTCTCCGGCGCGAGGATGAACTCGGCGAGCTTCATCGCGTACTCGGTGTTGGCGTTGCGCGGTACGACCAGCGAGTCGGCCTGGATCAGGTGCTGGTTCCACTGGATCTCGATCGGCGCATCCTCCTGCTGCAGGTCGTAGACGCGGCCGTTCCACACCTGACACATGGACACTTCACCGTCGGCGAGCAGCTGCGCCGACTGTGCCCCGGTGGTCCAGAACACCGTGTCGTCCTTGATCGTGTCGAGCTTCGCGAACGCCCGGTCGTAGTCGAGCGGGTAGAGGTCGTCTTCGTCGACGCCGTCTGCGAGCAGGGCGATCTCGACGACACCGCCAGACGGATAGTTACGCAACCCGCGGCGCCCCGGGAACGCATCTAGGTCGAAGAAGTCGGCCCAGCTCTGCGGCTTCTTGCCCTTGAGCTCGTCGGTTCGGTACGCCAGTACGTTGGAGAAGATCGTGTGGCCGACGATCGACTCGTGGGTGTACTGGGGAAGCAGTTGGTCGAGTGGAAGTCCATGGCCGGCGAAGTCCTCGAGGTAGTCGCGGTCGCCGCCGAACCCGAAGTCGCCGGTCGCCGTCATCAGGTCCCAGAGCACGTTGTCACTCGAGACCATCGCCTGGAGCCGGGCGTAGCTCTTCGGTACGTCCTCGACGACCTCGAGCTCCGGATGTGCTGCCTGGAACGGATCCAGCCACGCGAGGCGCTGCGCCTCCTGGTACTCACCGCCGTCGGAGACGAAGACGACGGCGTTCTCGCGCTGGGTGCCGAACACGCTCGCGCAGCCGGACAGTGCCGGTGCGGCAAGTGCCGTCATGCCTGCTGCACCGGCCATCCGCAGCAGGGAGCGCCGGTCGATCCCGCCGGCGCGCGGTTCGGGTCGGCGCCTCACGGTGCGACCCCGAGGTCGTTGGCTCGGGGCGCGGTCAGGAACTCGGCGGCCGCACCGGCGTGCTCGCCGAGTGCGAGGTCGGCGCCGATCTCTCCGATGGCCGGGCACATCTTGAACCCGTGACCGGAGAACCCGGCAAGCAGGATGACATCAGGCAGATCGGGATGGGGGCCAATCCACTCGCGCCTCGTCGGGGTGTACGTCTCGAGGTACGTCTCGACCCTCATCGGGTGACTCTGCAGACCGGGTAGGTAGCGCGCCGCGGCCTCCTGGAACGGCGCCCATTCGTCCGGGCGGGTGGTTCGCTCGACGGTGTCGGGATCGTCGAAGGGCAGGTGGTGGTCGAAACCGAGACCGAGCTTCATCGCCGTGTGGTCCGTCGTCGGTATCCCGTAGCAATAGGTCGGCTCGGCGCGGATGAACGGCGGGATCGCGTCGAGGTAGTCAGGCTCGCGGCCGAAGAACCATGCGGAGATGAGCCGCCGGGTGACCAGCTCGTCGCGCATCCGGGGCAGGAGTACGCGGGTCCATGCGCCTGCGGCGACGATGGCCCGATCGAACGTCTCCTGCCCGGCGGCGGTCGTGATCGTCACCTGCGAACCGGTCTGCGCGATATCGAGCACCTTGGTGTCGCGCCGCAGTTCCGCACCGTGGCTCTCGGCGAGCCCGGCAGCGGTCGCCACCGTGAGCTCGGGTCGTACGTACCCGCCGCGCTCGTCCCAGATCGCGATATCGCCCGGATCCATCCGATACTGCGGATGCCGCCGGCGCAGCTCGGACTCGTCCCAGATCTCATGCGGGGCAGCGGTGTCGGCCGCGTTGCGCAGGGCAGTCACCATCTGCGACGACTCCGGATCGCCCATCAGCAGCGAGCCACTCGTCGTACGCAGGTGTCTGCCGGACTCGGTCTCGAGGTCGCGCCAGAGCTCGTCGGCGCGCTCGATGATCGGGCTGTAGCGCGGGTCTTCGAGCTCGATCGTGCGATAGAGCCGGTTCTCGCCGCCGGCCGCTCCACGGGCGTGGCCGGGCGCGTACGTCTCGAACCCGACGACCTGCACCCCGCGCCGGGCGAGCTGCCAAGCGCACTGGGCACCCATCGTGCCGAGGCCGACGACGGCGATCCGCTGACCTGTCATACCCACTCCTTCCGATCAAGCAGCATGATCAAATCGCACGCTAATCGGAAGTGTCAACACTTTGGATTTACTTTTTCTAAATGTCAAACGGAATTGTCGAAAGTGTTGACAGTTTGGCAAATTGGTTGGTACGCGCCCGCGGTGTGCGACCTCAGAGCTGGCCGTGCGCGACGAGCGCGGCGTGCAACGTACCGACGACGTCGCCGTCGCGGAGGTCGACGTCGAGGAGCCGCTCGATGGTGTCGAGCCGCTGGTAGAACACCGAGCGGGAGAGGTGACATTCGGTCGCCGCGCGTTTGCGGTTGGTCGGGTGTCGTACGTACGCCCGCGCGACCTCGACCAGATCGGCACCGTGCTCGGCGTCGTACGCGAGCAGCGGGCCGAGTGTTTCCTCGACGAACTCCTGAAGTGCCGGCTCGCCACGGCGGGCGTACATCAACATGGCGAAGGCCGCCGACCGCGCATGGTGCACCTGGATTCCCGGCGCTCCGGTGACCGGTAGCGACGGCAACAGGCCGAGCGCCGCATCGGCCGATGCGGCCAGGTCGTCGAGGGACTCGGCGTCGGGACCGACCGCGACCACGATGCGCTCGGTCGTCACCGGCCCGAGCAGCGAACGCAACAAGGCTTCTCGGTCCGCGCCGTCTCGGTCGGTCGACAGCAGGACAATCGCAGCATCGCCGGGCGCCTGCGACCACGGACCACATACGACGTCGAGGTTGTTCGCGGGCGCGCGTTCACGTACGCGAGCCAGCACCTCGGTGAACGTATCGGCCGGCCCGCGGAGCCCGGCCCCGACGAGCGTCCGATTCTCGGTACGAAAGCCGGTGGCCTCGAACGCCGCATGGAGGTCGCTGCTCCCGACGTACGCGCCGTCGATGAGCCCGTCGAGCAGAGCCCGGTGACCGGCACGGGTCCACTCGTCGCGGCCGGCGAGGCGCGCAAGAGACAAGGCCAGCGCGGCGTTCTCCAGGACCACCTCGCCCGACGACGGCACATCGTCGCAGTCGACGGCGATGAGGCTGCCCCACTGCCGCCCCAGTGCCTCGACCGGCGTACGCAACCAACCGCCAGCGGCCCAGTGGGTCGTGCGTTCGTAGGGCGCGGGTCGTGCAATGGCGGCCCGCGCCGCACGTCGCGAACGCCTGACCCAGCCGTCGAGGTAGCTGCCCGGATCGTGTCCGAACGAACTCCATGCCAGCGCGCGGTGGTTCAGATCCTCCAGTACGACAGCCGATCCGATCATCCGGGCGACCTGATCGAGGAGGAAATCCACGGTGCAGCCGCGACGGTTGAGTGTCGCGAAGACCTCGTGCACTCGATCGCGTTCGCGTAGCGCGGCCGACTGGCTGTCGATGATGAGCGCGTGCACGGCCTCGGTGATGGAGACGAAGCGAACCTCGCGTTCGAGTACGGCCAACGGAAGGCCGACCCGCTGGCACCGTGTCACCAACGCCGGTGGGGCGGCGTCGAAGCGGTCGCCGAGCTCCAGGATCAGCCCGGCCGCACCGGCCGCGACCAGGTCGTCGACGTACGCCTCCAGTTCGCGCGGCTCGCTCTCCCATCCGACGCCGGTCGTCAGCAGCAACTCGCCGCCGAGCAGCAACCGACGCGTGCCACTCACCGGGGCTACGTGGACCCACCGGACCTCGCGATCGAGCGCATCGAACCCGGCAAGCACGCGCGGTCGCCCGGCGGCAACCTCGGTCAGCGCCAGGACGTCGCTCACGGTCGGCAGCATCGTGCACCTCGGTCGACGGACACAATGTCCGACGATAGCTCACATCATCGACGGTCTGACCGCTCGAGTCGCGCCAGATCCGTGTCACACTGCAGTTTCAGACCCCGTATCGGGTCGCAACATTGTGTCTTGGACAGGAGTCATCGTGGCAGTCGTACCCCACCTCATCGACGGTAAGCGCGTCGAGTCGGCCGATCGGATGGGCGTCGTGTTCAACCCCGCGACCGGCGAGAAGCAGCACGACGTCGCGTACGCCTCGAGGGCGCAGACCGAGGAAGCGATCGCCGCTGCCGCCGCCGCGCTCCCGGCCTGGCGTGCCACCAGCCTGACGAAGCGCACCGATGTGTTCTTCCGGCTTCGTACGCTGCTCACCGAGCACCGCGACGAGATCGCCGCCGTGGTCACCAGCGAGCACGGCAAGGTGCTCAGCGACGCCGCCGGGGAGGTCGCGCGCGGCATCGAGAACGTCGAGTTCGCGGCCGGGCTGACCCAGCACCTCAAGGGTGAACTCAGCGAGCAGGTGTCGTCTGGCATCGACGTGCACAGCATCAAGCAGCCCGTCGGTGTCGTCGGCTGCATCACGCCGTTCAACTTCCCGGTGATGGTGCCGCTGTGGATGATCGCGAGCGCGATCGCATGCGGCAACACCGTCGTACTCAAGCCGAGTGAGAAGGATCCGTCGGCGTCCGTACTGCTCGCGGAACTGTTCGCCGAGGCGGGTCTGCCGCCGGGCGTACTCAACGTGGTGCAAGGCGACAAGGAGGCCGTCGACACGATCCTCGACTCGCCAACCGTGCAGGCCGTCAGCTTCGTCGGCTCGACGCCGATCGCGCGGTCGGTCTACGAGCGCGCGGCCGCAACCGGCAAGCGCGTGCAGGCATTGGGCGGTGCGAAGAACCACATGGTCGTGCTGCCGGACGCCGACCTCGCATCCGCCGCGGACGCAGCTGTGTCCGCCGCGTACGGCTCGGCGGGCGAGCGGTGCATGGCGGTCAGCGTGCTGGTCACCGTCGGCGACATCGCCGACGACCTCGTCGCCGCGATCCGCGAGCGCATCGGCTCGTTGTCGATCGGCCCCGGCACCGACTCCGCATCCGAGATGGGCCCGCTCATCACCGGCGAGCACCGCGACCGCGTCGCTTCGTACATCGATGCGGCGCGCGAGTCGGGTGCCAAGGTCGTGGTCGACGGGCGCGAGCAGAGCTTCTACGGCGATGGCTACTTCCTCGGCGTCAGCCTGGTCGACGAGGTGACGACCGATATGTCCGTGTACACCGATGAGATCTTCGGGCCGGTGCTGTCGGTCGTACGCGCGTCAACGTACGAGGAGGCGCTGCAGATCGTGAACGAGAACCAGTACGGCAACGGCGCCGCCCTGTTCACCCGCGACGGTGGCGTCGCTCGGCAGTTCGAGTTCGACGTCGAAGCGGGCATGGTCGGGATCAACGTGCCGATCCCGGTGCCGGTCGGCTCGTACTCGTTCGGGGGCTGGAAGGACTCGTTGTTCGGCGATGCCCACATCTACGGCCCGGAGAGCGTGCACTTCTACACTCGAAGCAAGGTCGTCACGAGCCGCTGGCCCGACCCGGCGACCTCTCGCATCGATCTCGGATTCCCGGCGAACGGGTAGGAGCTTGCCATGACTGAATACACCCGAAGGGACGGCACGACCGCACCGCTGCCCGATCGTGCCGCCAACGAGCAGGTACGTCGCGACGACCGTGCGCATGTCTTCCACTCCTGGTCTGCGCAGAACCTGATCGACCCGACGCCCGTTGCGCGCGGTGAGGGCGCAACCTTCTGGGACTACGACGGCAACGAGTACCTCGACTTCAGCTCGCAGCTGGTCAACCTCAACCTCGGGCACCAGCATCCGGATCTCGTCCGCGCGATCCAGGAGCAGGCCGGTCGGTTGGCGACGATCCAGCCGTCGATGGCCAACGACGTACGCGGCGAGCTGGCGCGGTTGATCACCTCGAAGGCGCCGGACGGGCTGAACAAGGTGTTCTTCACCAACGGCGGCGCCGATGCGAACGAGAATGCCATTCGGATGGCGCGCGGCTACACCGGCCGGCGCAAGATCCTCACGACGTACCGCTCGTACCACGGTGCGACGGGGTCTGCGATCAGCATGACCGGCGACCCGCGGCGGTGGGCGAACGAGCCGAGCGACTCGTCGGTTGTCCACTTCTTCGGCCCGTACCCGTACCGGTCGGCGTTCCACTCCGACTCCCCCGAGCAGGAGACCGAGCGCGCGCTGCGCCACCTCGAAGAGGTCATCATGCTCGAGGGGCCGCAGACGATCGCGGCAATCGCGCTGGAGACGGTCGTCGGCACCAACGGTGTGCTGATCCCGCCGCCCGGCTACCTGCAGGGCGTACGCGAGCTGTGCGACCGGCACGGCATCCTCTATCTCGCCGACGAGGTGATGGTCGGATTCGGCCGCATCGGCGAGTGGTTCGCCTTCGACGCGTACGACATCGAGCCGGATCTGATCTCGTTCGCGAAGGGCATCAACTCCGGGTACGTACCGCTGGGCGGTGTCGTGATCCGCGACGAGATCGCCACGCACTATGGCGATCGGGCGTACACGGGCGGGCTCACGTACTCGGGTCACCCGCTTGCGTGCGCTGCCGGGCTCGCGACGTTCGAGGTGTTCGAGCGCGACGACATCCTCGGGCGTACGCGCCGGCTCGGGTCCGAGGTGGTCGGCCCGACCGTCGCCGAGTGGGCGTCGAAGCATCCGAGCGTCGGAGAGGTACGTGGACGCGGGCTGTTCTGGGCGGTTGAGCTCGTCCGCGACCAGGCGACGCGCGAACCGCTCGTCCCGTACAACGCATCTGGCGCCGACGCGGCTCCGATGGCCGAGCTGATGGCCCGCTGCAAGGCGTCGGGCGTCTGGCCGATGATCCACTTCAACCGGCTCCAGATCGCGCCGCCCCTTGTGGTCTCGGAGGACGACCTGCGCCGCGGGCTCGACGTGATCGACGAGGCGCTGACCTACACCGACAAGCTGGTCGCCTGACCGTTTTCCCCGGCTGACCCGCCCGCTGAGCCGCACGTTTCAGCCCCAGATTCTCGAATTTTGGGGCTGGAACGTGCGGCCCACCGGGGCTTTCTGGCCGTGGTGCAGGATGGACGCGTGACTGACACACCCACGCCACGCTGGTTCTCGGCGACCGGCGACGGCCATTCGCAGTGGTACATCGAGCGGTTCCGCAAGATGGCCGCCGACGGTGCAGACCTCGCCGGCGAAGCGCGGTTCCTCGACACCCTGGTCGAACGCGGCTCCCGCATCCTCGACGCCGGCTGCGGGCCCGGCCGCATCGGTGCGGAGCTACACGACCGCGGCCACACCGTCGTCGGCGTCGACGTCGACCAGGAGCTGATCGAGGCCGCGCGTGTCGACCATCCCGGCCCCACGTGGATCAACGCCGACCTGTCGACTCTCGATCTGCCCTCGGCCGGCATCGACGAGAAGTTCGACGCCGCCATCTGCGCCGGCAACGTGATGCCCTTCCTCGCACCGGGCACAGGCGCCACCGTGCTGTCGAACCTGCGCCGCCACGTACGCCCCGACGGTCCGATCTCGATCGGCTTCGGAACCGACCGGGAGTACTCGCTCGCGGAGTTCGACGCCGACCTCGAAACCGCCGGTCTGCCCATCGAACACCGCTTCGCCACCTGGGACCTCCGCCCCTGGCACGACGACGCGTCCTTCGCCGTCACCGTGCTGCGCGTCCCCGCACCGTAAGCCCCGAACCCTTGGCCCTATACTTGCTGGAGCCCGGCGCACGCCGGGCACTCGTCCGTCCGGCTCGTACGCGCGCCACGGACACGGCCAGGTAGCTCAGTTGGTACGAGCGTCCGCCTGAAAAGCGGAAGGTCGGCGGTTCGATCCCGCCCCTGGCCACCCGAAATTCCGGGCCAAAGTCCCGATCGCCTCTCCCCCTCAGTGACCGTCGTTGACCCCTGTTTGCCGACCCTTGGGTTGCATGGGGGTTGCACGTGATCGAGCAGACATAGAACACGTGTTCGAACTCGTCGTACGCTGGTGTCGTGGGTAGACGCAGACCGATGTACGCGCCCCCGCCCCGGTTCACGCGGCACGTATGGGTGGCGACAGACCGCGGCCAGGAGCCAGAGCAAGGCTTCGTTCTGGAATGGCGACGACACGCGTACAAGTGGAGCGCGCTCGTCGTCCTGGTCCGCTCAGACGACACCAACCGCGCTGTGTTCGTCCAACGCTGGCTATCGGCTGAACACCTCGCTCCCGTCCGCACGTCCCCGACGACGCCCGAAGCCCACGACGGCTTCTGAGCGTCTGAGGATGCTTATCTCCACCCGACCCGGAAGCCACTGATTAGCGTTTGCCGCTTCTTGCCGATTTGCGTTCAGGTCGGAAAGTGGCCCCTGACCTGCGCAGATGCCACTCTGGCGCCCGCGGGCGATACGGACGAGTTCCGGTCGTTTCGCGACCAATCGCATGGGCCAGAGCATGGCCTAGAGGCCGCAGGGCGGGCTATGCCGCCAACACGCTTTCCAAGCCTGTCGTCAGTCGATCGGCGGAGTTCGGGAATGCTCGCGACTTGGAACCATCGGTACACGACCCGTGACCCGTACGCCCGCGAACGGGACCGAATGAGACCGCAAATGAGACCACGGCTGTCATACGCTTTGAAGTCATGAACGTAGACACGGTTCGTGCCGCCGTCGAGGCTGAGTTCAGGGTGACCGGAGCGAACACGCCCTCCTGGCCCGATCCGCATGCGGGCGCAGAGGACGAGCCTGATGAGGCCGAGTACTCCCGTGTCTCCGATCCTGCGAAGTATCGGATTCTCGGCGCTCGGGTCGAGGCGTGGCTTCGTGCGTTGACCGGGTTGGGTCTCGCGACGGTCAGCACGGTCGACGACATGAGCGCGATGTGGCGCGGGAAGAAGCCCGACAGCGGTCCGATCAGCCAGGCGCGCTGGGTGCGACCACACCGAACCGACGCCATCGCACTCCTGGTGTGCACTAGCGGCTTTAAAGGCCCGACCGACAACGGCGTTCTGCTTGGAGCCGGTACTCCAGCGGTTGAGATCGTGCTGCTCCCCGACTGCGGCTGCGATGCCTGCGACTCGGGGTCTGCGGAGCTACTAGAGGAATTGGATGATCACATCCTCGACGTGGTAACCGGCGCGTTCACCCACGTCGCCACTCCACGAGGGACCGTGCAGGGCGAACGCGACGGTTGGTCCGCGAGCGGGCCATGGGGCTTTGCGGAGGCCGAGCAAGTACTCGCTGATGCCAGGGCGAAGCGGTCCGCCTATCCGGTCGTGTCGGGGACGGCTTGGTGGTGACCTCTGCGGCGGAGCCTCGCCCGCGGATTAAAAGGCGTCGGCGAGACTGCGGCCATGCCGTGATTCCGTTGCTCGGTCGGTCCCGTCGAGTCGCGCGCAACGACCTTCGACTGGGGGCGTTGGGGTCAGTTTGGGGGTCACCTGGTGCCCAGCCGAAAGCCCTGCCCGAGCGGCCCGACCTGTGCCAGACTCGATGGTTCGATAGACCTGGGGAAGCAGTACGCAGTTCGCTACAAGTCGACGGTCCGTGTCGATCGCGATCGGGCCCGGGACCTGTCGAGGTCCCACGACGCTCGCCGGGTCTGTGCTTGAACAGCCGTTGCTGCACACCTCGGAGCATCCAGACACTCGCATCGACGATCCTCGGGGCTGATCTTCCGGAATCGGACTACGCGCCAGTCGCTGTCCCGGTAAGTTGTCCGGATGCCACCAGCAAAGCCAACGCCTCTGCGCGAACTGCACTTCGGTCACCTCGACGCCAACATGGAGGCAGTCGAGCAACCAGAACTCCTGCGGGCTGGCTTTTATGACTACCTCGAGGCGGCGTATGGCATCGCCGCGCGCCGCACGTGGGTCCTACTTGGTCCTAAGGGTGCAGGAAAGTCTGCAGTCTTAGAACACCTGCGTTTGGAGTGGCTCGACCGCTGGGACCGGTTCTTTGTTTGGTGGGACCTGCGTTCCTTTCCAGTGAATGACGTCACACGGATCCAGACCGGGCAGACTCCGGGTGCCTCTCGTGCGCAGTCCGCATGGGAGTTCCTTCTTCTCTTAAGAATATTCGGGTCGCTAGCGGAGGATGAGGGCATTAACGCGCCTCGAGAGTTTTACACGCTCCGTGACGACCTGCAACGGCAAGGTTTGATCTCAACAGACTGGAGGGCAAAGGTTGCTGAATGGTCGTCACTGACGGTCAAAATCAAGCTCAAGGTCGTCGATGTCACTACCTCAAGGACGACCGTCAAGTCCGCGACGCCTCTCGAGCTGTGCTCCATCTTGAAGGCCGCGATCGCAAGAGTTGAGACGACGAGCCAACATCTTGTGGCGCTCGACGGCCTTGACTCCTTCTTCTTCGAGACCGAGGACGAGCTGCGATCGTTAGCAGGCCTAATGCACGCGATTGAGTCGATCAATCGATACCTCCGAGGCCTTGACTCTCGTATATCCGTGGTGGCCGCCGTACGGTCAGACATCTTCGACGTGTTGCCCAGCGCCGAGCTCAACAAGATCAAGCCGCATTCGGTCCACCTCGACTGGAGCGCTCTCGGCATCGGAGCTGGCAACAAGTTGTGGAGTCTTGTCGAGAGTAAGGCCGCGGTGGCGCGCCCAGACCTAAAGAACCTGGTCAAGACCTACCTGCGTGGACCGGTTGACCTCGGCCCGTACACCGAAGTCTCAGAGTATCTGCTCGACTACACTCGACTTATACCTCGCGATCTGGTCTCGCTCATGGGGTACGTCCAGACGTCGCACCGTGGTTCGACGCCGGTAACATCCGATCATGCGCGCGAGGCCGTAAAAAGCTACAGTGAGCACTACTTTGAAGGCGAGATATTCGACAATCTCGCTGGGGTGCTCCCGTACGGGAACGAGCGCAAGCTCTCGGCCTTTCGTGATGCAATGCGCACACTTCCAACTCGCGTGTTTGTGTTCAGCGAGGTACAAGAAGACCTTGAGGGAAGCCTAGAGCCACGCGAGACCATGATGCTTCTGAAGCAGATGTTTGAGGTCGGCGGAATCGGTATTAGGAACGCGTCGGGAAAGATTGAGCATACGGACTTCGTCTTCCGTAAGGTCTCTGGTGCCGGATTCACGGCACGGTACGGGTTCGTCCTCCACAATGCGCTCACGAGGGCCTGGAACCGTCCCTGGCGATGATGGAAGGTCCGGGCACACCTGCCCCATCCCCTGATAGGTGCCGCTCGTAGGTCGGAGTGGAGCGTGTCAAGGGTGGCGCTTGCGCCATCACGGAGTGACGCGACGTAGGAGCGCCCTTGACTCGTGGAGCGGAGGCCGAAGACTGGACCGATCAGGGGACGGGGCTCGACGGCCAGGTCGACGAACTCGCCGCACGAGCTGATGCCTGACGACTCCTGCGTTCTGTGCGCGCGCCGGTAGCGAGGCGTGTAGCTCCGAGCGCGAGCGGCCCGGAACGGGCCGAAGGTCCGCATGCCCGGGCGCGTGGCGCGACGGAGCGAAGCGCGCCGCGTAGCGGCGCGCGCCCTTGATAAGGAGAGAGCCGGAATCGGCAACGTGGTCACGCGACCGGTGACGCGACCGCGTGTGTAACTCGGGTGAGACGATCGAGAGGTTCAGTCCGGGAGGCTGAATGGTTGGTCATCGAGCGGGACGGGCACAGTAGCGGATTCGAAGAAGGATGCGCTCGCCTCCACGTTGGTGCGGTAGCGGGCGCATAGTCCAAAGAAGCCAATGATGTATGCATAGTCCGTCCCGACGAACGCGCCGACTTCGTCGGTGTACCGCGGCATGGGTGGAAGCCAGTATCCGCGAACGTCGAGTTCGTCCAGCTGGCCCATCCGATGCAGCTCACGTCTGGCGCGGTCTCGCCAGAGGACGAACGTGACGTCCGAGCAGCCCGAGTCGCCGTTCAGGAAGCGGATGATACTCGGCGCGATTGGTAGGCCCTTCTCAGCAAGCACGCACCCGAGTTGCTTACCGAGGTAGCGAGCTAGGTTTGTGGCTTGTGCTGACCACGACATGCCGAACACATCGTTGAAGTCGAGGGTGTTGCAGTGCTCGAAGTGGTCTTGTCGTTCCCACACATACTCGGAGAAGCGCGTATACGCGATGTCGAACGGTTGTGAGCGGTGGTTGTTACAGGCACCGCAGAGGGATTGCTCCCAGCGAAGACCTGCACCCTTCTTCAGGCTTCGCAGGGTCCCGGAGTACCCCTCGCCGCCCTTGTAGACCGATGTGGGGTCGACCTGTCCATTCTCCCGTGCAAGACGCTTTAAGTCGCTGTGCTTGAACTTGTGTTCCCCCGTCGTTTCGGGGTCGCCGCACCACCAGCAAGCATTCGGCGTCCGGTGTGGCTCGTCCGGCTCGCTCATGGAAGGAAACTACAGACTCGTAGGGAGTTATAGGCAAGAACGGAGGAATCTGGAACACGGCGCTGATCGCGTTAGGGCTGCGCGGGTCCGGTGGGTAGTACTTCGGGTCCGGCGTAAACAGCGGCGGGCTCGGTGAGGCCTTCGCTGTGTCGATGCGTGATCGTGCCGAGGCGGCGGCATCCGATGCTCTCGTAGAGGGCGATGGCTCGCTTGTCCTTGAGCATCACGTCGAACGCGATCGGGCGTCCGTGCGTCACCGCGTAGGTTCCGGCGGCGAGCATCAGGTCGCGTCCTGCGCCGAGGTCGCGATGCGCAGGGTCGACGAACAGGCGTAGAGGGATCGTGAGCTCCTCGATGCTGCCGTCGGTTGCATCGCGCCACACTTGGGCGGCGTCGTCGTCTGGTGTCGCTTGCGCCAGCGTGATCTGGCCGATGATCGTGCCGTCGTACTCGGCGGTCCAGCTTGCGAGTTCTGTGTCGGGAGTGAGCCATGCTTCGGGATCGGCAACGCCCTCGACGGGGTATCCGTCGAGCGCATGGACTCGAACGAGTACCTGAGCGAGTTCGGTTAGGTCGTCCTCGTGGCGTCGTCGGACGAGTGCGGCTTGGCCGGGCATCAGTCGTCGACCGGCATCCGGTAGTCAAGTCCCATGAAGTCGGCCCGCATCACGAATCGGGTGACCTCGAACGGGGTTCGGTCCTGGTCGATCCCGGTGTGTACGACTTCGAGCACAGGTACGCCTTCGGGGAGCTGCAGTCCGTCGGCCTCGGCCGGCGACGGCATGCGGGCGGTCACTTCCTCGCGTGTGTAGGTGATCGCGTGTCCCTTCTCCTCAAACCGGGCGTACAGGTCGCCCTTGCCGAGACGGTCACCCGTCATAGCGAGCGGTGAGCCGTCGGCGATTTGCGACGGGATGTAGGTGATGCCGACCTGCATCGGCTCCTCGTCGGCGTAGTACCAGTTCTCGCGACGAATCACGGTGCTGTCGGCATCGAGGTCGAGCCGCTCGGCCACGTCGTCGGGCGGGGTCACGGTCGTCACGCTGGTGCACTTCGCGGAAGGCTCCCGGCCCTGAGCGGTGACCTCGGCGTGGTACGGCGAGATGCCGGTCTCGTCGCGTAGACGCTTCGAGTAGCGGCTCTGACCGAACCTCATCAGCCGTGCCTTGTTACGCACGAACACGCCTCTGCCGTGCTCCGCCGTGACGAGTCCGGATTCTGCGAGCTGGCGGATCGCCTCACGAGCCGTATTGCGGGCCACGTCGTGCTCCGTTGCCAATGCGCGCTCCGAGGGGAGGCGGTCACCCGGCGCGAGTTCACCGGCTGCGATCTGTTCGCGAAGGTATGCGGCGAGCTGTCTGCTCGGTGTTCCAGCGCCTTGCGCGCTTCTTTCGGTCGTACCCATGCAGCGAGCGTATACCCAACTGGCTTGGACCAGTACTTGACAACTGGCTCAAGCCAGTGTTCAATCGGTCACATAGCAACTGGCTTAAGCCAGTATCGATTTGAAGGAGAGAGCAATGAACGTAGGTACTTCACTTCCGGTAGAGACCACCGCTGACCGTTGGGCCGTCGTGGTCGGCGGGATGGGTGCTCCGGTGAAGCCGCGTGAGAAGGCGGCTCCGACCGGCGAGCAGACCCACAGCTCGGGCTGCATTCTGATGGTGCAGCGCAAGGACGGCAGCGTGCAGCCGGACAAGACCGCGAGCGTGCACGTGCTCAAGCCCGCGACGGTCTACGAGTTCGGGACGTTCTACGAAGCGCGCGGCCGGGTCTGGGTCCAGCCGTACGAGAGCAACGAGCGCATGGCGCTGTCGATCACCGTCGAGCAGCTCGTCCCGATCGGCTCCGATGCCGGGTCGACCTCAACGCCGGCGGCGGGCAAGTCGGCGCGTAGCGCGAGCAAGGAAGAGGCCGCGTAATGCGTGGCCTGGCCGACCCGATCGTCGTCTCGACCGGTGCCGAACTCGGGTACCCGTGCGCGGTGTGCAATGACCTGGCCGCGCAGGCTGCTGGCGATCTGTGCGGGTTCTGCTCGCTCACGGGCGTGGTGGTGTGCACGCGGTGCGGTGGTGTGCAGGAGCAGTACGGGCCGTGCATTCACTGCGAGAGCGGTCGGTGAGTCGTCGTGTTCTCGCTACGTAGTCGTGGTCGGGGTGGGTCGCTCGGGCGGCCTGCCCTGGCCGGTGAGGTCTGCACCTGCGGCGCACCCGCTGCGGTGGTGTTCGACGATCCCCGGCTGGGTGCGGCGTTCGGTTCCTGTCTGGCCGCCGAGGCGGCTTCGCATTCTCGGGTGGGCGCTTGTCCGTTCTGTGGTGTCTCGGGGCCGCATCGAACGGGCGGCGTCTGCCCCTCCTACACCGTGCGTCCGGCCTGGGCTCTTGAACCCGCCCGACGCGCCCTCGCCACAACAGTTGGAGGCGACCTGTCATGACTACCGAGATTGTCCGTATCCGCCCGGCGAAGCTCCGCATTTCGCTGTGGCTGCTGGCAGCCGGGTGGCTGATCGTCAAAGTTGCCCGGATCGTCGGCTGGCTGCTCCTCCGCCCGGTCCGTCTCGTTGCCCTCGGCCTGGGCGGCCTGTTGGGCTGGTCGCTCAGCTCCTACGGCCTCCCGCTTCTCGCCGGCCTGGTCCTGTTCGGCCTTGCTGGTCTCGGGTTGTGGGCGTGGCGTCGACCTGAGGCATTCCGTCAGCGGGTGGTCTGGCGGCTACACGGACGGCTGCGGCGGTTCCGGCTGCGTCGCCGCTGGGACGGCGTGATCGCGGGCTGCGGGCTGACGGGCAAGGACCCGGACGGCAGCGTGGTGTTCCCGTCGGTGGGTTCGGTGGTGTCGTCGCCGTCGATGGACCGGTTCCTGACGCGGATTCCTGCGGGTCAGACCATCGGCGACTGGACGGCTAAGGCCGACGCGCTGGCTGTGGGGTTGAATGCCGAGTCGTGTCGGATTCGCACACCCGGCAGGCGTGCCGGGGTCATGCCGTGGACACGTCGCCGTGGGTTTGAACGGCGGGTGGTGCGGGTCGAGCTGATCCGTCACGACGTTCTCTCGCAGCCGGTGCAGCCCTTCGGCGTGGCTGAGTCGCCCGCGTTGAAACGGCTCCCGGTCGCGCTCACTGAGGACGGCACACCGTATCGGCTGCGGCTGCTCGGCACGCATCTGTTGATCGTCGGTCAGACCGGCGCGGGCAAAGGGTCCGTGTTGTGGTCGATCGTCAACCACGTTGCACCCGGCATCTCCTCGGGGCTGGTGCGGGTGGTCGGGTTTGATCCGAAGTTCAACGAGCTGACCATGGGCGCACCTCTGTTCCACCAGCTGTACGACGGGGACGGGTCGGTGATGGCCGACGGCCTCGAGCGCCTGGTCGCCGTCAACGACGAACGTAAGAAGGCGATGCGCGGTAGGTCTCGTCTGCACGTCCCGACCGTCGACGAGCCGTTCTACCTCGTGCTCGTCGACGAGCTGGCCGCACTGATCGCCTACATGGCCGACAAGGCCGCGAAGAAGCGGATCGAGGCGGCGTTGTCGACGCTGCTCACCCAAGGACGGGCACAGGCCATCACCGTGGTCGGCGCGGTCCAGGACCCGCGTAAGGAGATTCTGTCCATGCGGGACCTGTTCCCGTCCCGTGTCGCGCTGAGTCTGCGCACGTCCGAGCAGGTCGACATGGTGCTCGGTGACGGAGCCCGGGAACGGGGCGCGCTGTGTGACCAGATTCCGCTGGCGCTGCCCGGAACGGGTTATGCCGTGGTCGACGGGGTTCCCGACCCAGTACGGCTCCGCTTTCCGTTCACCTCCGATGAGCAGATTCGCGCTCTCGCGGCCGCGCATCCCGCACCGCGCGACGCGGAAGTGATCGACCTCGACGCACGGCGCGACACCTCGTCGAGCGACACCGACGTTGACGCCGAGCAGACCGAGACCGACGACGCGCAGGCTGAGGAGGGGGAAGCGTCATGAGCGCGAACCTCGACGGGCAGCTCGTGTTGCCGGTACCCGACCCCGACCATGCCGCGCAGCTTGCACGCCGGATCACGCCGGGCTGGCAGACACAGGCCGCCTGCGGCGACACCCACGGCGACGTGTTCTTCCCCGAACTCGACGAACGGGGCGCATCGATGGAGGCTGCTGCGCTCGCGACGTGCAACGGATGCCGGGTCCGGTCCTCCTGCCGCGCGGCTGCGCTGCTCAACGCCGAACAAGGCATCTGGGGCGGAACGACCGAAGCCGACCGCGCCCGGATGCTGTCCGCACTCGATCGCGGTGTGTCGGTCGACGCGGTCCTCGTCGAGACCATCCGGCCACGCCTCGACGACCAGGGGGCGGCGGCATGAACGGCGCAACGGTGGTCGACCTGTTCGCTGGCCCGGGCGGCTGGGACGAGGGCATGCGCCTTGCGGGCTGCACGTCGGTGACCGGGATCGACGTTGACGAGGCCGCGTGTGCGACCGCCAGAGCCGCAGGTCATGCCCGCGTGTGCGCCGACGTCGCGGCTACCGACCCGTGCGAGTACGCCGGCGTGTACGGGTTGGTGGCCTCGCCGCCGTGTCAGGCCTGGTCTCCGGCCGGTCTACGCCGCGGGGAGGACGACCGCACCAACTGCCACACGCTGGCCGACCGCATGGCCGACGGCGACGACTCGACGGCCTGGACCGCATGGGCCGATCCACGTTCGGCGCTGGTCTGTCAGCCGATCCGCTGGATACGCGAGCTCCGACCGGCCGTGGTCGGGCTCGAGGAAGTCCCACCCGTACGCGGGCTGTGGGAACACTTCGCCCGCATCCTGTCCGGATGGGGCTACACGACGTGGGTCGGTGTCATCAACGCCGCCGACTACGGCGTCCCGCAGACTCGCAAACGCGCCATCCTGCTGGCCCGCTCCGACAGGCTCGTTCTCCCACCCGAACCGACGCACTCACGTGACGGCGACGACGGCGACCTGTTCGGCGGCGCCCGCATGCCGTGGGTGTCGATGGCTGCCGCGCTCGGCTGGGGCATCGACGACCAGCCGTCGTGCACCGTCTCGTCGGGCGGCACACAGACCGGTGGCGCAGAGCCGTTCGCGAACGCCCGCTACCGCCACAAACTCGCCACCCACATGGCCGCAGCCGGGTCGACCGGACTCGCCACACCCAAAGACGCCGAGGCAGGGCCAGCGGACACGGTGACCGGCAAAGGAACCGCCGTCTGGCTTCCAACTCGCCCAAGTGATGGCGACTGGTTCCGCCATCGACCCGCGACGACGGTGGTCGGCTCCTACAGCCCCGACGTGATCGCACCTCCGGGCTACCGCACCCGCACCTCCCGGCAGAACGCCGACGGCGGGGTCCGTGTCTCGGTCGTCGAGGCGGGCGTCCTGCAGGGGTTCCGGCCCGACTACCCGTGGCAAGGCTCACGCACCAAGCAGTACGAACAGGTCGGCAACGCGATCCCACCCCCACTCGCAGCCCATCTGGCAACCGCACTCGGACTCGGAATCGGGCTCGACGACACCCAGCACGTCACAACCAAGGAGGCGGCATGAGTGACTGCACCTGCGCACAGTGTGTGCTGAAGCACGCACAACAGAACGCCGAACCAGGACGGCCGGGCACACTGTCGCCATCGCAGCAACCGGACGTGGCGATGCCGCGCATGTGCGTGCAATGCCATCACGTCTGGTTCCCCCTCGACGGCTGGGAACCACCCGGCGGCACCGCGGCTCTCATCGAACGGGTGCCGGTCGAACTGCGCCCCCTGCTCCAGGTTCTGGCTTACATCGTGTGCGAGGTCGAGGCAGCCGGACCCGTTGCCCGGCTGGCCCTTCCGGAGGTCGACGACCAGGGCCGCATCGTGGCCGCGCTCGTCGATGCCGGACTCATCGAAACCCACCCGAGCCCGTCTGGTCTTCGGCGCTGGACACGTACCGAGAAGGGCGACGAATCCGATGACTGACATGAACGGCGCCCAACTGTTGGAGATGGCCGAACTGGCCGGGGTCTGCGTGCGTCCGGTGATCCGTAAACGCATCGACCTCGACACCGGTGAAGAGCACTATGTGCCGATTCCGTGCGGCTCGACGCGGGCGAACGTGTGCGGCCCGTGTGCCGAGAAGGCGCGCCAGCTGCGCATCACCCAATGCCGCGAAGGCTGGCACCGCGATGTCGAGCCCGACGGATTCGACGTCGAACCTGGACCCGACCCTGAGCAGGACGGTGACCAGGCCGATAAGCCTGAGGAGGTCGAGGAGGCTTCTGCTCGTCGTAGGCGTTCGACCAGACGGCGCGATGATGCGGGCGATCTGCCGAAGTCACCAACAGCGGACACGACACTCGGGCGGACATTCACGTCACCGGACGGGAAGTCGTATCGGCCGTCAATGTTCCTGACCTTCACACTCCCGTCCTACGGGCCGGTTCACACCGCCAGTCGTCGGGGTGGGCGGGTTGTGCGGTGCCGGTGCGGTGGCAGGCATTCGGAGTCGGAGGGGATTGCGGGGACGCCGATCGATCCGAAATACGGCTACGACTACCGCAAGGCCGCGTTGGATGCGTTGCACTTTCCCAAGCTCGTCGACAGGCTGTTTCAGAACCTGCGCCGGGCGGCGGACTACAAGGTGCAGTACTTCGCCACCGTCGAACCACAGCACCGGCTCGCGCTGCATCTGCACGCCGCGGTACGCGGGACGATTCCCCGCAAGACAGTGCGTCAGGTCGTGGACGGCACCTACCACCAGGTCTGGTGGCCCCAACACACCGAACCCGTCTACACCGGTGGCCGGCTTCCGGTCTGGGACGACTACCAGGGCGGCTACGTCGACCCCGACAGCCGCGTCCTGTTGCCGTCGTGGGATCAGGCGATTGATGCGATCGACCCCGAGAACGACGAGCCGGCATATGTGATCCGCGCGGGCAAGCAGTTCGACTACCAGGGCCTGATCGCGACCAACGAGCGTGAGGTCGCGAACTCGGTGCGGTATCTGACGAAGTACCTCACCAAGTCGATCGCGGAAACCTACGACCCCGACACCCTGAGCAAGCCACAGCGCGAGCACCGTGACCGGCTCCACCGTGAGGTTCGGTGGCTGCCGTGTTCCCCGAAGTGTGCGAACTGGCTGCGGTTCGGGGTCCAGCCCAAGGACGCTGCCGAGGGGATGCGTCCCGGTGAGTGTGGCAAGAAGGCCCACGAGCTCAACAACCTCGGCCACGGCGGCAGACGTGTCCTCGTGTCACGTCAGTGGTCCGGCAAACGACTCGACGAGCACAAGGCCGACCGTGCCGCCGTCGTGCGTGAGGTTCTCGACGAGGCCGGTATCGAGATGCCCGACACCGACCGGTACGCCGCCGATGCCGTCAACGACGACGGCGACCCACGCTACCGGTGGGAATCACTGAACCTCGACCTGGCCGACGGCGACGCCGACAACGTGCCCATCTTCCGCGAACTCGTCCGCCAAGCCATCACCGAACGCAACCGATGGCGCACCCAATACGAACGAGCCCGCGAGGTCATCGCCTCCCGCGACCGACCACCCGAAAACTGTTCGGCAACTCAATCAACCGCCGTGTCCGATGCGGCATAACCGGAAGGGACAGCACACGATGGAACGCCTACTGAGAGTTGATGAGGCCGCAGAGGTGCTTGGGACGACGGAACGATTTCCTCGTCGTCTCATCGCCGAACGTCGAATCCGGTATGTCAAGGTCGGTCGCCATGTGCGAATCCCTGAGGCTGCGATCGCCGAGTATGTCGAAGCACAGACGATTCAGCCGCTGGTGGTCTCGTGGTCAGGTGGTAGGGCCGCATGATGGCCAGACGGCAGTTCGGCAAGGTTGTTCGGCAACGCTCCGGCCGCTATCAAGCGTCGTTCATCGGGCCTGATGGCCGCCGACAGTACGCTCCGCACACCTTTACGAGGAAGGCAGACGCGTCGCGGTGGCTCTCGAAGGTGGAGTCGGACCTTAGCCGTGGAACCTGGCGAAACGAGGCGTTAGCTCGTGCACTGTTCGAGGACTACGCCACGGACTACCTCGAGGAGAGTCCCGATATCGGTGAGCGGTGGGCCGAAACGTGCCATCGCAACATGCGGCTGCACATGGGCGATCTCCTCGACATGACGCTCGCGGAGATCACCCCGGCCATCGTGCGTGCCTGGTACCGGAAAGCGTTGGCAGGCAAGGGAGGTCGGCGTTCGATTCAACAGTCGTACGCCTTCTTGCACGCCGTAATGAATGCCGCGGTGCGCGACGATGCGATAGAGCGGAACCCGTGCACCATCAAGGGTGCGACCGCTGACATGGCTGATGAACGCCCGATTGCCACGGCTCGCGAAGTCGCCCAGCTCATAGAAACGATCACACCTCGATATCGGGCGGCCGTCGCGTTGGCTGCTTGGTGCGGTATCCGGCGCGGTGAGGTCTGTGCGCTTCGCGTGGAGGACGTCGACCTGGAAGCGGGGACCGTGTGGGTACGACGGAACCGGGTCGAGCTGCTGGAATCGCAGCGTGCGTACGACAAGGACCCGAAGACCCGCGCCGGTCGTCGGCCAGTCACGATTCCGCCTCATGTTCTGCCCGTCGTACGCGAGCATGCGCAGGACTGGGCGGGTGAGGAGTACTTCTTCGTCGGTCGGGACGGTTCGCGCATGCGTGGCAACGCGGTGTACCAGGCGCACGTCCGCGCACGCAAGAAGCTCGGACTCGACCTCGCGTTTCACGATCTACGACACACGGGACAGAGCCTCGCGGCCGCCGCTGGGGCCAACCTCGCAGACCTCAAGCTGCGGCTCGGCCACTCGTCCTCGGCTGCGGCCAACCGTTACCTGCACGCAGTGGAGGGCCGTGATTCAGTGATCGCGGCGGCGCTGAGCGACCTTGCCAGCGCGCGCCCCGATGATCGGCCGGCTGAGACCGATGGCGCCGAAGACAGCGGCGATGAGTTGCGTGAGGGTTGCACGGACGATGAACTACCCTCCTGACCTGCGGAAATGGCTAGGCCTGAAAAGCGGAAGGTCGGCGGTTCGATCCCGCCCCTGGCCACCCAGAATTCCGGGCCAAAGTCCCGATCCACCTCACCGCATCTGACCATGATTGACCGTCGTTTGCCGGGAGATGTCGCACGTGGACCGCTCTCCGGTTCACGCGACACGCCTGCGTGGTGACGGTGCGCGGACACCGGGCCGAACACGTCGACCAGCGTGCGTGCCGTTGATTGGTCTGCATTGCCTTTTACCCGACCACAACCGGGCCTGGGCCTCAACGAACGCCGCAGTCGTCGCGGGTGACGTAACGGACCTGGAGTGTCACATACCAGGGTGCTGCGTCGTCGTACGGGCGAGAAGCCACGGCTGAAGCTCGAGTGGAGGATGCGAAGCGATGCCAAGCCAACGCGAGGTGGACGGCGCCAGGATCAGGCAGCAGATCGACAAGATCGTCGAAGGAATCCAAACCCAGGATCTCGAGAGTCTGAAACAGCTTTACGCAACTGATGTCGAGTCCTTCGACATCGAACCGCCGCTACAACATGCCGGGCTGGCCGCGAAGTCGAAGAACTGGGCGAGCGCGTTCGCGTTCATCCACGATTCACGCTATGAACTCCGCGACCTGACACTCACGGTGGGCGACGACGTGGCTTACGGGCACGCCTTCGGTCGGCTCAGCGGAACGCTGCAGGACGGGACGGTCACGAACGGCATGTGGGTCCGGGTCACCTATTGCTTCCGCAAGATCGACGGCAACTGGTTGATAACGCACGACCACGTCTCCGTACCGTTCGACCTGGCGAGCGGCACCGGAGTGACCAACCTCGAGCCGTGATCAGCACCAAGGCCGTGCAGATGATCCAGGTTTGCAGAGCTCAACGTCAGTTGCGGAGCGTAACCTCGGCCCGATGACAGAGAACAAGGCGCGACTAGCCCGAGTCGTGATGATGTGCGGTCCAGGTGGCGCCGGCAAGACCACGTACGCCAAGCGCCTGGAGGGCAATGGCTGGACGCGTTTGTCGTTCGAGGTGGAGTTCTGGGATCGTGGAATCACGACGATGCCCTCGGCCGAAGTGGTCGCCGAGGTGGCCGCAGAGCTGAAGGCACGCTTGTTGCGCCAGGTCGTGGCGGGGAACGATGTCGTGCTCGACTTCGGATTCTGGTTCCGGCGACAGCGCGATGAGTTCCGCGCACTGCTCGCACCGGAGGGCATCGTGCCGGAGACCGTCTACATTGCGACGAGCCTGGAGACCATCCTGAGCCGGGTCGGTGACCGACACGGCAGGCGGGCGGACGATTGGCCACTCACCGAACAGACGGCGACGGAGTACTTCGAGCGATTCGAGCCACCGACGCCCGAAGAGGGTCCGCTCGAGGTGGTCCGCTAGACGTGGCGTCGCACATCACCCGGCGAAACGTTCTGCAGCAGAACTCGATACACGTAACGGCACGGATTCCGACGCATCGGATGAGTACGCATACTCATGTGCGCGCAGGTTCGCATCGCTCAGGATCAGTACATGCGCGTTCACCGCTTTCCCCGCCTCAGCGAACTCCTTTGGGTCGCGGGCACTGTGGCCGCGACGACGGCGTTGTACGTCGCGCTCTTGGGTTGGCACGCCGAGATGACGCTCTTGCCGAACGGCGAGTGCCACGGTCCGTACGAACCGTGGCAGGTCATGGGCGTCGCCATGGGACTGGCACTCGTTGTCAGCGTTGCGGCTTGGCATAGACATGCGTGGTCATCCGCGATCTCGTGCGTACTCTGCCTGACTGTCCTTTGGTCGTTCGACTCGGCAACGGTCAGCGACCAGTGCCCAGCCGGCGCAAACCTCTGGCCCCTTGGCGCCGCTTTGCTCTTCACCGGCTCGGCGCTCGGTCTGGGGATGATTGCCGGGATCGCCTCGTACATGTGCGCACTTATCCGCCGACGGTGGATGGGACGCTCGCCCCTGTGACCCAATCCCGCGTACGCTCAGGGACCCGTCGGCAGCTGCGCCGTGACTGGCTCCCGAGAGCGTGCGATGAGCAAGAGCCCTGCGCCCGTAGGAACAAGCGCTTCGGTGACGCGAGCGTCGTCGTTGACGACAGCTCGGAAATCCGCGACCTGTTCGGCGTGGGAGATCACATTGTCGACGGCGAGCAGGCCACCCGGCTTCAGCACGCGGACAAGGTCGGGCCAGTACGTCGTGTACGCCGGACGCTCAGCATCAAGGAAGACGAGGTCCCAGGATTCGTCCGCGGACTCTCTCAAGACATCGGCGGCGTCCGCGACTCGCAGCTCGACAACGGACCGCACGTCGGCCCGGTCAAGGTTGACGGCTGCTTGTGCGCTCCGACCCTCGTCCACTTCGACGCTGACCAGATGCCCTCCGTTGCTACGCAGCGAGTCGGCAAGCCACAGGGTCGAGTAGCCATTCGAGGTGCCCAGCTCCAACGCCTCTCTGGCACCTGTCGCTCGCACCAAAAGCGCAAGTAACGCGGCGGTGTCGGGTTCGAGGTTGCGTAGCCGATCGAGCCGATCTTCCTTGTCAGCATCGTGGTTGACGCCGAACTGATGCAGTTCATCGAGCAGAGATGCCAGCCGACCGTCCACGCCGCCCCCAAAATGGATTCGTCCGTCTGATGAGAAACGCTATACCAACCGATCGGCTACATCTCACGACGCAGACAGTGGCGGGCCGTCGAGGATCGTCGGAGCGTACTCGAGAAGTTGGAGTCCGCCCTCGAACGTCCTGCTCTCTTTGAGCTCCAGGGCGATATCGGGGTACGCGTCGAAGATCCGGTCAGTGCCGGTGGCGCCGGTGATGACAGGGAACACGACGACCCGGAAGCGGTCCACGACACCCGCCGAGAGCAGCGACCGCGCGAGAGTGAGGCTGCCGATCGTACGTAAGGGCTGCGATCCGGTCCGCTTCATCTGCCGCACGGCTTCGACCGCGTCGCCGGCGACAAGCTCCGTGTTGGCCCACGTCAGCGGCTCCTCGAGCGTCGACGAGAACACCACCTTCGGCAGCGCCGTCAGCGCGGCGAAGCCTGGGTCGTCGCCCATCTCCGCGGCGAACCCGGACATCAGCCGGTAGGTCGTCGCGCCCATCAACGCCGTGTGATCGAGCCCCTCATCCTGTCCCACCCACTCGAGGTACTCCTTGCTCTCCATACCCCAGTAGCCCGGCCAGCCCTCGGCTGCGCCGTAGCCGTCCAGGGAGATGATGTAGTCAACCATCAGGTCTGCCATGGGTCTCTCCTCATCGTGCGCATGCTCGCGTCAGTGAAGACGTGATCCGTACGCAGACCTCATCGGTTCCGCGCGCAGCAGATCCAGGATCCTAGAGTTCGAGCGGCGCGCGCTGCAGCACGAGCTTGACCGTGCGCTCTGCGTACGCGGTCGGCGCATCCTCCCAGTCTGCGGTCAGCGTCGTGATCCGCTCGGCAGGGAAGTCCGTACGCGCGACGAAGTCCAGCACGTCAGGCAGGTGCGGGCGTACGTGTGATACGCCCAGCTTCAGGGTCGCGTCGTTCGCGTACATGTGCATCAACGGAACCTTCGTACCCGTGGAGACGTAGTAGCCGACGGCCGTGCACACCCCGCCGGGCTCGAGCGCACGCAGCGCCGCGCGTACGCCCGAAGCACGCGAGGACGCCTCGACGGCGATGTCGTAGCGCTGTGGCAACACCCGTCGGAGCGAGGACTGCCCGGGCTTGTCGATCTTGTGTACGCGCGCGCCGAAGTCCGCCGCGATCTCGAGGCGCCGCGGATCACTGTCGACGTAGTCGACGACCTCGGCACCGTGTGCGACTGCCAATCCGGCCGCGTACAGCCCGATGCTCTTGCCTCCCCCGCCGAGTACGAGCACCGATCCGCCCGGCCTGTGTGCGAGCTGAGGTACGACGGACCGCCACGCATCCGAGAGGTTGTCGCTGGCCGCTGCGACGCGCAGTGGGTCGACGCCATCGGGCACCGGCACCAGCATGTGGTCGGCGTACGGCACCCTGATCTCGTCGGCGACCATGCCTCCCCAATCGCCGCACCGTGGTCCGAAGCCGTACGCCGCAAGGGTTTCGTGGCGGGTCGTGGAGCATTTGGCGGTGAGACCGCGCGAACACTCGATGCAGTCTCCGCACGACACCGACCAGGGCACGACCACGATCTGCCCGATCCGCAGATCGCGTACGTCGGCGCCGACTGACACCACCTGTGCCACACACTCGTGTCCGATGCCGAACGGTCCGCGGAACGGAATGTCACCGCAGATCGAACCGACGACCGGATCGATCAGCCCCGTACGCAGCCCGATCTGCATCGGCCGCGAGACCGGTCGGTGGAGCGGCAGCGTGTCGCCGTCACAACGCGCAGCGACGAACGGGCGCACGATTGCGTCTCCCGCGTCACGAAGCCGCGGACTATCGCGTTCTCGCCACTCCAGGTGACCGCTGCTGATGAACTGCAGTTCGCGCATCAATGCTCCCTTGGCATGAGGTCTGCGGAGTTTCGCCCCGCATCGTCGAATCTCGTCCAGGCCGGGCCGTCGGTGCGCACTTCGATGCAGTCGGGGTATCGCAAGCCAGCCCAGAAGACTGCCGCCTCGTCGGGCGCGACTGCGCCGATCCTGACAAGCCAGACGGTGAGCGCCATTCCGTGCGTACCGATCACGATGGGACGGCCGCCGAAACGGCCTTGCAAGTCGGCGACACCGGCGTCGAATCGGGCGGCGGCATCACGCTGCGGCTCCCAACCCGGCTGTGCAATGCCCTCGACGTACCGTCGGCGCGGCTCGCGGTAGTCACCGCCCCAAGGTTCGTCGGGTCGCGCGATCTCGTTGAATCGGCTGTCGCGCTCGACCACCCCGTCTAGCCCGCCGACCGTCTCGTACGCTCGGCGCGCGTCGCTCGCCACGAGTTCGGCGTCATGCGGCAGTCGAGATCGCAGTCGGTCCGCGGCGCGCAGTCCGTCTGGGGACAGCGGCCATTGGTTCGCGGGCGTCAACTCGCTTGCGAGCGGCATCGCGTGGCGGACGAGCAACAACACGTGACCCATCCTCGCATCGAGCAAAGAAGCGAACTGTCACAGAAGCGCTGTCATTGGCTGACGCCGAGCAGCGGCCGTGTCGGCTCTTTGCGCTTGCCATACTGCGGCAAAGCCGACGCGGAACTCGTGCCGCGTGGTCATTCGGCGAGGTGGTCGCGGATGATGGCGTCCGTGACACGTTCGAGCGACTGGGGTATCCCGTCCACGGGAAGGAACGACAGCACTTCCGGTTCCTTCGGTCGCTTGCCGGCGAAGACCGCGACAAACCCCGCATCGTCCGCCGTTTCACCAAGGCCCACCATGTCGCCGTTCCCGATGCCATAGATTCCCGGCCCGATTGGTGCTCGTGTAGGCGTGTCGTTCTTCTCGAGCTGCTTGGCCTGGTACCGGCTCACCGCCATCGGATCGGACGAGACGAAGACTTGCACCTGAACCTTGCGACGGGGGTCGACGAAAACGCACGGCCGCACGCGAAGCGGGGGAGGCACAGTCTCGTCGTGAAGGGGCCCCACAGGCGAGTAGCCACCCACCTCCAAGGTCGCAGGCTCGAGTCGATCGCCGAACTCGTCCCGTACGGCGTCGGTCGCCAGATCGCAGGTGACGTTGGGATCCGCCTGTGCGGCTACGACGATCTCGGCCGGGTCGTCCGGGACATCCGATTCCGTGAACGGATGGCATGCCGGACCATCCAAAGACGGCATGGTCCCGCCGTATTCCGGTCCGAACCACAGCGGAAGGTAGTCGGCGCACCCCCCTCGTGCCTCGAAATCGTCGTCACCGGCGTCGTAAAGCAACGGCTTCTGCGGGGAGGCGGACGGCTGCGGCCGATTGTCCAGGAACTTGATCATCCGCCTCACCAACGGCTTGGCACGAGCGCAGGTCCTCGCTTCGAGTTGCAGTATCGTCGTGGACTCGGCCCAACGCATGATGCATTCGTAGTCGCCGCCGTCTCCACGCGAGCCGAAAACCGACCGGCCGCGGATGGTTCCGAAATCCGCGGGCCACCCAGAGGAGGCGTAGGCATCGGGAGTAGGCGTATCGGAAACACCTTCCTCGAAGGTCAGCGTTTGTGCCTGGTACGCATCCAATTCCAGTGACGCGAACTGTTCGTAAATCGTCGAGTGCGCCGTATCCTGTTGCCCCGAATCGAGAGCGGCACAATGGTCGAGTCCGTAGTCGCGGTTGTCGGCCCCGTACTCTACTTTTCGACCCTTGATCGCAGATCCGAGCCCGTGCTCCAACAGCGGACACGTCTCGACAGCACCCAGGCCCGGTACGGTCCTTGTGCTCGATGGAGCGTCGATGCGATCGACCACACGCCGCAGGATTGGTCGTACTCTCCAGCACTCGGCGAACTCGTCCTCGACCCGGATCGTGTTGTCACGACTGACCGGCAGCCATCCTGTGCACCCACCGAGTCGACGGCTACCCCGCTGTATGTAGGCCTTCGCACCCCGCACGTTCGTCGCACCGATCTGCTTACGCTCGCTCGTGGTCAGGATCGCACCAAGGACGAAGCGGATCTCGGTCGCGCCGATCGACAGTTGACACCGATGTGGTGCGCTCTGCTCGACTCTTCCCGGCTTTCCCTTCTTCGGAGCAACGAGCCGACACGGATCGAGCCGCCACAATGCCGCGGAAGTCGCTTTCGGATCGCGCTCCGTGGTCGCATCGTCCTCCTGGGACCACTCGGTCGGCTCATCAACGGCGTCGATCCGCTTCGACAGGTTCTTGTCGAGTGCCTTCTTGTCCGCGTGGTCGTCGCTGCCCCCTCCCGAGCAGCCTCCGACCATTAGCGCAAACGCTACGAGTACGCAGACGAGCAGACGCCTCACTGAGCCTCCTTGAAGTGTTCGTCGATGATCGCGTCGAGGATCTCCTCGGCGGTCTCGGATTGTTCGGGCGTGACGAAACTGGATGACTCGATGTCGTCGAACCGGGTGACCTCACTGACCATGACAGTGAGGTAACCCTGGTCGCCGTCAGCGTGCCCGAACGTTTGGGTGGACGTGCCGAAATCCCAGTTCTTCTTGGGATCCGGCGTGAAGCGGCGATCGTCGGCCTCATCGTCGCCTCGGTAGAGACTGCGACGTACGAGCGGCCCAGGCGGCGGATCTGCCGACGCTACGACGAGGTACTGCCGATCGGTTCGCGAGTCGACGAATGCGCACGGGCGCGATTTCACGCCATACGGTCTCGCGATCTCTTCCGGGACGTCGGTGAGAACCACGGGCGTCGCCGACTCGTCGTGCGCGTTCATCGCCTCCCGCGCCAGCTCGCAGGTGACGCGTGGATCGACGTGAGCGTCGTGCAGTATCTCTGCCGGCTCGGGGGGAAGCTCAACCGTCTCGTACGTACGGCATCCGGGTGCTGCGGGCAAGAGCGATGCGTCGAGGCCGTCGCCGGGAACAAGCCAGGACGAAACGTAGGCGTCACAGGCGCCGACGGCATCCAGGTCGGACTCTCCCTGCCTGTACGCCCGGAGTCTCGCTTCACCCGGCTGATTGGACGCGGGCTGTTCGTACTGGGGGATGACCTTCTGCATGGTCTTCTGCGTGAGCGGGCACGAACGCGTGGTCACCGTGACGAACCCGGCCCGCCCACTCCACTCCATCTCGCAGCGTCGACTATTCGTCGATTCCCAGACGAAGATCCGTCGCCGAACCTCGTGTCCGCGTACCCGCAAGCTCGCCGCGCCGTCGATCGAGGAGTCGTTCGATACTTCGAGCAACGCGTACGCAGGCGGCTCGAAGTTGCTGTGCGGATTCGGAGACTCGGCCGAGACCGCGGAGCAGGAGTCGATACTCGTCCGATGTCCGCCGACGACCAGCCGGCGGTCCCCGAGCTTGTCGCTCAATGCCGCGCGGAGCGCCTGGCAGGGAGGTTTGACCCCCTTCGCCGGTGGCGTGCCGGTCTTGCCAGCTCCGATCCTATCGATGGCATGTGCCGCGATGCGCTTGCTGAGCCGGCATGAGACCTTGCCTATGCCGTAGTCGATGTCCTGGATGAAAATCGACGCGGTCGGGCTGACCGGTATCCAGAGATAGCACAGGGTCTTGTTGCGATCGGTGCCGATTTCGTATGCCCTACCATCAGCGATGGTGATCGGCTCGTAGTCGGCTTTCTCTCCCTCGCCGAAAAACGATCCGACCTTGACGCTGACGGCGTGATCTTCGTAGTCGATCGAGCACACATGCGGACTGTCCCGCTCGATGCGAGTCGGGTCGGTGTCGTTCGGTAGGAGCGCGCATGGGTCAGTTCGCCAGAGCGCGGCGCTCACCGCCGCCGCATCCTGAGCACCCGCAGGGCGTTCCGCCTCGAGCTCAACCTGCTCGGCCGGTCCCTTATCGTGCAGCGCGTCGGAGACCGTCGGCTGCGGTTCATCGTCGGGCGATCCCGTACAGCCCGCGAGAATCAAGCCGACCATGAGTACGAGCGGGCCGACGAAACGGCGGGTCATGCCTCTCCCTGATGTATGCGATGCTTCGATCAGGGACTCTGGCCTCCGGCACTGTCGATCCGCTGTCACTGCGCTGCATGTGGGCGAAGGCCACCGGCGGTGTCAGTCCTTTGTGCTGTCATGACACGACGCCATGGCCGCGCTGAAGGAGTTCCCATGACCACGTTCCCTGGCCACCCCGAACGCCGCGAGGGAGCGGAGTTCTCCAATGTCGACCTGCGCGGTGCTCGGTTTGTCGCGGTCGATCTTGCTGGCGCGGTGTTCCGCGGTGTCGAGGTACGCGACGTAGAGATCGACTCGCCGTGGCTGTTCGACGGCGATGGGTTCCTACGGGTCAACGGTGTCGACGTACTGCCGTTCGTCGAGGCGGAGCTGAACCGACGGTTCCCCGGTCGAGGCGATCGGCAGGCGTCCGATCCGCAAGGCCTCCGGCACGCCTGGGCCGCGCTCGAGCGTACGTGGGCCGCAACCCTCGAACGTGTCGCGACGATGCCCGTCGGCACCGTCGACGCTTCGGTCGCCGGTGAGTGGTCGTTCGCACAAACACTGCGCCACCTGACGTTCGCAACGGACGTCTGGTTGCGCAAGGCGGTCCTCGGCGTCGAGCAGCCGTACCACCCGCTCGGCCTGATGCACGAAGACCCCGATGCCGACCCGCCAGCACAGTTGACGACGGCTACCCCCTCGTACGAAGAAGTGCTCGCTGCTCGCACCGAGCGGGTCACGATGGTCCGCGACTACCTCGACGCCGTCACCTCCGACGAGCTGCACGCGCCGCGCAACAACCCGCATGACCCCCGGCACCAGGAGACCGTTCTCTCCTGCATACACACGATCCTTGATGAGGAGTGGGAGCATCACCGTTACGCGGTCCGTGACCTCGACGCGCTCGAGTCCCAGGGCTGATGGTCAGGTCAGCCCGATCATCGCGGCGCTCGCGACGGCGGCATCGCGTCCAGGAGAGTCGAGCTTTCGGTAGATGCTGCGCAGATGAGTACGTAACGTGTTGACCGAGACGAACAACGCATCCGCGATCTCGTCGTTGCTCAACCGGCTCGGCAAGTACGCCAGGATGGTGAGCTCACGCGGGGTCAACGGCTCGATCAAGGTTGAGTTGGCCTGCAGGCGGCCGTCGTCCGACGGGGCGGTGTCCAGCAGCTCCTTCACCCGCCGCAATTGCCTGGCAGGTGCCATCGTACGAAGGATGTTCTGCGCCCGTGGCGTCTCCAGGAACGGCGCCAGGAGACCTTCGGCCTCGGCCACCTCTGCAGCATCCGCGATGGCAGTGCCAGCGAGACCTGCGTGACCCTCGCATTGCATCAAGACGGCCTCGCGCAGGCTCTTCGCCAGCGCATACCGCGGTTCACCGTCATCGACCCGCCACAATTGAAGGATGCGCCGCGCCCCGGCCAGGTCACCGTCGGCGACCAGCACGTCGAACGACGCCGCAGGCGGAGGTTCGACCGCCGCGGCGAGTACCGCACGCGCCTCGCGTACGGCCCCTGCACGTACGAGCAGCTGCGTCTCGAGAGCGACTCGCGAGCGTGTCACGATCAACCGCTGCGGTCCCCTGAACGTCACCTCGCGCAGCTGGGCGAGCGCCGGCTGCACACCTCTGACGGCCGCGGTGTGTCGTGCCTTCAGCAGCTGCAGCAGGTGGTGGTAGATCGGACGCTGACAGTGCGCGATCGTTTGCGCCGCAGCATCGAGATGAACTCCGGCCAACCCGTAGTTCAGCCGCTCGACACCGATCGCACCCAGCGCGAGCTGCGCCATCGCCAGGGCGACGTGGTCCATCGCACCGACCTCGCGAGCAAGATCGACGGCCGCGAACGCGTAACCCTCGGCCTCGTTCAGATGCCCCGCAACCGACTGGGTAAATGCGAGCATCCCCAACAGGTTGATCCGCCACACGGCGTACTTCGCGCCGGGCAGTTCCAGCGCACCGGCGAACGTGGAGGCACTCCTTGCGAGTCTCCCGTCGAAGAAGTCCGCAAGCGCCAATGCGGTCGTGGCCATGACCTCGCACGACTCCGCACCGCCGGCGCCGAGAAAGTCGACGACCGACTCCGGCTCCACCGTCGGCAGCAGCCGAAGTACGCGGTCGGCGAGCCGTCTCATCTCGTCAACCGGCAGGTCCCCGAGGCCGGCGATCGAGCCGAGCGTGTCCGCGGCGACCTGCTCGCCCGGAGTCAACGCGTGCCGCGCCATCACCCGGTACGTCTCGGCCGCGGCTCCGTACTGATCGGCTGCGATCTGACTCGCCAGCAGTGCAATCGACATCCTCGTGCTCGGTGCGGCCGTGTAGTCGTGGATCGCGGCGAGAGCACTGGCGAGCGTCGCCGTCTCACCTCGCTCGAACAGCCGATGCCCCTCAACCGCGACGATCTCGAATGCCTCGCCGTAGTCGCCACATCGGAGCAGCTGCTCGACACCTGCTCGATGCTCACCGTTCGCAAGCAACCAGCGCGCGGCGCGACGCCGACACTCCGGCTCCGCATCGCCGTCCTCTCCGCGCACTTGGAACCGGAGCAGGTCGGCGAACAGCTGGTGGTAGCGGAATCGCTCGATCTCCCCGTCGACACGGGTCAGGAACAACCCGCGATCGACCAGCGACCGCAGCATTGCCCGCGCTCCATCGTGTCCGGTGACGGCTTCGCACAAGTCGGGAGTCAGCCACTCCAGGACCGACGTACGAAGGACGAACTCTCGCACCGACGGCTCCAGCGAACGCACGACCTCATCGGCAAGATACTCGGCGACAAGGCGGTCATCGCCGGCGAAACCCGCGACGAAGGCATCGACGTCGGGCAGCTTCTGCAGTGACAACGCAGCGAGCTGGAGTCCGGCCGCCCACCCTTCGGTACGCGACACGAGAGTCTCCACCTGCCGGCTCGACATCGCCCTCCCCGAGACTCCCTCGAGGAGCCGTGCCGCCTCGGTCGGTCCGAAGGCGAGATCACTCAGCCGGAGTTCGACGAGCCGGTTCTGCAACCGCAGCCGGCCGAGATGCAGCGGCTGGTCCCAGCGTGACGCGATCACCGCGCGTACGTTGTCGGGCATGGCGAGCAGCAGATCGCCGAGATCGCTCAGCGAGTCGGAGTTCGTGATCGCATGCAGGTCATCGAGCGCCAGCACGATCTCCTCTCGAAGGTCCGCCAGGTCGGCGACCAGGGCATCGACGAAGACAGAGCCGAGTCGGCTACCGCCGGTCACCGACAATGCCGCGATCGCCGGGTCGACGGCGGGATACGCCTCATGCACGGCTGCCACCAGGTCACGGGCGAGACGTACCGAGTCGTCGTGCGCCGCGCGTACCGACAGTGAGATGACGTTGTTCGTACGCCCCCACTCCTCGAGCAGCACCGACTTTCCGGAGCCGGCCGGTGCGATGAGCAGACCCGTACCCCCCGACGGGATCGAGTCGAGTGCTTGACTCAACCGGGGCCGGGGGACCCGTGGCGTAACCGATCGGTCCGCCGGGTACGGCGCCGACACGTGATCAGCGTGTCAGATCCGAGTGCGCTGCGATGCAGATTCGTCAATCTCGATCGCGTCGTCGTAGCTCGACGATCGTCAGGCGAAGGTCCTGCAAACGGTGGAGTACGCCGTGCAACGCAGCATCGTCGACGACTTCCCCGACCAACCGAATACGCCCGTCGGCGAGGTCCTCGATCTCGAAATCCTCGAAGGCTGCCCGAACGATCGGGCCGGCAGCCCCGAGAGCGACGATCTCATAAGTACCCGCCATCACGACCAGAATCCGTACCGAGAAGTGTCTGTGTCCTGCCAAGTATGGGCGGTGGGAACGCACCACGGATCACCCACGCAGGATGAGCGTGTGGTCGCAGCGAGTGGTGGTTGTGCGTCGCGGCCGCGCCTCACCCGCGGCGGATGATGCGTCCGGCGTTCGGTCTTGCGACGCTCGAGTCCAGCCGCAGCTCCGGCCTGCGGTGCTGCGCCACGATCCAGAGGGCTGACCATGACCAAGAGCGACGACGACTCCGGCCCGATCCACGGCCAGAAGGGGTTCCGCACGCATATCGATCCGTTCCAGTTTCCGCAGGATTCGATGGATGCGGATGAGGCGTACGAGTTGCTGCGTACCCGCCTCATGCTGGACGGACGCGAGACGCTCAATCTCGCTTCGTTCGTCACGACCTGGATGGAACCGCAGGCCGAGGCGCTCATTCACCACAGCCTGCCCAAGAACCACATCGACCACGAGGAGTACCCCGCGGCCGCGCTGGTCGAAGAAGGCTGCGTGCACATGCTCGGTGCGCTCTTCAATGCGCCCGACCCCGCGAAGGTCGTCGGTGTCGGCACCATCGGATCATCCGAGGCGATCATGCTCGGGCTCCTCGCCCACAAGCGCAGCTGGCGCCATCGGAGAGAGGAAGCAGGTCTGCCGACGGATCGTCCGAACATCGTGTACGGAGCGGAGACCCATGTCGTGTGGGACAAGTTCGCCAACTACTTCGATGTCGAGATGCGCAAGATACCGATGAAGCCCGATCGGTTCGTGATCAGCGCCGCCGATGTGGAGGAGCGGGTCGACGAGAACACGATCGCCGTCGGCGCGGTGGTGGGTACGACCCATATCGGCGAGTCCGACCCGATCGAGGAGATCGACGAACTGCTCGTCCGGGTCAAGAACACCCGGGGCTGGGACATTCCGCTGCACGTCGACGGAGCCAGCGGCGGCTTCATCGCACCGTTCGCGGACCCCGAGTTCCGCTGGGACTTCCGGCTGGAGCAGGTGGCCTCGATCAACGTATCCGGGCACAAGTACGGGCTCGTCTATCCCGGTGTCGGTTGGCTGATCTTCCGCGACGCGAGCAAACTGCCCGGTGATCTCGTGTTCAGCGTCAACTACCTCGGTGGAGCGCAGCCGACGTACACGTTCAACTTCTCTCGCGGGTCCGGCATGATCCAGGCGCAGATGTACTCCTTCCTCCGGCTCGGCCGAGAGGGATACACCTCGATCGTGGCGAATATGCTCGCGAACGCCCGACACATCAACGAGGCACTCGCTGCGAGCGGCAAGTACGAGATTCTCAATCCGGGACTCGCGGAGCCCGTCGTGACGTTCAGGCTTCGCGGGGATCCGGGGTTCGACGTGTATCACCTGTCGGCGCGCCTGCGGGAGAACGGTTGGATCGTGCCGGCCTATAGCCTCCCGCCGGACGCGGACGACGTACATCTGATGCGGATCGTCGTACGCCTCGATCTGAGCCGGCAAATGGTCGACGTCCTGCTACGCGACCTCGACCATGCGTACGAAGCGCTGGCGGCGGAGTCCCCACCTCCCCGCAAGGTTTCGAAGCCCGATCTGTGGACCGCACCGGAGAAGTCGGCGGCGCACAGCAAAGCTAGGATGGGATTTTCCCGCTGACCGTCGGGGACCGTCGATGTCGCGCACGCCGCAGTCCGGCACAGACAGCAGTCCCGAGGGCTGGCAGGTCGTACGCCGATCGGGTCCGTTGGGTTTCATCACCCGCGCCGTAGTCGAAGGGCCGGACGGCCGACGGGTCGAATGGACGTCTCGCCGTCAGCGCAAGCGTCTCGGCGTACGGCCGGCGGGTCACCACGGCGGCACTCGGATCGGCCTGCATTGGGGCACTTCGCCAACCACGATGAGCTGGTGGCTCGGCGCCTTGTTCGGCGCCGGAGCCGTCTGCTTCGCGCTCGGCTCAGTGCCGATGTACTTCAACAACGTCGTTCCCGCCGTGACCGCGTGGACGTTCTTCGTCGGCTCGATCCCGTTCACCGCGGCCGGCTACCTCCAGTATCGAGAGGTCCTGGCCGAGCCGGCAGGCATCTTCGACGAGTCGAGACGATCGCATGGGCTGCGTACGCTCATCGGCTGGAAACCGCGACGGATCGCCTGGTGGGCTTGCACGGTGCAACTCGTCGGCACGGTGTGCTTCAACGTGAGCACGTTCGCAGCGACCCGCTCGGATCTGGACCCGGACCGGCAACAGAACCTGATCTGGGTGCCCGATCTGGCCGGATCCATCTGCTTCCTGATCGCGAGCTGGCTCGCGTACACGGAGGTGAACCCGGGCGTACGCCCACGTTCGGACCGGTCGATCGGGTGGCGGATCTGCATGGTGAACCTCATCGGGTCGATCGCCTTCGGCGCCGCGGCAGTCGCCGCCCGTTACCTGCCTTCGACCGGTGAGCCGGCGAACGTCGCACTGGTCAACTCAGGCACCTTCGTCGGCGCGATCTGCTTCCTCGCCGGAGCCGCCTTGTTGCCGGTCGAGTCTGCCCAGGACGCCGAAGAGGCTCACGACAGGTAGCGGACCTCGGCCGTCGGGATCAAGCTCGGTCGCTCGATCAACGACGCCGGTCGTACCGTCAACCAGATCGGCGTACGGCGGCCGACTGTTGAGGCGTGACCACACCGACCACCACCCGAGTACGCGCCTCTCAGCCGCAGTGGACCCCGATCATCGCGTTGTCGTTGGGCATCGCGATGGTCGTCGCGAGCGAGTTCCTGCCCGCAAGCGTCCTGCCCACGTTGGCAGCTGACATCGGTGTCAGCGAAGGCACCGCAGGGCTGGCGGCCGCTGCCACCGCGATCGCGGGAGCGTTGACCGCGCCTACGATCGCGATGATCGTGCCGCGCGCCGACCGACGCCGCGTCCTGATCGGGCTACTCGTCCTCGCCGCGCTCTCGAACCTCATCGTTGCCGCGGCACCCGATCTCGTCGTACTGCTGGCCGGGCGGCTGCTTCTCGGCGCCGCCCTCGCCGGCTACTGGGCGTTCGCTTTCGGCGCCGGCGTGAGCGCAGTGCCGGGGCGCGCCAACATCGTCTCGGCCGGCATCGCATCCGGTGTCAGCCTCGCGACCGTCATCGGCGTACCGGTCTCATCGGTCGTCGGCGATCAGCTCGGGTGGCGCACGGCCTTCGTCGGCGCGGCGTCGCTCACCGGTCTGAGTGCTGTCGTGGTGGCACGGGCGCTGCCGCCAGTGAGTGCGCATCCGGCTGCCGGTTACCGGATGATGCGCCAAGCCGTCGCCAACAAGCGGCTGATGGCCGGCATAGCGGGCGTCGCGGGCGTGGCGTTCGGCAACTTCACCGCGTACCCCTATATCCGCGTGGCGATCGAGCGAATCGATCCGTCGGCGACTACCTGGCTGCTGCTCACCTGGGGCATCGGCGGCGTCGTGGGAACGGTCAGCGCCGGCGTACTCGCGCGCTGGCTGCGACCCCTCACGGCCGTAACGCCTGTCGTAC
Source organism: Nocardioidaceae bacterium SCSIO 66511 (assembly GCA_023100825.1). Lineage (NCBI taxonomy): Bacteria > Bacillati > Actinomycetota > Actinomycetes > Propionibacteriales > Nocardioidaceae > Nocardioidaceae bacterium SCSIO 66511. Next base: position 694,587 of record CP095846.1, on the reverse strand, counting down.
TGGCCCTGGGGCTACTCGGCACGGCGGTCGCGAGCTCCCTCACGACGCTGACCATCGCGGTCGTGCTGTGGGGTGTAGCGATGAACATCATCCCGGTCGCGACGCAGTTGTGGGTCACGCGAGTCGAGGCTGAGCGAGCCGAGTCGGCGATGGGGCTTCAGGTCACGGCATTCCAGGTCGCGATCACGCTCGGATCGGCGCTGGGCGGGGCACTACTGGACGGTTTCGGCGTACGCGTACCGCTGGTCGTCGGCGCTGCTGCCGCCGCCGCGGCTGGGTTGCTCTGGGCGCTCTTGCGCATCCCCGACGAGCGTTGACGATCGCCAGGCATGCGGCGAGACACCATGCTGGGCGGTGAATGCGCGACTGAAGGCCGCAACCGACCCGTACCCCACGGCGAACGCGATCCGGGTCACCGGCATCGCTTGTTCGCTGAGCAGCCTGCGCGCTTGCTGCATCCGCACCTCGCGCACCATCTGCATCGGACTGCGACCGACCGTACGACGGAATCGATCGGTCAGCGCGGAGCGCGAGAGATGAGCGACATCGGCCATCCGGTCAAGCGTCCATGACTCGCCCGGTCGTGAGCTGAGCTCCGCCAACACATCTGCGACCTGCTCGTCTGTTCGCGCGGTGCCCTGCGCTTCGTCCGCGAGCCAGGAGGAGGTCATCGCGGCTCCGACCAGGCCGGCATAGCTCACCGCGAACAACGTCGAACGGCATTCGGCAGCCAGCGGACACGCGCTGATCAGCTCGGCGACGCCGGGGTGTTGCCGGGAGAAGTCCGAGACGACGAGCGGGCTGGGTAGCCGAGGCGAGGGCACGACCTGACGGAGATCGGCGTGAACGATCTCGGTGTCAGCGATCGCGGTCAGCCGGTACGCCGTGCGCGCGTCGACGAGGACAGCGTCACCGGGCGCGAGCGTCCGGTGCGCAGCGGCGGTGTGCAGGGCGGCCTCACCGTCGATGACGAGCACCCACCGAGCCGTTGGAGCCACATCGAGCCCCGCGAGCACCCGCTCGCGGCGCATGACGTCAAGCTCCCATTCCATACTCCGTCCGAACCGTCGAGGCCTCGGGCGCATTCCCCGACCTTCGCTCGGAAGCCGCCGACGTACGCGGTCATGCGTGTACCGAGGTGCGCGCCGACGCGGATAGAGTGGAAGTGACCTGCACCACCCCCGCAGGCACCTACCCCGACTCAAGGAAGGTTCACTACCGTGACCGACCGGCCAGTATCCGCCGTATTCTCCCGTGGCACCGACCACGAGCAAGTCGTCTTCTGTCACGACAAGCACTCAGGTCTCAAGGCGATCATCGCCATCTACTCCACCGCACTCGGGCCGTCGCTCGGCGGTACCCGCTTCTATCCGTACGCAAGCGAAGATGACGCGATCGAGGACGTCCTCAACCTCTCGCAGGGCATGGCCTACAAGGCCGCACTTGCCGGGCTCGATCTCGGCGGCGGCAAGGCTGTCATCATCGGTGACCCTAAGGCCGACAAGTCCGAGGCACTGTTACGCGCGTACGGACGCTTCGTCCAGTCGCTGAACGGCCGCTACTACACCGCCTGCGACGTCGGCACGTACTCAGCCGACATGGACGTGATCGCGCGGGAGTGTTCGTACGTCACCGGCCGTACGGTCGAGCACGGCGGCGCGGGCGACTCGTCGGTGCTGACTGCGTTCGGTGTCTACCAGGGAATGCGCGCATCGGCGCAGCACCGCTGGGGCTCGCCGTCGCTCGAGGGCCGCACGGTCGGCGTCGCCGGCGTCGGCAAGGTCGGCCATCACCTCGTCAGCCACCTCGCCGATGAGGGCGCCAAGATCGTCGTCACCGATGTCAACGCCGACGCTGTGGCCAGGGTCGTGAGCGACCACCCGGCTACGACGACCGCTGCCGACACGAACGCGCTCGTGCGAATGGACCTGGACGTGTACGCCCCATGCGCGCTCGGCGGTGCGCTCGACGACGCGACCACCGACGTGCTCAAGGCCCAGATCGTATGCGGCGCGGCGAACAATCAGCTCGCGCACCCGGGCATCGAGAAGGTCCTCGACGAACGCGGCATCACGTACGCGCCCGACTATTGCGTCAACTCGGGCGGGGTCATCCAGGTCGCCGATGAGCTCGAAGGGTTCTCGTTCGATCGCGCGAAGTCGCGGGCCGCGAAGATCTACGACACGACGCTCGACGTACTCCGCCGGGCCGACTCCGACAACGTACCCCCGTCGATCGCCGCCGACTCGCTGGCCGAGCAGCGGATGCGCGACGTCGGTCGACTCCGCTCGGTCTGGCTGCCCTAACCGGCAACCCCCACCCCGCTGAGCCGCACGTTTCAGCCCCGATTCTCGCGGAAATGAGGCCGAAACGTGCGGCCCAGCGGGGGGGGTTAGCCGATCGAGTACCGACCCGACTCGCCGCTCTCATCCTTTTGGTCGCGCTCGCGCTCCGCTCGTCCCTCGCTACGCGACTCGCCGCTCCAGGTCCAGGCGTACGCGCCGTCATCCGACTCCACCCCCGCCTCACCGAGATCCAGCGGGCGGAACGTGTCGACCATGACGGCCAGCTCGTCGAAGTACTCCGCACCGAGCGAACCCTCGATCGCGCTGGGCTGCGGGCCGTGTGCGTACCCGCCCGGGTGCAGCGAGATCGACCCGACGTTGATGCCGGTGCCCTTACGCGCCTCGTAGTCGCCGGCGACGTAGAACATCACCTCGTCGGAGTCGACGTTGGAGTGGTAGTACGGCACCGGAATGGCGAGCGGGTGGTAGTCGACCTTGCGCGGGCAGAAGTTGCACACCACGAAGTTGTAGCCCTCGAACACCTGGTGCACGGGCGGCGGCTGATGCACCTTCCCGGTGATCGGCATGAAGTCCTCGACGTTGAACGTGTACGGGTAGAGACAGCCGTCCCAGCCGACCACGTCGAACGGATGTGTCGCGTAGACCAGCCTGCTCCCGCCGATGCCACCGGGCATCCCCGAAACCCGGTGCTTAACCAGGACCTCGACGTCGGTGCCGTCGACGACGAGCGGCTCCGACGGACCGTGCAGATCACGTTCGCAGTACGGGGCGTGCTCGAGGAACTGCCCGTACCGCGACAGGTACCGCTTCGGCGGCGCGATGTGACTGTTGCCCTCGATCGCGTACGCGCGCAGCGGCCCGGCGGAGTCGTCGGGAACCCAGCGGTGGGTGGTGGCCCGCGGCACGATCACGTAGTCACCCTCGCGCACAGGCAGCGCCCCGAAGACCGTCTCGACCGTCGCCGCGCCCTTCTCCACGTACACGCACTCATCGCCGACCGCATTGCGGTAGTACGGCGACGCGGATCCGGCCATGACGTAGTTGATGCGTACGTCGCCGTTGCCGAGCACCAGCCGGCGACCGGTGACCGGGTCGTTGGCCTTCCAGTCATTCGAGTCGGTATCGAAGAGCGTGTGCAGCTTCAGATGCCGCGCCTTCAGCGGATGGTTGCTCTGCAACGACTGGTCCGGCAGGTCCCACACGGTCGAATCGACGAGCGCCGACGGCACGCCCGTGTGGTAGAGCAGCGACGAGTCGGACGAGAAGCCCTCCTCGCCCATCAGCTCCTCGCGGTAGAGGTTGCCCTCGTCGTCGCGCAACTGGGTGTGCCTCTTATCGGGTACGCGCCCGACCCGCTGGTAATGCGCCACAAGTCGCTCCGTGTTCGTTTTTCGGACGGATAGTCCGTTTTTCGGTCTTACGTTATGCTGCACCCGATGCCAACGAACGTGCAAGGGCTCTGGCGCAACCTCATCGACGACGCCGCGATGTTCCCGCCCGGCAATGCCCCACTCCCGCAAGCCATCACCTCCCACCACGACCACCTCGGTTCCTCGTACGCACCGCTGGTCGGCCCGCTGCTGTGCAGCGACCGATTCCTGCGCGAGCTGGGCGATGCGGTCACCGATCGCATCGAGGTCGGCGTGGTGGTCAGCGGCGGAGCCGGCGCAATCGGCCCGGCGATCGCGCACGCGACCAGCAACGAGCACGTCGATGTGGTCGCGGTCGAGATCGCATTGCGCGACGAAGACGACCTCGCCCGCAACGCCGAGCGGATCGTACGAATGCTCGACCTCGAGCTACCCGAGGCAGCGACCGCGGCGATCGAGGTCCCGCGTACGTACGACCGCGAGCCCACCGGATCGTGGTGGGAGGCACTCGACACGATCGCCGCCGACGAGCACCGGCTCAAGCTGCGTACCGGGGGCGAGTACGCCGACTCCCACCCCTCCGAGCACGAGCTGGCCCGCTTCATCGACGCCGCACTCGACCGCGAATGCGCATTCAAGCTCACCGCCGGGCTCCACCACGCCGTCCGCAACACCGACGCCGAGCACGGGTACGAGCAGCACGGCTTCTGCAACGTGCTCCTCGCGACCCGGGCGCTGTTCGACGGCGCGAGCACCGACGACGCCGCGCAGATCCTCGCGCGACGCGACTCCACCGCGATCGCGTCGGAGCTGCTGAGCTGGGACGACGCAGCGGCGGAGTCGACCAGACGCTGGTTCACCTCATTCGGCAGCTGCAGCATCGACGAGCCGGTCACCGATCTCAGCGAACTCGGGCTGATCGAATGACGTGGGTTCCGGGCGCCGCCGGCGGCCTGTACGACGTCGACAACCTCCCGTACGGCGTGGTGTCGCACGGCGATGCGAAGCCACGCGTCGCGGTGCGCATCGGCGACTACGCGCTCGATGTCGCTCCCATTGCGGCGCTCGGGCTCGGCCCCGACCTCGGCGAGGTCTGGCAGGCGCCGACCCTCAACCCGTTCCTCGCACTGGGCCGCGACGCATGGCACACCGCACGCGCCTGGCTCGTCGAGCTGCTCAGCGACGACGCCCACCGAGCCACAGTCGAGCCACATCTGCACCCGCTCGCCGACGTTCGTACCCACCTGCCGATCGAGATCGGCGACTACATCGACTTCTACGCCTCGATCGACCACGCCACGAACCTCGGGCGGATCCTGCGGCCGGACTCCCCGCCGTTGCTGCCGAACTGGCGCCACCTGCCGGTCGGCTACCACGGGCGGTCCGGCACCGTCGTCGAGTCCGGTACGCCCGTCGTACGACCGCTCGGTCAGCGCAAGGCGTCGACCGACGACACTCCGACGTTCGGCCCGTCGGGGCGGCTCGACATCGAGGCCGAGCTCGGGTTCGTCATCGGTACGCCGAGCGCGCACGGCGATCGCGTCACCACCGAGGAGTTCGCCGACCACGTGTTCGGCGTGTTCTTGCTCAACGACTGGTCGGCACGTGACATCCAGGGCTGGGAGGGCCAGCCGCTCGGGCCACATCTGGCCAAGTCGTTCGCGACCAGCATCGCGGCGTGGATCACCCCGCTGCAGGCTCTGGAGTCCGCCCGGGTCGAGCTGCCCGGCCAGGATCCCGAGCCGCTCGCCTACCTGCGTACGGGCGAGCGCGCCGGATATGACATCGACCTCGCCGTCGACTGGAACGGCACGACCGTCTCACGGCCGCCGTACTCCGCGATGTACTGGTCGCCGGCGCAGATGCTCGCGCATCTGACGGTCAACGGCGCGTCCGTACGGACCGGCGATATCTTCGCGTCCGGCACGATCAGCGGATCGGCGTCGGATCAGGTCGGCTCGTTCGTCGAGCTGTCCCACGCCGGCACCCGCCCGGTCGCACTCGCCGACGGCACAACGCGCACGTTCCTCGAGGACGGCGACGAGGTCGCCATCACCGCAACGGCACCGTCGAACTCCGGCGGGCGCATTGGCCTGGCGGAAGTACGTGGAACCGTGACCACGGCACGCGAGAGCTGAGCTCCCGGCGTTATCGGCGAGACGAGTCCTCGCCGTACTCGGCGAGGTCATCATCGGTCGAATCGTCGTGAGAACCCGACGAATGCGAACGATCCTCGCCATGAAGTTCACGCTGCAACTGATCGAAATCCGTTTCGATCGTGCGGTACTTCAGGTCCCGAGCGACCTTCGTCTGCTTTGCCTTCGCACGGCCGCGCCCCATTGGGTCGACCCCCTCGCACACAGTCTCGTAAGTCGATATGTCGTACGACAACCGTACCTGTTGTATCCCAGAAACCGCACATCACCCCCGCCCGCGACGGGGTGAGCCATGCCTCACCGATAATCGGACACCAGGCCGACCGAGCCGCCTCCACCCTCGGTGACCGTGCCGCACTGCCAGGAGTCGATCCCGTGCTGACTCAGCGTCGCCAGAACTCGCTCAGCGGCGTCCGCAGCACACACCGCGACCATGCCGACACCCATGTTGAGTGTCGCCTCCAGATCGTCCCGGGTCACCTCGCCGACCGAACCGATCAGATCGAAGATCGGCGCCGGACTCCACGTCGAACGGTCGACGCGTACGGAGACCGAATCGGGTACGACGCGGGCGAGGTTCGCGGCCAGCCCGCCGCCGGTGATATGCGACATCGCGTGCACACCGGCCGTATCGGCCAGTGCCAGACAGGCCCGCGCATAGAGCCGGGTGGGTACGAGGAGCTCCTCGCCGAGCGTGCGGCCGAGCTCGTCGACGTGGCGTTCGAGCTCCCAGCCCGCCTGGTCGAAGAACACATGGCGGGCGAGTGAGTAGCCGTTGGAGTGCAGACCCGACGACGCCATGGCGATCACGGCATCGCCCGGGCGTACGAGGTGGGCGCCGAGCACCTTCTCGGCCTCAACGACGCCGGTGGTCGAGCCGGCGACGTCGTACTCCTCGGGGCTGAGGAGGCCCGGATGCTCGGCGGTCTCGCCACCGAGCAGCGCACAGCCCGCCTCGATGCACGCCTCGGCGATGCCCTTCACGATCGCCGCGATGCGCTCGGGCACGACCGTGCCGCAGGCGATGTAGTCGGTCAAGAACAGCGGCTCCGCACCGCTGACGACCAGGTCGTCGACCAGCATGCCGACGAGATCGAAACCGATCGTGTCGTGCACATCCATCCGCTGGGCGATCACGACCTTCGTACCGACACCGTCGGCAGAGGCGGCCAGCAACGGGCGGTCGTAGTTCTTGAACGACGAGGCGTCGAACAGGCCGGCAAAGCCGCCGATGCCACCGACAACCTCGGGGCGCCGGGCGTTCTCGACCCAGTCCCGCATCAGCGAGACGGCCCGGTCGCCCGCTTCGATGGAGACTCCGCTGTCGGCATACGTCGTGCGCGAGCTGTCCGTCACGATGAAATGGCCTCCGCAGGCATCTCGAGCAGGTTCTTACCGAGGTGGGCGGCGTCGGGGAGCTCGACGGGGTAGACGCCGTCGAAGCAGGCGCGACACAGCCGGTCATTGGGTACGCCGGTCGCCTCGACGAGCCGGTCAAGGGCGATGTACGCCAGGGTGTCGGCGTCGATCGACTCCGCGATCTCGTCGACCGCGGCGCCGTTGGCGATCAGCTCGGAGCGGCTCGCGAAGTCGATGCCATAGAAGCAGGGCCATTTGACCGGCGGGCTCGAGATGCGTACGTGCACCTCCGCTGCCCCGGCCTCACGGAGCATCCGTACGAGCGCGCGCTGGGTGTTGCCACGCACGATCGAGTCGTCGACGACGACGAGACGTTTGCCTGCGATCACCGAGGTGAGGGGGTTCAGCTTGAGCCGGATGCCGAGCTGACGGAGCGTCTGACTCGGCTGGATGAACGTACGCCCGACGTAGGAGTTCTTGACCAACCCGTGTGCGAACGGGATGCCGCTCTCTTCGGCGTACCCGATCGCCGCCGGCGTGCCCGACTCCGGCACCGGGATGACCAGGTCGGCCTCGACGGGCAGCTCGTGGGCGAGGCGTCGGCCGGTCTCGGCGCGCACTTCGTACAGGCGGGTGTCGGACAGCAGCGTGTCGGGCCGGGCGAGATAGACGAACTCGAAAAGACAGCCCTTTGGCTCGGCCTCGGCGAAGCGGCGGCTGCGTACGCCGTCCTCGTCGATCGCGACGAACTCCCCCGGCTCGATCTCGCGGATGTACGACGCGCCGATGATGTCGAGGGCCGCGGTCTCGCTCGCGACGACCCAGCCACGCTCCAGCCGGCCGAGTACGAGCGGTCGGATGCCCTGCGGGTCGCGCGCGGCGTACACGGTCGTCTGGTCCATGAAGACCAGCGAGAACGCGCCCCGCAACCGCGGCAGGACATCCATCGCGGCGTCCTCGATCGTGCGGTCGGGAAAAGACGAGAGGAGCGCGGAGACGACGCCGGTGTCGGAGGTCATCACGTCATGCAGCCGGCCGAACGCGTCGAGCTGGCCGGACTGGCTCGCCCACTCCTTGGCGAGCTGGGCCAGCTCATGGGTGTTGGTGAGGTTGCCGTTGTGCCCGATCGCGAGAGATCCGGTCGAGGTCGGACGGAACGTCGGCTGCGCGTTCTGCCAGACGCTCGCACCCGTGGTGGAGTACCGACAGTGACCGATGGCGAGGTGGCCGGAAAGCGAGTTCAGCGTCGGCTCGTCGAAGACCTGGGAGACGAGGCCCATGTCCTTGTAGACCAGGATCTGCTCACCGTTGCTGACCGCGATGCCTGCCGACTCCTGGCCACGGTGCTGCAGCGCGTACAGCCCGAAGTACGAAAGCTTGGCGACTTCTTCGCCGGGAGCCCATACGCCGAAGATTCCACAGGCGTCTTGGGGACCGAGATCGTTGGGGTCGAGGTCATGCGTGAGTCGACCGTCTCCGCGTGGCACGTGCCAAGTGTAGGCGACTCAGAGGCCTTGCGATGACCCACGGTGGGTCGGGTCGATCACTGTCCGCCGTCGGGCGTCTGGCCCTGCGTCGTACCGTCGGTCTGGCCTTGTGTCGTGCCGTCGGTCTGCCCCTGAGCCCCACCGTCCGTCTGCCCCTCGCCGGTGCCGTCGTCCGTGCCTTGGGTCGAGCCTTCGGTGGACCCGTCGGTCGCCTCACCGGTGGAGTCCTCGGTGGGGCTCAGCGTGGGTTCATCGGTCGGTTCGTCGGTCGGTTCGTCGGTGGGTTCGTCAGTTGGTTCGTCCGTCGGTTCGTCGGTGGGCTCGTCGGTGCCATCGGTGATGGTGGAATCATCCGTCGGCTCATTCGTGTTGGAGTCGCCCGTGTCGCCGTCGTCGGTCTGTCCGCCGTCGTCGGTCTGCCCGCCACCATCGTCGGTATTGCCCTGGTCGTCGGTCTGACCGGACGTCGGCGTGTCACTCGGATCGTCGTCGCTCGAGTCACCGGACGGCATCGCCTGGACGAGCACTGCGCCGATGATGATGATCGCCACGACCGCCAGCACCGCGATCAGCACCGTACGTCCACGGCGACGGCCATCGTCATCACGATGCGCGACCGGCGTTTCGGCAGTCGGGTCGGCGGCGGGTGCTGCCGCTGCCATCGGCGTAGTGAGCGCGCGGGTCTGGTCTGCCGGCGGGGCCGCGACGGCCTGCGTCGCCGCGGGGACCGGAGCGACGCCGAGGGCACTTGGCGTACGCCCGGCTGCGAGATCGCGGAGTGCGGAGGCCGCCGTACGCGCGTCCGGACGCTGCGACGCCTCGCGCGCGGTCATCGCCTGGAGTACGCGGATCCAGTCCGGGCCGACGTTCGTCGGCATATCGGGGTCTCGGTGCAGTCGCGCAGACATCGTCTCGGTCTGCGTACCGGGGAAGACGCTTTCGCCGGTGAGGCACTCGATCAGCACGAGCCCCAACGCGTAGATGTCGGTGGGCCGATCGACGCGCTGGCCGAGGACCTGCTCGGGCGATAGGTAGCGAACCGTGCCGACGAGGCTGCCGGCTGCGGTGATACGAGTGGAGTCGACCAGCAAGGAGATGCCGAAGTCGGTGAGCTTCACGGTGTGTGCGTCGTCGGAGACCAGCATCACGTTCGACGGCTTGATATCGCGATGCACGATCCCGGCGTCATGCACTGCCGCGAGCGCCTCGCACAGCTGCGCCCCGATCTCGGCGACCGCCGCCGGCCGAAGCGTGCCGCGCTTGAGCGCATCGGACAGCGTCATGCCCTCGACGAGCTCCATCACGATGAACGGTGGCGTCGCGTTCGGTTGCACGTCGTACACGGCGACCAGACCGGAATGGTTCAGCTTGGCACCGATCTGTGCCTCGGAGAACTGCCGCTGCAGAGCGTCCGGAGTCGCCGAAGCGCCGGAGATCACCTTGACCGCGACGTGCCGAGTGAGCAACTCGTCCTCGGCCCGGTAGACGACCGCCATACCGCCGCGTCCGAGGACGTTGCCCAAGCGATAGCGCTCGCCCAGACGGGTGCCCTCCGGCAGATCAGAGGCCGTGTCCATCCCTGTTCCCTTCGTGATGTCTCATGCGTATGCATCTATGGTTCCACGCGTGTCGCACGCGCCAACGAGGCGCGTCGATGGTGCTAGGTCCACGTCATTCGTAGATGCTGCGCCATCGAATCGCGGGCCGGCCGTACTTAGCGTCGACTGCATGACGATCCTACGAACCTGTACCGCTTTCGGAGCCGCCCTCGCGGTCGGTTTGAGTGCCGCACCCGCCACCGCAGACGACTCTACTGGGCGGCCCGCGATCCGGGCAGGAGCCGACGATCGCGGCCGGCTCGTTTCGGCCGAGAAGGTCCGAGAACTGTCCAAAAAGCAGGTGAATCGCTACCTCCACAAGGCTGGCTGGGACGCATCTCACACCCGGCATGGCGTCGATACGTACCGAGTCGTCTACCGCACCGTCGCCGTCGACGGTGAGCCGACGATCGCCAGCGGGCTCGTCGCGCTTCCCGACAGCGCCAAGCGTCGACTACGCGTCGTGTCGTACGCACATGGGACGACGAGCTATCGGCACGACGTAGCATCGCGATTCTCCGATGACTTCCTCACCTCGCCCGGGCTCACGTACGCATCGGCCGGGTTTGCCGCGGCGCTCCCCGACTACCTCGGGCTCGGTGCGAGTCCGGGCACGCATCCCTGGATGCACGTGCCATCAGAGACCTCGGCGTCAGTCGACCTGCTTCGTGCGGCACGCATGCTTGCTCGTCGGCAAGGACGCGAGCTGAAGCGCGGGGCGTACGTCACAGGCTTCTCGCAAGGCGCTTCGGCCGCTCTCGGTACGGCGCGGCGGTTGCAACGAGCCGATCACCGGTGGTTTCGGCCGGCCGCAACCGCACCGATCAGCGGCGCGTACGACCTGGCAGGGGCGGAGATCCCGGCGATGCTGCAAGGGCGACTCGAACCCAAGATGAGCGTGGCGTACGCGGCGTACTTCCTGGTGGCTTGGAATCGGCTGCACGGTCTGTACGACGATCCGACCGACGTCTTCAAACGCCCGTATGCCGGTCGAGTGGAGCGAGTCTTCGACGGTTCGACTCCGGGCGCGCAGATGCTGGCGAAGCTACCCGGCGACCTCGACCGGCTTCTCACCGATCGCGGGCGCGCGCTTCTCGAGCACCCGCCGCGCCGGCTGCGCAAGGCGCTTCGGGTCGCCGACAGCGTGTGCAAGAACTGGCGCCCCGCCACACCGACTCGCTTGTACGCAGCACGACAGGACGAGCAAGCCGCGACCGCCAATACGTGGAGCTGTCGCAAGTCGTTTCGTACGACGGGCGCCCGGATCCCGGTCCGGCTCCCCGGCCGCCCCACGTACGGCGGCTCCAGGCACCTCGGCACGAACGTCGCCGGCACTGCCGCGGTGACCCGGTGGTTCCTGCGCCTGGACGGCGCGCGCAAGTAGTCACCTCGCACCCATTGCGTGACTAGGTGATGCGTGTCACAGTCGGCCCACCCGATGTGTGAGCACCAGGGAGCCACCATGCCGGACGCCGCCGTCTACCTCACCGACCGCGTCGAGCACTGGGCGCAGGCGAAACCGGACGACCCGGCCTTGACGTACGGCGAACGCACCTGGACGTGGTCGCAGCTCGCCGACCGAGTCGGGCGAGTCTCAGCGGGTCTGGTCGCCGCGGGCGTACGCCACGGAGACCGGGTCGCGTTTCTCGACAAGAACCACCCGGCATGCGTCGAGGTGACCTTAGGGGCATCGGCAATCGGCGCAGCGCACGCGATCATCAACTGGCGGCTCGCCGGCGACGAGCTCGACTACACGATCAACGACTCGGGCGCCCGCGTGCTGTTCGTCGGCTCGGAGCTGATGCCCGCCGTCGACCCGATCCGAGACCGGCTGACATCGGTCGAGCGCGTCATCGAGGTCGCGCCCGACGGCGGCGACGAGTACGAGCAGTGGCTGGCCGACCAGGATCCGATCGGCCGTCTCGACTCCGTGCAGCCCGATGACGTATGCCTCGTGATGTACAGCTCGGGTACGACCGGCCACCCGAAGGGCGTGATGCTGACGCATCGGAACCTGATGACGCATACGCGCAACGCCCATGAGGGTTGGGAGTTCGAAGTCGGCGACGTCTGCCTGGTCGCGATGCCGCTGTTCCATGTGGGCGGCACTTCGTACGTGATGTTCGGGCTGCACGACGGGGTTCACTCGATCATGACCCGCGATCCGGAGCCGGCTGCCCTGGCGGCGGCGATCATGGGCGGCGCCAACCACGCGTTCCTCGTACCGGCCGTCGCGGCCAGCATCCTGGCGGCCGGCGAAGATGCGATCAAGCTGTTCTCGCGGCTGCGGCTCTTCACCTACGGCGCGTCGCCGATGCCGCCGCCGGTACTGCGTGCCGCACAGCAGGCGTGGCCGGATACGAAGTTCCTGCAGGTTTACGGGATGACCGAGATGGCCGGCGTCATCACGCATCTGCTTCCTGAGGCACACGAAGATCCGGAGCATCCAGAACGCATCCTGTCGGCGGGTACCGTCCTTCCGGGCGCCGAGCTCCGGGTGGTCGATCCGGCGACGCTGCAAGACGTTGCGCCGGGCCGGAGCGGGGAGCTGTGGTTCCGCTCGGACCAGTGCATGGCGGGCTTCCTGAACCAACCCGAGGCGACGGCGGACGTCATCGTGGACGGTTGGTTGCGCTCCGGTGACATCGGCCGGGTCGACGACGGCGGGTTCGTGTACATCGAGGACCGCCTCAAGGACATGATCATCACCGGCGGCGAGAACGTCTACTGTCCGGAGGTGGAGCGCGTACTCGCCGAACATCCGGCGGTCGCCGAGCTCGCTGTGATCGGCGTACCCGACGAGCGGTGGGGCGAGTCGGTCAAGGCGGTCGTGGCGTTCAAGCCCGGCTCGGTGATCGAACCCGATGAGCTCATCGCATACTCCCGGGAGCAGCTAGCGCACTACAAATGCCCGTCGTCGGTCGACGTGGTGGATGCACTACCGCGCAACCCGACCGGCAAGATCCTCAAACGCGAGCTGCGCAAGCTGTACTGGCCCGCCGCCGACGGCCAATGAGCCCGGACGTTCGGTTGGAACGCTCCGGCGCAGCCGGGTCTGGCGCGTACGCGGGTGCACGGTTTGGTGCGGGTTCCCGGGATTTTGTATCTATCACGCAGAGGTACAAACCTATTGGACCTATGCGTGATAGATACAAAACCGGAGGGCGCCTAAAACAGACCGCGTACGACTGACGACTCAGCCGTGCAGGAGTGACTACTCAGCGAGTTTGGCGAGCAGCAGCGCCTCCGCAACGCAGACCCGCTCGAACTCGGCCAGGTGCAGGCCCTCGTTGACCCCATGTGCGCGGGTGTCCGGGTCCTCGACACCGGTCACCAGGATCGCGGCGTCCGGGAACGCTTTCGCGAACTCCGCGATGAACGGGATCGACCCGCCCATGCCCATGTCGACCGGCTCCGTGCCGTCCCACGCCTCGCGGAACGCCGCACGTGCCGCGTCGTACGCGGGCCCGGTGGCGTCGATCTCGTACGCAGCGCCCTGTTCACCCGGCTCGATGTGCACCTGGGCACCCCACGGCGCATGGTCGCGCAGATGCTTCACGAGCGCGTCCATCGCCTGCTGCGGGTCGGTGCCGGGCGCGATTCGCATGCTGATCTTCGCGCGCGCAGACGGCAGGAGCGTGTTCGACGCACCTGTGGCCCGCGGCGCGTCGAGGCCGATCACGGCGATGGCCGGTTTCGCCCACAGCCGTTCGACGACGGACCCCGAGCCGAGCTGACGTACGCCGTCGAGCATCGCCGACTCGGCGCGCAGCCGGCCCTCCGGATACTCCAGATCGGCGGCGGTGCCGGTGTGCAGGCCGGCGACCGCGACGTTGCCCTCATCGTCATGCAGGGTTGAGAGAAGTCGGCACAGCGCGGTGAGCGCATCGGGCGCCACACCGCCCCAGAGTCCCGAGTGCACGGCGTGCCCGAGCGTACGTACCTCGACCTCGAGGTCGACCAGCCCGCGCAGTGAGGTCGTGAGGGCCGGCGTGCCGATGTCCCAGTTCGCGGAGTCCGCGATCACGATGACATCGGCGGCGAGCCGATCCCGGAAGCGGTTCAGGAACGGCACCAGGTTGGGCGATCCGGACTCCTCCTCGCCCTCGACGAAAACCGTCACCCCGACGGGCGGGTTGCCACCGTGTGCGCGGAAAGCCGCGAGGTGCGCGGCAATGCCCGCCTTGTCGTCAGCGGCCCCGCGCCCATACAGGCGGTCGCCCCGCTCGGTCGCCTCGAACGGCGGAGTCTCCCATAGCGCATGGTCGCCTTCGGGCTGTACGTCGTGGTGCGCGTACAACAGAACGGTTGGCGCGCCCGCCGGCGCCGGGTGGTGTGCGATCACCGCCGGTGCGCTCGCACCCTCCGCGACGATCTCGACCTCGGCGAACCCGGACTCCCGAAGCAGCCGGGCGACGGCCTCGGCGCTGCGGTGCACCTCGTCGTGGCGGTCGGGGTCGGCCCACACCGACTCGATTCGAACCAGATCCTCGAGATCGGAGCGTACGGACGGCAGGACATCGGCGACATTGGCGATGAGCGAGTCAGACATGTCCCGCAGCCTACGAGTCGCAGCTCTGCGCAGTGCCACCGTGGGTCGGAGTCATCTGGTCAGGCGAGCAGAGCGACGATCCCCAGCACGACAGGTACGGCCAAGATCGTCGTTACGAAGATCGAGTCGCGTGCCAACAGCTGCGAGCGTCCGTACCTGGTCGCATGCACGAAGATGTTCTGCGCAGTCGGCAACGCTGCCACGACCGTGACGGCAAGCAGGGCGCTGCCCTCGAGTCCGAGCAGTAGACCGGCGACGTAGGCACAAGCGGGCTGCACGATGAGCTTGAGCGCCGTCGCGACGGCCACCTGCTGGCGCGGCGCGCCGTTGCCCGGCCGCGGTCCGAGCCGGAGCGAGACGCCGTACGCGATCAGCATGCTCGGAACCGCCATTCCGGCGAGCATGTCGATCGGTTCACGAGCGAACGACGGCAGCTGCCATCCCGTCAACGCAACCGCGAGCCCGAGTATCACGGCGAGCGTCATCGGATTGCGAAGCGGAAGGGTCGCGAGTTGCAACCGCGTGAGCCGATGCCCATCTCTGTCGAGGTCGAGCACCATCAACGAGACCGGTGTGACCACGAGTTGCTGGAACAGCATCACGCTCGCAACGGCGGAGGCGTCCCCGAGTGCGTAGACCGCGATCGGGATGCCGAGGTTGCCCGCGTTGACGTACGCCGCCGACATCGTCGCAATGGCGATGTCACCCCTCGGCATGCGCCACACCGACTTCGCCACCACGATGCAGATGGCCGCCGTCACCGCGAAGCTGGCGGCTGCGACGAGCAGCCGGGTCGACAACACCTCGACCGCATCGACATCGGACATCAGGCCGAACAGCAGCGCAGGGGTCGCGACGAAGAAGACGAGCCTCGACAACATCAGTTGAGCGTCCGCGCCGACGATTCCCAGATGCGCGACAAGGACACCGACGGCGATCACGACGCCGATGACGCCGAAGCCTTCGAGCACACCACCCATCAGACGGGCAGGTACGCGGAGATGTCGGAGCGCTCGCCCGATGCCTGAACCTTGCCGGCGCCAACGGCCGCTGCCCAATCGGTCTCGCCGAGAGCCAGCGCTATCCAGGTCGGAGCGTCCATCTCGACGACCGCAGGTGGCGTGCCGCGGGTGTGGCGCGCGCCCGGAATGCACTGCACTGCCGCGTACGGAGGTACGCGTACCTCAACACTGTGGCCCGGAGCCTTCTCGTTGAGCAGCGCGAGCAGATGCTTCGTCGCTGCACGCAGGTCTGCACGGTCGGCATCTCCGGCGGAGATCCGCTCGCGGATTGCTGCGAACTGCTCAGCCGGCAGCGGCGTCAGGCGTACGGGCACCGAGCGATCCTACGACTCACCAGGTACGCGACGAAAACTTGACCTCAATCGCTGTTCAGGTTGTCTGATAGCGCCATGACGCCAGCACAGCTCATGAACGACGTCGCCCGACAGCGCGATCAGGAAGTCCGCCGCGGGCTCTCCAACGCGGCGCGGTCGTACGAGGTCGGACACGACGGAAACGCATGTCGCAGGTGCAGTCTGGCTAAACGCGTCCGACGGTTGGGCGGTGCCTGGCCGCTGCCGGTACGCACCTGGCTGAGCGGCCTCGGACGCCGAGCGTGCTTGGACTGCGCCGCAACCTGACGCGATGCCGTCGACTCCCGGGGATCTGTGACGTAACGGCGAACCTGCCCGACTCCGCGCCTCGCCGTTGCGTCTCAAGTCTCCGGGAGCACTGCACCCGAACGCCTCAGCCGAGAGCGTCCGGCAGGACTTCCGACCAGGCCGCCCGAATCTCGGGGATCGGCAGCTCGAACTGTCCCTCGACCACGATGGCGTCTCCGCCGACCACGCCGATGCGCTGTGCCCGTACGCCGTGGCGTTCGGCGACCTCGTCGAACACCTCGACGCGCTCGGGTGCGACGGCGACGAGCGCTCGGGCAGCCGACTCACTGAACAACGTCACGAACGGATCGGCGTCGGCCGGGAGCTCGATTCGGATTCCGACCCCGTTACGTACGCTCGCCTCGGCCAGCGCCACTGCGAGTCCACCGTCGGAGAGGTCATGGGTCGCCGAGACGTTACGCGACTTCGCGGCCTCGGCCAGGAACGACGCAAGTGCTCGCTCGCCGGCCAGGTCGACCCTCGGCGGCACTCCGCCCAGATGGTGATGGACGGCGTCCGCCCAGGCCGATCCGCCGAGCTCGTCTCGGGTCTCGCCGAGCAGGTAGAGCACGTGGTCGGCGAGCTTGAAGCCCTGGTCGGCTCGCAGCTTCACGTCGTCGATCACGCCCAGGACACCGACAACAGGAGTCGGGAGGATCGCAGTGTCACCCGTCTGGTTGTAGAACGAGACATTGCCACCCGTCACGGGGATGCCGAGCTCGGCGCAGGCATCCTTCAGACCCTGTGTCGCCCGCTCGAACTGCCACATGACATCGGGATCCTCCGGCGAGCCGAAGTTGAGGCAGTCGGTCACGGCGAGCGGCACGGCGCCGGTGACGGCGACATTGCGGTACGCCTCGCAGAGCGCCAACTGCGCACCGGCGTACGGGTCGAGCTTCGCGTACCGACCGTTGCAGTCGGTCGCGACCGCGACGCCGAGGTCGGTGTCCTCGTCGACTCGAATGACACCGGCGTCCTCGGGCTGCGCAAGCGCGGTATTGCCACGGACGTACCGGTCGTACTGGTCGGTGACCCATGACTTGTCGGCTTGGTTCGGTGAGCCGACGACGCGCAACATCGTCTCGCGCAACTCGGCACCGGTCGACGGCCTGGGCAGGTCGTCGGGTACGTCTGCCTGCAGGGCGTCTTGCCAGTCGGGCCGTGCGTACGGTCGCTCGTACACCGGCCCTTCATGCGCAACCGTGCGCGGTGGCACGTCGACGATCGTATCGCCGCGCCAGTCGACGATGAGCCGGTCGCCGTCGGTCACCTCACCGACGACGGTCGCCTCGACATCCCACTTCGCGCAGATCTCCAGGAAGCGCTCGACGTTCTCGGGCGTCGCGACGGCCATCATGCGCTCCTGTGATTCGCTCATCAGGATCTCCTCGGGGGAGAGCGACGAATCGCGTAGCGGCACCGTTTCTAGCGAAACGTGCATGCCACCGTCACCGGCGCTGGCGAGCTCCGACGTCGCACACGACAGCCCGGCCCCGCCGAGGTCTTGGATCCCCGCGACGACACCGGCCGCGAACAGCTCGAGCGTGCACTCGATCAGCAGCTTCTCCATGAACGGGTCGCCGACCTGCACGCTCGGCCGCTTGGACGGGCCTTCATCGGCAAACGTCTCCGAAGCGAGCACCGAGACTCCGCCGATGCCGTCGCCGCCCGTACGCGCGCCGTACAGGATCACCTTGTTGCCGACCCCGCTGGCATGGGCGAGGTGGAGGTCCTCGTGGCGGAGTACGCCGACGCACAGCGCGTTGACGAGAGGGTTGCCGACATAGGACTCGTCGAAGACAACCTCACCGCCGATGTTGGGCAGGCCGAGGCAGTTGCCGTACCCGCCGACGCCCGCGACGATTCCCGGCAGCACCCTGCGCGTGTCTTCGGCGTCCAAGGGGCCGAACCGCAGCGGATCCATCACCGCGACCGGTCGTGCACCCATCGCGAGGATGTCGCGCACGATCCCGCCGACACCGGTGGCGGCGCCCTGGTACGGCTCGACATAGCTCGGATGGTTGTGCGACTCGACCTTGAAGGTCACTGCATAGCCCTGCCCGACGTCGATCACGCCGGCGTTCTCGCCGATGCCCGCGAGCGTCTTGCCGCGCGGTGTCTCTTGGGGGAGGTCGGAGAACTTGCGCAGATGCACCTTGCTCGACTTGTACGAGCAGTGCTCGCTCCACATCACGGAGTACATCGCCAACTCGGAGCTCGTGGGGCGACGCCCCAGGATCTCGTGGATGCGGTCGTACTCGTCCCTCTTCAGGCCGAGCTCGGACCACGGCTGGGCGTCATCGGGCGTCTGCGTGGCGCGCTCGACGGTGTCGACCGTACGCGCGGGTGCGTCTGTCACACGGACAGGCTATCCATCGGGGTGCACCGGTGCCGGATGGGATAGGTACGCGACATACACATGCTAATGTATGTGTATGTCCGCAACGATGACGCGGCGCCTCCAGCTGCTGCTCGACCAGGAGCGGTACGAGTTGGTGGCTGCAGAGGCCAACCGGCAGCGTGTCTCGGTCGCAACGGTGATCCGCGACGCGATCGACGAGAAGCTCGAGCACCGACGGCGCGACAAGCGCGCCGCAGCCGCGCGGATCCTGGCGGCCGATCCCGCTCCCGTCCCACCTGGCGACGGGCTGATCGAGGAGATCCACCGACTGCGCGACGAGCGCCACGATGATCCTTCTTGACACGTCGGCGCTCGTCTATGCCGCCGGCGGCGACCATCCGTACAGACGACCGTGTCGCAAGATCGTTGACCTGATCGGCGATGGCACGCTGAGCGCGACGACGACGCCCGAGGTCATCCAGGAGTTCGCCCACGTACTCGCACGCCGTCGCCCGCGCGAGCAGGTGCTGCCCGTTGCCAGCGACTTCGCCGAGTTGCTGGCTCCGCTTCGCTGCTCCGACGAAGATCACCTCGCCGACGGGCTCGAGCTGTGGCGGCGGTACGAGACACTCGGTGCGTTCGACGCCGTACTCGCGGCCGTCGCACTCGACTCGAAGTACGCGACGCTCGTCTCGGCCGATCAGGCGTTCGCGCAGATCCCCGGCCTGCATCACGTACTCCCCGACGACAGCGGAATCGCCGATCTGATCGGTACCGGATAGCGACCTCTGCGGACTGGATCCACCGCCAAGTAGCTGGAACCGAACGGCCCCGACTAGTCTCCGCTGGTGGCCGTCGTACTAGCACTCGTATCGGCTCTGGCGTACGGGCTGTCGGATTTCCTGGGCGGCATCTTCTCGCGCCGGACCTCGCCTTGGCCGATCTCCGTCGTCGGCCAGGTCTCGTCGACGATCTGCGCGGCGGCGCTGGCGGTATTGGTCGGCGGTACCGTCGCACCGGCCGACTGGCTGTGGGGAGCGGCCGCCGGGCTCGGCGGCGGGGTCGGCACGGCGTTCCTCTACCGCGGATTCGCCGCGGGCCGGATGAGCGTCGTCGCACCCGTATCGGCGCTCGGCTCAGCGATCGTGCCGATCGTGGCCGGACTCGTCACGGGCGAACGCCCGACCGCACTCGCGTGGCTCGGCATCGCCTTCGCGCTGCCGGCGATCTATCTCATCTCTCGGGTGGACGGCCCGGCCGCTGCACCGAACGATCCCGACGAAGGTCCGAGCCCGCATGACCTGGGCATCGCCGACGGGGTACTCGCCGGGCTGGGATTCGGGTCGATGTTCGCTTTGCTGGGACAGGTCGGCAGCGCAGCCGAGCTCTATCCGCTCGCGCTCACCCAATTGACGTCTGTGTTCGCCGTGATCGCAGTCGCAGCCTGCCTCCGCCAGGACTGGGTGCCACGCGACCGGTACGCCTGGCGCGCCTTGACGATGGGTCCGCTCGGTGCCGCCGCGACCGGAGCATTCTTGTACGCGACGCACAGCGGCATGCTCACCATCGTGTCCGTCGTGGCCGCGCTATATCCTGCGCTCACCGTCGTACTCGCCACCGTCCTGCTCCGCGAGCACATCCACCGCGCACAAGGCATCGGGCTGGCACTCGCAGCGGTCGCGGTCTCGCTCGTCGCCGCGACGTGACGTAGGAGGAGCTCGTGGCAGTCGTTCTCGCACTGTTCGCGGCCGGCGCGTACGGTCTGTCGGACTTCCTCGGCGGACTGTTCTCGCGGCGCGCGTCGCCGTGGCCCGTCGCAGTCGCCGGGCAGGCGTCCGCGGCGGTCTGTGTCGGCTGCCTGGCAGCGGTCATCGGCGGCACGGTCACAACCGGCGACTGGGCCTGGGGCGCGGCCGCCGGATTCGGCAACGGTATCGGGGCGGCGTTCCTGTACCGGGGTCTGTCTCGCGGACGCATGAGCGTCGTGGCGCCGATCTCCGCGCTCGGCGCGGCGCTGGTCCCGGTCGCCGTCGGGCTCCTCACCGGCGAGCGACCGTCGCTGCTCGCATGGGTCGGCATCGTCGCGGCAATGCCCGCGATCTACCTCATCTCACAGGTGCGCGAGTCGGCGGACACGACGTCTCGCGACTCGGGACTCCTCGACGGGATCGTCGCGGGGCTCGGATTCGGCGCGCTGTTCGCCATGCTCGGTCAGATCGACGAGGACGCCGGGCTCTACCCGCTGGCGCTGAGCCAACTCGCATCGGTTGTGGCCGTCGTCGTCACCGCACTCGCGTTCCGCGAGGCATGGGTCCCCCGCGACCGAGCGGAGCTCCGCGGACTGATCATGGGTCCGCTGCTGATGCTCGCGCTCGGATCGTTCGTGTACGCGACGCACATCGGGCTACTGACCCTGGTAGCCGTCATCACCACGCTCTACCCTGCGATGACCGTCGCGCTGGCGGCCGTCGTACTACGTGAACGGATCCATCGCGTGCAGGCGATCGGTCTCATCTTCGCGGCAGTTGCCGTCTCGCTCGTCGCTGCCGGCTAGCTGACAAGTGCGCGATCTCTGGCCGGGGCCGGTAGGAACGCAGCGAACGCAACGGCGACGACCGGCACCACGCACAAGACCGGCGCCAGGAAGAAGCCGACGCTGCCGCCGGCCGCGAACAGGCTCATCGCCGTCGCGCTGTCACCGGCTTCGGCGCGTACTTCCTTACCCGCCGCGGGGTGGAACATCGCGGCGCCGATCCCCGACGCGAGCAGCAGCACCCACACGACGGCGTAGGCAGGTATTGCACCGGACAGTCCGGCCGCGGCGCCGGCGATCGCCAACCCGATCGGCGCCATCCACGAGGCATTGCGGCGGTCTGCCGCCACACCGAGGAACGGCTGCGGAAGCGAGCTACCGAGCGTCGCCGCCATCGCGAGTGCAGACGCCGCGACGTAGGTGTAGTTCCGTTCGAGAATGAAGAACGGAATCATCGCCGGCACAAGACCCTGGTAGAAGTCGTCGACCGCATGCGCCGTTGCCCAGATCCGGACCCGCTGCCATACCGACGCTGTCTTCGTCGTCATTTCGCCCCCGTTCGTCGGCCGGCAACAACCGTACGAATCGACCGCTCCCCCAGGCTTCCGATAGCCTGCCAACAAATGTCGAAAATCCGCCACAACACCCGCGCAACCACGCGCACCCTCGACCACCGACCGGGCGAGCGGATCGACCGGCATTTCCACGACGAGCACCAGATCATGTACGCGAGTGCCGGAGTGGTCGAGGTGACGACCGAGCGGGGTGCTTGGATCGCCTCACCGCAACGAGCCGTGTGGGTGCCCGCCGGCCAGTGGCACGCGCACCACTTCCACGGCGCGAGCCGCTCGCATACGGTCGGCTTCGCAACCACCGACCCACCGCTCGACCCGAACGCACCGGCCGTCCTGCTCGTACCGCCCCTGTTGCGCGAACTGTTCGTCACCCTCGCCGACGGCGCGCTCACCGACGCGGAGCTCGACCGCGTACGCTCAGTGGCCCATGATCAGCTGCGCAACGCGACACTCGGTTCGCTGCACGTCCCCCGGCCGAAGGATGAGCTGCTGTACGACGCCTGCGAGATCGTCGAGGCCGACCTGGCGACGGCCTGGCCGCTGGACCAGCTCGCAGCGCAGATCGGCGTGAGCGCACGGACGCTGAGCCGAATGTTCCGCACCGAGCTGACGATGAGCTATCCGCAATGGCGTACGCAGGCACGGCTCGCTCATGCGGTACGCCGCCTTGCGGAGGGGAGCTCGGTGACGGAGGTTGCGTACGCGTGTGGGTGGTCAACGCCGAGCGCGTTCATCGACGTCTACCGGCGAAACCTCGGCAACACGCCGGGCCGCGCTAACTCCGTGGGCTGAGCGGGCCTACGCGTCAGTCTGCGCTGACCACGCAGCGGAATCCGAGGTGGCTGGTGCTGCTCTTGATCGCATGGCCCTGCCGCGCCGCCGGTCGGTAACGATGACAGTACGAAGGGGCGCACAGGTGGGAACCGCCCTTGGAGACCATCCGGTTCGACTCGTCGGCAAGATGCGACGGTGCACAGCACGAGGACGACTCGACCACGTGCTCGTCGGCATGCGAGAACGTCCACGGGGAGTCGGTCCACTCCCACACGTTGCCGGCCATGTCGAACAGCCCGTACCCGTTCGGCGGGTACGACCCGATCGGGCTGGTCAACGCATGCTTGCCCGCGCGGTCGTTGCGCCACGGGAACTCTCCGTGCCAGGTGTTGGCCATGACGCGGTTCTTGGGCATGAACTCATCGCCCCACACGTACGACTTGCCGACGAGGCCGCCACGCGCCGCCCATTCCCATTCGCTCTCGGTGGCCAGGCGCTTACCCGCCCAGGCGGCGTACGTCTTGGCGTCCTCGTACGCAATGTGTACGACGGGGTGCTTATCGCGGCCGTGCAGAGTCGACTCCGGGCCTTCGGGGTGCCGCCAGTCGGCGCCGGGCTGCCAGCGCCACCACTGATGCCAGTTGTCGAGAGGTACGGGGCCCTCCGTCGCAGTGAAGACCAGCGACCCCGCGACCAACTGCTCCGGCTTCGCATCGGGGAAGTCGGCCGGATCGGGGTCGCGCTCGGCGATCGTGACGTGCCCGGTGTCCTTGACGAACCGGCGGAACTCCGCGTTCGTCACCGGATGCTCGTCGACCCAGATCGCGGCGACCTCCACCTCGCGTACCGGTTGCTCCTCGGGATAGAAGTCTTCGCTGCCCTGCAGGAGTGTGCCGCCGCTGACCCGCTTCATCGCTGCGGTGCCCTTGCGGTGCGTGCGTGTCGTCGTCTCCGTCACCACACCAGTATGTGCGATCGGTTCAACGCCCGGGCAGGCGTACGGTGCGACGCGCGGTCCCGTCGACCAGCGACCAGATCGCGAGGACGATGATGACGTCCAGTATTGCGGTGGCGATTTTCGCGTCGAGATCGGCGCCGGTCGTGAACGGCCAAACCGCCACCACGACTCCGACCAGGAACAGGATCCAGCCGAAGAACATCGTCGGTCGCGGGGTCGTGAGCGCCAACGCGTGCATCAGTCCGGTCGCGAGCAGCGCACCTCCGGCGGCGGCGATCGCGTACGGCAGGAGCGACGCGGTGTGCCAGGTGCCGTGCGACTCCGGCGCCAGCACCGGAATGTCGAGTACACCCCGAGCGATCAGGTCACCCACGATCGCGATCAGCGCAGCGATGAAGGCCGTCGCGACCCCGCCTGCCCACAGCCTCCCCGCGTCGACCTGCGGAGTATCGCGCCGCCCTGGGTAGCCCGGCTGGCTGTCGTACATGGCCGTTCACTCCTCGTCGGTCCGGGGTCGATCGGTGGTTTGCGTATCGGACGTGACCGTTTCGGGTGGCGCTTCTCCGGCCGGCGCAACCTCGGCGCTGTCGTCGAACGCGTCTGCCGACGGACCGGCGAGCAGTGGCCCCACCCACCGGGTACGCGGGTCGACGTCGATCAGCAACGCCTTGACGAACAACGTCAACGGAACGGCGAACAGCGCACCGACCGCGCCGAGGATCCACGCCCACACGATCAGCGACAGGAAGGTGAGCGTTCCGGACAGTCCTACCGTGTTGCCCACCACCCGCGGCTGAATCACCGTCTGGATCACGACGTTGAGCAGGCAGTACACGACCACGACCGCGATCGCTGTGCCGACCCCCTCGTCGACGATCGCGATGATCATGGGTGGTACGAGTCCGATGACGAACCCGATGTTCGGGATGTAGTTCGTGATGAACGCCAACAGCCCCCACAGCCAGGGATCCGGGATGTCGAGCGCGTACAGCGCAGCGACATCGAACAACGCCACGATCGCGCCGAACGCAGTCGCGACCAGGAGGTACTGGCGCGTTCCGACCGCGAAGCTGTGGAATGCCTCGACGACCGAGCGGCGCGCTTCCGGCACCTTCCCGAGTGCACTCGGGAACTGCGTCGCGTCGAAGACCATGAAGAACAACAGCACGACGATGAAGAAGATGTTGCTCAGTACCCCTGCGAGACCGCCGAGAATGTCGGCGGCGACGCCCGCGACCTTGCCGAGGTCGAACTCACTCGTCATCGCACGGATCTGGTCATCGCCGACACCGGCGCGATCGAGCAGGTCGCGTACGTCGCGGACCAGCTCTGCGAACTGGGGTTCGTAATGGGTCAGCAGCGATGCGAATCGCGCGCCGGCGACAACCAGCGAAAGGACCATCGCAAGCAAGATGGCGTACACCGCGATGATCGCGGCCAACGTCGCCACCCACCGCGGCAGACCCCGACGCTCACACCACCCGCGTACCGGATGCACCGCGACGACGAGTACGAGCGCGAGAAAGATCGGGCCGATGACGTCCGATGCCGCGCGCAGCCCGAAGACCACGAGGAACGCCGAACCGGTGCCCAACAGGATGAGCAGACCACGCGGAAGTCCCAGCGGTGACTGACCATCGGGCTCGCTCACGCAGTAGACGCTAGTGCACCTACGGCGACTATGCCCGCCGAGAAACGCGTGGCTGTTGCTGCGTTATGCAGTGGATCCCGCCACCGCGCGCGAACAGCGGTCTCGCATCGACACCCACGACCTCGTGGCCTGGGTACGCAGCGGCGAGTACGTCCGCCGCCTCAGCGTCGCGCGGATCGTCGAACGTGCACGCCACCACACCGCCGTTGACGACCAGATGGTTGACGTAGCTGTAGTCGACCCAGCCGTCAGCGTCGCGCAACGTCTCCGGTGCGGCGAGCGGCACGATGTCGAACGGATCTCCCGCGGCATCGGTCGCCGCACCGAGCAGATCGGTCAGCTCCCTGCACACGGCATGGTCTGGGTGTTCGGGATCCGGCTGCGTGTGCAGGAGAAGCACACCGGGCGACGGGATGGTCGCGACGATATCGACGTGTCCGCGAGTGCCGTAGCGCTGCGAGTCGCGAGTGAGCCCGCAGGGCAGCCAGACGACCTTGCTCGCGCCGAGCGTACGCCGCAGCTCCGCGTCGACATCGGATTCGGACAGGCCGGGGTTGCGGTACGGGTCGAGCTGCACCGTCTCGGTGACGAGCACCGTGCCCTGCCCATCGACATGGATGCCGCCGCCCTCGTTGACCAACGACGACGGGATGCGGGTCGCACCCGCACGCTCCGCGACGAACGCTCCTATCCGAGCGTCGTTGTCCCAGGTGGCCCAGTCCTGCTGACCCCAGCCGTTGAACACCCAGTCGACCGCGCCGAGCCCGCCTTCGTCATCGGTCACGAAAGTAGGGCCGATATCGCGCATCCAAGCGTCGTCGAGCGGCGCCTCGACCAGCTCGATCTCACCGGAGAGGTACGTACGCGCCACCTCCCGGTCGGTCGGGTTGATCACCATCGACACCGGCGCGAACCGCAACACCGCGTGCGCGACTGCAGCCCACGTCGACCGCGCCTCGTCCGCGTCGGCCGGTGTGTCGCCGAGGGTGTAGCCGGCCGGCGGGAACGCCATCCAGATCCGTTCCTGTTCGGCGGTCTCGCTCGGCATCCGCCAACTCACGTTCGCCTGCCCTGCGGATGGTCGGCTTCGACGGGGGCGGCGAGTCGGGCGTACGTGTCCGGGCGCCTCGTGGCGAGGAAAGGGAACAACGTGAGCCAGTCGGCACGCTGGCCGAGATCGAGGTCGGCGACGAGGACCGCCTCCTCGTCGCGCGGCGCCTGCACGAGCACGCGTCCGTACGGGTCGGAGATGAACGACGAACCGTAGAACGTCAGCGCACCCTCGTCACCCGTACGGTTCGGTACGACCATGAACGTGCCGTTGGTGATGCCGTTCGCCACGATCACCTGTTGCCACAACGGCTGCGTGTCGAAGTCCGGGAAGCCCGGCTCGGACCCGATCGCCGTCGGGTAGACGAGCAGGTTGGCCCCGCCGAGCGCGTACGACCGCGCGACCTCCGGAAACCATTCGTCCCAGCACGTCGGCAGTCCGATCGCGGCGCCGGGCAGCTGCGGCGACTCGTAGACGGGATAGGCGTCGTCCGGTGGACCGGGGCGGAAGTAGGTGTCTTCGTAGTAGCCCTCGGTGACCGGAATGTGCAGCTTGCGCGTACGTGCAAGCAGTTCGCCGTTCGGTGCGACCATGATCGCTGTGTTGAAGCCGCGTCCGTCGTCGCCGTCGACTCGCTCGTACAGCGACGCGTGGACCACCACGTCGTTGCGAGCTGCGGCAGTGGCGGCGAGCTCGTACGTCGGGCCGCCCTCCAGCGGCTCGGCCCGCTCGACCGGGCGGCCGGTTGCGCGCGTGTCCGCGGGGTACTTCGAAAGCGTCAGCTCGGGCAGAAAGACCGCGGTCGCTCCCGCGTCGGCGGCCTGCGCGACCGCATCGGCGAGCGTACGGCCCAGTGCGCTCGCGTCGTCGCGCCAGCGGTGCTGGACAAGGCCGACTCGCACCGGCGTACGCACCGAACCGTCTCCGGCGAGCGACCGCGGTGCCGTCGCGGTGAGCAGTTTCATCGGTCGTCTCCTGATCGTCCAGCCGAGCGTACGTCGCGGCTCGACTTCGTACCTGCCGAACTACTCATCCGGGTACGGGTCGCACGTCGCGGCCTTGTCCGGCGGGTACGTAACCGACTCCTCCGAGGCGATCCTGCCGTTCGTGATCGTCATCTCCCTGGTGGAGAACGCGATCCGATCATGCGGGATGCGAAGGAGGTTCTCGCGCAGTACGACGAGGTCGGCGTAGTTGCCCACCTCGATGGTGCCGCGCTCGTGGTCCTCGAGGCTCGCGTACGCCG
This sequence comes from Nocardioidaceae bacterium SCSIO 66511, assembly GCA_023100825.1. Lineage (NCBI taxonomy): Bacteria > Bacillati > Actinomycetota > Actinomycetes > Propionibacteriales > Nocardioidaceae > Nocardioidaceae bacterium SCSIO 66511. The sequence goes on along the minus strand of CP095846.1, from coordinate 666,967 downwards.
CGTCGGAGGTGAGCGTACGAAGGGTGTCGCGCAGGCCGAGCGCCTCGCTACGGCGGAAGCCACCCCGCGGGAAGCCGTCGAAGTCCTGCCTGGTCACGGCCCGCTGCAGACCCCACAGCGGATCCACGACCTCAACATCGACGTCGGAGCCGCCCGCCAGTCGTACGCCCCTGCGCTGCATGGTCGCCCAGCGATAGGCCGTCTCGCGGAGCCTTGGCTTACCGAGCGCGTCCTGGGCGAAGCGGGCATCGGTCGTGGCGAAGCTCAGCTGATAGCTCGCGATCACACCATCGGCGGCCATCCGGTCGACCAGGTCGTCACCGACGACCTGCACGTGCTCCAGCGCCCAGCGGTCGGCCGGAGTGACGCCCGCGCGCTCGTACGCGGTGAGCGCGGTCTCGACGCCCCGGTCTCCGATGGCATGCGCGGTGACGTTGAACCCGAGCTCGCGGGCACGGGCGATGTCGCGGTCGGCGCGATCCTGGTCGAGGAACAGGATCCCTTCGGGAGGAAAGCCGTACGGGTCGTCGGAGTACGGCTCACGCAGCGCCGACGTACGCGGGCCGAGCCAGCCGTCGGCGTAGTTCTTGACGCCGAGGATCTTGACCCACTCGTTGCCGACGCCGGTGTGTAGGCCACGCTCGGCCGCCAGCTCCATGCCGCCGAAGGCGACCCGGACGAGGAACCGCACCTTGAGGCGGTCCTCCTCGGCGAGCTCCATCAGCGCGCGCCACAACGAGAAGTCGCGCATCCCCGCCTCCACGACCGTGGTGATGCCTTGTTTGGCGAGCTCGTCCTGCATCGTCAGCAGATTCTGTTTGAGCTCGTCGGTGACCTCACCGTCGCCGAACTGATCCATCGGCGACTTGCCCTGCTCATGCAGATGTACGTGCCCCTGCCCGGTGCGACGGCGCCCCTCGAACGCCGCCTGTGGGTCGTAGCAGTTGAACGCCGGGCGGTAGCCCTCTGCGGACGTGCCCGCGAAGGCCATGCCGAGCAGATGCGTGTGCTGATCACGGAACCCGGGCATGACGAAGCGCCCGGCCAGGTCGACGACGCGGGTGCGCCTACCGGCCCAGGTCAGCACCTCGGCGTCGCGTCCGACAGCAACGATCCGCTGTCCGCGTACTGCTACGGCGTCGCACCAGGGCAGCGCGGGGCCATGCACCCGGCCGGCGCGCATGCCCGGCCACACGTTGCCGCCGTGTAGTACGAGGTCTGCGGGCGCCTGATCCGACGTACGCGACGCACTGGCGACTCCAGGTACGAGCGCCGCCGCGGTCGCTCCGGCGGCAGTGGTGAGCAGGCGGCGGCGGGTCAGTTGATCGGGTGACATGGCGGCTCTCCTTCACTCGGCGGCCGCGGGCCATACGTACCCGCAGGGAGCACGCATCAGAACGTGCGCCAGTAGTTGGCGCACGTTCTAACACGTTGCCGAACCGGGAGCAATGCCGAGCCCGACCCGCGGGACGAGCTCAGGCCTGAGCGTTCACCTCGTAACTGGTGTTGGTCGACTCGAAGAAGTTGACGAGCTGCAACGTGTCGTTGGCGGTCGCCATCCACTTCGCCGGGTTCGCAACGCCGTACGCCGGCTCGAACCCGAGCTCCTCGAGACGACGGTCGGCGAGGTATCGCACGTAGGTGTTGATGTAGTCGGCGTTGAGCCCGAGGATCCCCTTGGGCAGCAGATCGCGGTTGTAACGCTCCTCCATCGCGACGCCGTCGAGGATGAGCTGGCGAATCTCCGCGGCGAACTCCGGAGTCTGCAGATCGGGGTTCTCCTCGAGCACGGTGAGGATCAGGTTGAGTCCGAACTTCAGATGCAGGCTCTCGTCACGCACGATCCACTCGATCAGGGAGCCGAAGTTGCGCAGGAGGTTCCGCTGCCGAAACGACAGTGCCACCATGAAGCCCGAGTAGAACCAGATGCCTTCGAGAATCACGTTGTATGCAACGAGGTTGCGTACGAAGTCGCGCTTGCCCTCTGTGGTGGTGATGTCGAGCGTCTGCTCGGTCATCCGCTTGATGAAGCGGATCTCGAACTCCTCCTTGGCCGCCATCGACGGCACGCTCAGATGCGACTCGTACGCCTGCTCGCGGTCGATGGGGAACGTCTCGAGAACGTACTCGAACGCCATACAGTGGTTGGCTTCTTCCCACATCTGCTTGGCGAGGTACAGGTGGCATTCGGCCGAGTTGACGTACGGATAGACGCCGAACGCGAGCGCCTTGTTGACCAGCAGCTCGTTCGGGTTGAAGTAGCTCATCAGGAAGGTCAGCGCATGGCGTTCCTCGTCGTTCATGGTGGCGAAGTCGCCGAGGTCCTCGCCCAGCTGCACCTCGTTGGGGAACCAGGTGTTCGCAACGGCCTGGTTGTAGAGGTCGTACGCCCATTCGTACGTCACCGGTTTGAGCAGCAGGCCTTCGCCGATGCCGGTCCCGAGAATTCCGTTCGTACTCAAAGTTCTCTCCTCACGTCGCCCACGCCCGCTGGCCCGCACGTTTCGGCCCCAAATTTCGCCGAAATGGGGCCGAAACGTGCGGCCCAGCGGGGTGGGGGTTGGGTGGTTCTGGTCAGTTCACTGGCAGGAGTCGCACTGCAGGCGCTCTTGCGGATCGATCGGGCAGGTGTGGTCATCGACGGTCGCGACCGGGACCGTCTCGGGCGGCACCACTTCCGGTACGTCCGGCGTCGACGCGGCCGCCGCGAACCCGAAACCACGGCGTTGACCGGCACCGGCCGGAGTGAGCTGCTCGGCCTTGTTGACCTTCACTGTGCTCTGCTCGGCGGTGTGCCGCGGCATCATGTGCAGGTAGTACGTCGTCTTCACGCCGCGCTTCCATGCCGCCTCGTACAGGTCGACCATGCCGTCCACATCACGATCGGCCAGGTAGATGTTGCGGCTGATCGCCTGGTCGATCCACTTCTGCGCCCGCGCCGCCACCTCGAGGAACGCGTACGGCGACAGCTGGAACGAAGTCCGGTAGATGCGCTGTAAATCGTCCGGCACGGACTCGAGCTTCGACAGATCGCCCTGTGCGCGCAGCAGATCCTCGCGTACCTGCTCCCACAACCCGCGCTCGCGCAGATCGGCGACCAGGTTGCGGTTGACCTCGAGGAACTTCCCCGACGACGTCGACCGGCTGAAGATCTGGCTGAACTGCGGATCGAGCCCCGGCGTTGTCCCGGCGACCAGACCGATCGACGCGGTCGGTGCGATCGCCATCAGGGTCGCGTTGCGCATTCCTCCGCGTACCTTGCGGCGCAGCGACTCCCAGTCCAGGCGGGTGCTGCGGTCGACCTCGACGGGCGCACCGCGGTCTGCCGCGAGGCGGTCCAGGGTGTCGACCGGGACAATCCCTCGGCTCCAACCCGAGCCTTCGAAGTTCGCGTACGCGCCGCGCTCGCGGGCCAGATCGGCGCTCGCGTCGATCGCATGCCAGCTGATGAACTCCATCAGCCGGTCGATCAGCTCGTACGCCCGCTCGCTCTCGTACCCGTACCCGAGCCGCTCGACGATGTCGGTGAAACCCATGACACCGAGACCGACCGCGCGGTTGAGATCGTTCGAGTGCTCCGACTCCGGAACCGACGAGAGCGTGATGTCCACGAGGTTGTCGAGCTGGCGTACTGCCAGGCGAGTCGACTCGGCGAGGCGGTCCCAGTCGATGCGCAGGTCCCCTCGCTCGCCGACGAGGTGCCGCGACAGGTTGACCGATGCGAGGTTGCACACGGCGGTGTTGTCGCGGTCCTGCGGGAGGCAGATCTCCGTGCACAGGTTGGACAGGTGGATCGTGCCGGTGTTGTCGTTGAGCGCTCGCGTGTTGATCGTGTCTTTCCAGGTCAGCCACGGATGCGATGTCGTCTGCAACGACACCAGCATCGCGCGGTACTGCTCGCGTGCGCGGACCTTGCGGTACGCCCGCAGCTCACCCGCCTCGGCCAGTGCGACGTACTCGGCGTAACGATTGGAGAACGCGGCTCCGTAGAGCTCAGGCAGATCCGGCACCTCGAGCGGGTCGAAGAGGTACCAGTCGTCATCGGCGGCCACCCGCTTCATGAACTCGTCGGAGATCCACACCGCGGTGTTGGCCGTACGCGTACGCCGATACGGGTCTCCGGAGTTCTGCCGCAGATCGAGGAACTGGTCGAAGTCGAGATGCCAGTTCTCCAGGTAGAAGCAGAGCGCGCCGAACTTCTTGCCGCCGCGCGAGACGGCCCGCAGCGTCGAGTCGATCGTGTGCATGAACGGGATGGGACCCGTCGACTTCGTGTTGTTACTGCGGATCGGCGAGCCCTCGCTGCGCAGCTTGGTGACCGACAAGCCGATCCCGCCGGTGCCCTTGGTGATCCACATGACGTCGCGCATCGACTTCGCGATGTGCTCGATGTCGTCTTCCATCTGCATCACGAAGCAGTTCGACAGCTGGGCGTACGACGTGCCTGCGTTGACGAGGGTCGAACCCGCTGCGACGTACTCCAGCCGCGAGAGCTTGTCGTACAGAGCCAAGGCGATGGCAGTGGGATCCTCCTCGTTCAGCGACAGCCCCATGGCGACTCGCATCCAGAAGAATTGCGGCACCTCGAGCGGCGTACCGTCGGGCGACGTGATCATGTACCGGTTGCGCATCGTCTGCACTCCGATATAGCGCAGCAGGTCGTCGCGCGCGGGGTCGATGGCCGCGCCGAGCCGTTCGAGATCGAACAGCTGCGTGAGTCGGGTGTCGAGCAGTCCGAGCTCGACCCCGCGCCCTACGTACGCCACGAACGCGGGGCCCGGGAAGCTCCGCGTCTCCAGATGCGTACTGCCCTCACCGAACGCGCGCTTGTACAGCAGCTTCGTCAGCAGTCCCGCGGCAACAGTGTCGAAGGCCGGATCGTCCTTGACGTTCTGCAGCGCCACGGAGATGACGGCCTCGTCCAGCTGTTCGCTGGTCATGCCGTCGAACAACACGATCTCCAGCTCGGACTGAATCTGCGTCGCTCGGGCGACCGCGTCGTCCAGGCCGGTGCTCGCCTCCTCGATCGAAGCGGCGATCTCGTAGCCGTCGTACGGCACTTTGGAGCCGTCGCGCTTGACGACGGTGATGTCGGTGGTAGCCATGTTCGAACCCCTCGGTCGCTATCTGCGCAACCCGCGGCGCATGGGGTCGGGAGGGCACGGCATGACCCGAGTCCCCTGGCCGTCCCACGCGGCCGCGGACCACCGCGCATGTCGTACGCGCGGTGCGCTGGCAGGTCTTCGGACTCACGGGCCAGCGCTGCGTCCAGCGCGCCTACTGGTCGTCGCTTCCCGGGTGCGCACCCAGTGCCTTGACGACGGTCGTTCCCGTTCACCGCTGCGGGGCAGTCCCGGATTCACACCGGGTTCCCTCTTACGACGACCGATCTGGGGGACCGGTCGAACCAGCTGCTTGATCACCATATATGGAAACCACAGCGATGCAACTACCCATATCTGGTGTTTCGCCGAGTGATTTCCGCGAGCCCGAGATTTCAGTCCGTTGCGTCCAGCGCCTGGGTCAACTCCCGCTCCACGTAGGTGTTGTAGTCGCCGGAATCCGCCTCGTACGTCACGTGCCATTCGCCTCGGAACAGATGGAGCGAGTCGACATAGACGCTGCCGTCGACCCGGGCGACCGCGTACTGGTAGTGCCACAGCGGTCCGCCGCCGGCGTCGCTGGTCTGCCGGATGAGCTCATAACCGGGGATCGAGCCATCGATCTGCGCCGTGTTGCTCTGCAGTAGGAGCCATTTGTACGGGTCACCGTCGATGGCGCCGTATTCGAAGGTCAGGTTCGAGGTGCCGCGGGACCAGGAGCAGTAGTCCGCTCCGCTGGAGTCGACCTGCCAACCATCCGGCACGACCCCCACGAGTGTTCCGCCGTCGGAATCCGGGCAGGTCTCGGTGCTCAAGGACACCCGTTCATCCTTGGCCGTGCCCGCCTTTGGCGGACTCGAGATCTCTGCTGTGTACGAGACCCGCTGCGGCGAGGCGTCATCCGCACCGCATCCACCGACGGACGCGACCAGGGCGCAGGCGAGCACCGCCGAGCGGACGACGTACACGCGCTCAGGCCAGCAGGTCGGCGTACTCGGGGTGCCGCTTGATGTAGGCGGCGACGTACGGGCACTGCGCGCGTACGGACAGGCCGCGAGTACGTACGTCGTCGAGCGCGGCGCGTACGAGCGCTCCTGCCAGGCCCTGACCGGCGTACTCGTCGGCGACCTCGGTGTGGGTGAACGTGATCACGTCTCCATCGAGGCGATACTCGGCGAAGCCGGCGACGCTTCCGTCGACGGTTATCTCGAAGCGGCTGCGCTCCGTCGCATCCGCGACCGAACTCTGCGACTGCGCGTCTGACATGCGGCTCCTTCCCTGCGGGCCACGCCCATGATGCCACCCGACAGAGTCGCAGGTGGCGAGCGTGGTCGGCGCTCAGGCAGGTTGCGCGGCCGACTCCAGGACCGATTCGAAGAAGCCGCGCCCGTCGAGTCCGGAGCCGAACAACGCGTCGACCGCATGCTCGGGGTGGGGCATCAGCCCGACGACGTTGCCGCGCTCATTGGTGATGCCGGCGATGTCACGCATCGAACCGTTGGGGTTCAGGCCGACGTACCTGGCCACGACCCGTCCGTCGGCCTCCAGCGCGTCGAGAGTCTGCTCGTCGACGACGAACCCGCCCTCGCCGTTCTTCAGCGGTACGACGATCTCCTGGTCGCCGTCGTACGCGGAGGTCCAGGCGGTGTCGGCGTTCTCGATGCGCAGCAGCTGGTCACGACAGACGAACCGCTGATGGTCGTTGCGGACGAGCGCTCCCGGCAGCAGATGCGCCTCGCACAGGATCTGGAACCCGTTGCAGATTCCGAGCACCGGCATACCGGCGTTCGCGGCCGCCACGATCGACTCCATCACGGGGGCGAACCGCGCAATGGCGCCGCAGCGCAGGTAATCGCCGTACGAGAAGCCGCCCGGAAGAACGACCGCGTCGACCCCGGACAGCTCCTTGTCGCCATGCCAGAGCGCAACCGACTCCGCGCCGGCAAGACGCACCGCGCGGGCCGCGTCGACGTCGTCGAGCGACCCGGGGAAGGTGACGACTCCGACCTTCACTGCGCCACCGTCACGGCGTAGTCCTCGATCACCGGGTTGGACAGCAGGGTCTCGGCGACCTTGTTGAGCTCGGCGAGCTTGGCATCATCGACCTCGCCTTCGATCTCGAGCTCGAACCGCTTGCCTTGGCGTACATCGGTCACCAGGTCGAACCCGAGCCGGTCGAGCGCACCGTGTACGGCCTTGCCCTGCGGGTCGAGGATCTCGGGCTTGAGCATGACGTCGACGACGACACGAGCCACTGGACTGCTCCAAACGATCACGAGATGAGTACTCCGGCAGTCTATGACGTCGCTTGCCGACTGTCCGACCGGCGTTCATGTGATCGCCAGCCGCATCCGCCACGATGGCTCGCAACCGACCCAAGGAGCACCATGCGCACCCTCGCCATCACCGTGGCCGCCGCCTGCCTATTGGCATCGAGCGGGGCAGCCGCCTCCCCGTCCCACGACCGTGAGCCGCTCGCCGACCGCGTGGCCTCGTTGACCCGTGACACCACGTGGACGCAGGTCGACCGCATCTCGCTCGACTTCGATACGTACCACCCACAGGGCATGGCGCTGGTCGGCGATCGCATCTTCATCTCGTCGGTGGAGGTCATCGAGGCTCCGCAGCGCTACCCGGAGCCGATCGACGGGTACGACCGCAGCCCGGGGAAGGGCGTCGGACACCTGTTCGTCCTGAACCGTGACGGTGAGCTGTTGGACGACATCGAACTGGGCGCCGGCGACTCGTACCACCCGGGCGGGATCGACTACGACGGTCGAGATGTGTGGGTCCCGGTCGCCGAATACCGGCCCGACAGTGCCGCGACCGTCTACCGCGTCGACCCTGAGACGCTCGACGTAGATCGGGCCTTCGAGGCGAACGACCACATCGGCGGTGTGGTTCGCGATCAGGTTAGTGGCCGTGTGCACGGTGTCAGCTGGGGCTCACGAACGATGTACAGCTGGACACCGCACGGCCGCCAGCTCGACCGGGCGCCGAATCGCGACCACATGCTCGACTACCAGGACTGCGCGTACGTGGCGTTCCGCAAGCAGCTGTGCACCGGCGTCACCGGACTGCCGACAGCCGACGGAGGTTCGTACGAGCTCGGTGGTCTTGCCTTGCTCGACCTGCGTAGTGGCTCAATGCTGCACGAGGTGCCGTTCCAGCAGTTCTCCTCGGCCGGCCATGTGATGACTCGCAACCCGGTCGCAGTCGAGACGACGCGTGACGGGTTGCGGATGTTCGCCGCGCCCGACGACGGCGAGGACGCGGCCGGTACCGAGCTGTACGTGTACGAGACCGAGCGCTCCTAGGTCAGCTCGCGTTTGAGGATCTTGCCGGTGCTCGTCATGGGGAGCTCCGCGCGGAACTCCACGATGCGGGGGTACTTGTAGGACGCCATCTGCTCCCTCGCCCACTCGACGAGGGCGTCTTCGGTGACAGCCGCGCCTTCGTTGCGGATCACGAACGCCTTGACCTCCTCACCATGCGACTCGTGCGGCACCCCGACGACCGCGACCAGGGAGACGTCGGGGTGCGTCATCAGCACCTCTTCGATCTCGCGCGGATACACGTTGAAGCCGCCGCGGATGATCATGTCCTTCGCGCGGTCGACGATGTAGTAGAAACCGTCGGAGTCACGCCTACCGAGATCGCCGCTGCGGAACCACCCGTCGCGCATGACCGCTTCGGTCTCCTTCGGACGCTTGTAGTAGCCCTTCATGATGTTGTAGCCCCGCATGGCGATCTCGCCGATGGCATCCTCGCCCTCGACTTCATTCCAGTCGCCGTCGACCAGCTTGCATTCGACGCCCCACAGCGGCGTACCGATCGAGCCCGGCCGCGGCTCTTGTCCGAGCGGCGCGAACGTCGCCACCGGCGACGTCTCGGACAGCCCGTATCCCTCCTGGATCTGCAGATGGAAACGCTCCTTGAAGTCTCGGATGATCTCGACCGGGAGCGAGGATCCGCCGGAGACCGACCGCCGAAGGTTCGCGGCGATCTTGTCGACGTCGACCGAGTCATCGAGCGCCCCGAGGAGACCCCAGTACATCGTCGGTACGCCGGCGAAGAACGTGATGTTCTCCTTGAGCATCAGGCCGAGCGCAGCCTTCGCATCGAATCTCGGCAGCATCACGAGAGTGCCGCCGAGGGAGAAGCCGGAGTTCATGATCACGGTCTGCCCGAAGGAGTGGAACAACGGGAGCGCGCAGAGGTACGTCTCGTGGCCGTCGGGGTGGAAGTCGAACAGCCGCGGCAGGTTGGCGGCGTTCATCGTCATGTTGGTGTGGCTGAGCTCGGCGCCCTTCGGCTGGCCGGTCGTACCACTGGTGTAGAGGATCACCGCCGTGTCGGTCGGCTCCGTCACCGCCGTGGAGTACGCCGGCGGCTGGCTCGCGATCGCGCTTGCGAACGTCTCCGCACCGTCGATCGGCGACGGAGCCGTCGGGTCTGCGGTGATGACGAAGAAGTCATCGCAGCGGTCGGCGTCGTTGAACCCTGCCCAGCCCTCCTGTGCCATCGGCAGCTCGGGCGTGCCTTCGAAACAGAAGTACGCCTTCGCGTCGGAATCGTCGAGGTGGTACGCGACCTCGCGCCCCTTCAGCAGCACGTTCAGGGGTACGACGGTCGCGCCGGTTTTGAGGATGCCGAAGTAGACGATCGGGAAGTACGGGAGGTTCGGACAGGAGAGCGCGACCTTGTCGCCACGGCCGATGTCGCGCGAGCTCAGGAGGTTTGCCACCTGGTTCGCGGCGCCGTTGACCTGCGCGTACGTCAGTCGGGTGTCGCCGAGTACGACGGCGTCTCGGTCGGGGAAGTTGCGGGCACTGTCTTCGAGCATCACGGACAGATTGAGCAAGGGTCGTCTCCTCGGCTTCGATCACCGCCGGCGCGGTTCCTTGTCGCGGAACTCTACTTGGCGGTAGGCGATTCGTCTCCCACCCGCAACATTCGCTGACTCGTCGGTCAGAAGGTTTCGCCGGTGAGACGTTCGTACGCGTCGAGGTAGCGCTGCCGCGTCTTGTCGATGACGGCATCGGACAGCCGCGGTGGGGGTACGTCGCCGTGCCTGTCCCAGCCGCTTTCGGTCGTCAGCCAGTTGCGTACGACCTGCTTGTCGAACGAGTCCTGCACACGGCCGGGTGTGTAGTCGTCGGCCGGCCAGAACCGTGACGAGTCGGGCGTCAGCACCTCGTCGGCAAGGACGATCGTGCCGTCGGCCCGGGCGCCGAACTCGAACTTGGTGTCGGCCAGGATGATGCCGCGTTCGCGGGCGATCCGCTCGGCTCGCTGGTAGACCGCGATGGTCAGGCCGCGAAGTCTGTCAGCGATGTCGGCGCCGACGACGCCCACCATATGCTCGTACGAGACGTTCTCATCGTGATCGCCGAGTGCGGCCTTCGTCGCGGGGGTGAAGATCGGTTCGTCCAGCCTGCTCGCCTCGCCGAGACCGGGTGGCAGCGCGACACCGCAGACGGCTCCGGTGCGCTCGTAGTCGATGAGCCCTGAGCCGGTGAGATAGCCCCGCGCGACGCATTCGACCGGAAACATCTCGAGCCGCTCGCAGACGATCGCCCGCCCGCGTACCTGCTCGGGCACATCGGTCGAGGTCACATGGTTGGGCACCAGATCGGCGACCTGCTCGAACCACCACAGCGACATCCGGGTCAGGATCTCGCCCTTGTCGGGGATGCCGGGCTCGAGCACATAGTCGTACGCGGAGATCCGGTCGGAGGCGACCATCAACAGGTTGCCGTCGGCGAGCTCGTACAGATCTCGCACCTTGCCCGAGTGCACGTGTCGCGCGCCGGGGATCACCGGCGGTGTCGGTTGACCAGTCACGCGGTCACTGTAATGCGTCGGGTTGCGATCGGTTACGCCCAGATCCCACCCCGTTGCGAGCGGTTACGCCCAGATCCACTAGGTAGCGACCCGGGCGTAACCGATCGCAACAACGGTCACCACTGAGTTGCACGTTTCGAGCAAGTGCGAAGAACGTTTTGCTTGCACTACGCATGACTTGCTGCCATGCTGCTGCGCAACCCGTCACCGGAGGCACCGTGGACCTGCAACTACTCGCCGCTTTGATCGTCGGCATCGCCACCATCGTCGGCATCGTCTTGTGGACCCGGCTGGACGCGTTCGTGGCCTTGCTGGTCGCCGCGATCGTGACCGGATCGATCGCCGGCAGCAAGCCGATCGACACGGTCGACTCGATCATCGCCGGCTTCGGCGCGACGCTCTCCTCGATCGGGATCGTGATCGGTCTCGGCGTCGCCGTCGGCAAGATCCTCGAGGTCTCCGGCGCCGCGGACGCACTTGCGCGCGCGTTCGTCGCAGCGCTGGGCAAGGGCCGCGAACCCTGGGCGATGGGCGGCACCGGCGCCCTGGTGTCGATCCCGGTGTTCTGCGACTCCGGCTACGTGATCATGAACCCGCTCGCCCGGTCGATCGCCCGTCGCAAGAAGCAGGGCTATGTCACGCTCGCCCTCGCGCTGGGCTGCGGAATGACGCTCACCCACCACCTCGTTCCCCCGACACCCGGCCCGCTCGGCGTCGCGGGCATCCTCGGTGCCGATCTCGGTGGCGTGATCCTGGTCGGCCTGATCTTCTCGGTACTGCTGCTTCCCATCGTCATCCTGTACGCGACGATCGTCGGACCGAAACTCGAGGACGAAGTGCTCCCGGAGGTACGCGAGGCGGTGTACGGCCATGCGCATGCAAGCTCCGGCGAGTCGAGCGTGTCGACCGACGTCGCGCTCGGTGAGCTCCCGCCCGAAGACGATCCGGCCGCCGCTCTCGGCGCTCCTCCCAAAGGTGCGCCGCCGCACCGCGTCAGCGCCTGGCTCGGCGCGCTCCCCTTGGTCATTCCGATCCTGCTGATCGTCGCCAACACCGTCGCCACCGCAATAGAGAAGAACTCGCAGGGCGTGCTCGGCGACGACGAGGCGTACGAGCCCTCGACCTTCGTCTCCGCGATCGCATTCATCGGCAACCCGGTCGTTGCGCTACTGATCGGCCTCATCCTCGCCGTGTACGTGCTGCTCCCGCGGTGGACAACGAAGAACCAGGTGTCCGGCTGGTTGTCCGATGCCGCGGCATCCGCGGGCCTCATCCTGCTCATCACCGGCGCGGGCGGCGGGCTCGGACAAGTGCTGCGCGACAGCGGTGTCGGCGACGCACTCGCCGAGGCGATCGCTGACCTCAGCCTGCCGGGCGTACTCGTGCCATTCCTGATCGCGTCCCTCGTCCGTATCGCGCAGGGATCGGGCACGGTCGCGATGATCACCGCGGCGTCGGTGACCGCTCCCCTGGTCTCCGATCTCGGCCTGTCCGCGCTCGCCGCCACCCTCGCGTGCTGTGCTGGTTCGATGGTGTTCAGCTACTTCAACGACTCGTACTTCTGGGTTGTCACCAGATTCACCGGCCTCGACGGGGTCGCTGCGCTGCGCGGTTGGTCCGGTATCACCACGGCCGCCTGGCTCGGCTCGATCCCGCTGGTACTGATCGCCGGTTGGGTGTTGTGACCGACGGACCGGTCATCGTCGTCGCCGACGACCTCACCGGAGCCAACGCAACGGCCGCCGCGCTGGCCAGGGCGGGCATGCGCGCGGTCACGGTCGCCACCGGCGACCAACCCGAGATCGTGGCCGAGTTCGTCGCTCGCTTCGACGCGGTCGTGATCAGCACCAACGCGCGCCACGATGATCCCGAGACCGCCGCCGGCCTCGTACGCCAGGCGGTACGCAGCGGCTGGCCGAGTAGGTTGGCGGCCAACCGGATCGACTCGACTCTTCGCGGTCAGGTCGGCCCCACCACCGCGGCGGTGGTGGCGGAGGTGTCGTCCCTGTCCGGGCAGCGCACCGTCGCGTTGTGCGTACCCGCCCATCCGGATGCCGGTCGCCACACCGTCGGTGGCGTACAGCTTCTCGGTGGCGTACGCCTCGAGGAGACCGAGCTGGCGAGTGACCCGCGCTCGCCGATCCGGCACTCCGGCGTCGCCGGCAGATTCGCCGGCCTCCAGGTGGCAACCGTCTCACTCGAGACCGTGACCGGGCCGGACGACCGCCTGGTCGAGGCGCTCACGACTGTCGTCGACGACGGTGCGCAGGTGATCGTGGTCGATGCCCTGACGACCGACAACATCGCGCGGGTGACCCGCGCTGCGGCGACCGTCACCGACGTCACCTGGGTGACGGTAGACCCGGGGCCGGCGACGGTCGCGATGGCGGAGGCGCTCGGGCTCCACCGCTCGGCCGACGGCGCACCGATCCTCGCCGTATCCGGATCTGCGACCGCTCTGACCCGTCGACAGCTCGCACGCCTGCGCGGCGAGCGCGACGTCGTGGTCGTACGTACGGCGGCGGACGAGCCCGGGCAAGTACCCGATGTCGACGCGACCGCCGATCGACTGACGTGTGCGCTCGACTCGGCCCGACCCGAGCAGGTCGTACTTCTCGCGTCGGCGCTCGACGACGCCGACGTACGCCCCGTCGACTCGCACGCTGCCGCCGCGATCCCTGTTGCCCTTGCCCGGTCGGTCCGGCGGGCGCTCGAGACACACCCGGTCGACGGGATCTTCGCCACCGGCGGCGACGTCACAGCGTCGCTGTTCGCCGAACTCGCCGCCCGAGGCCTCGACGTCGAGGGTGAGATCGAGCCGCTCGCGGTCGCCGGCGAACTGGTCGGCGGACCCTGGTCCGGTCTACCCGTTGCGACGAAGGGCGGACTCGTCGGCGATACCGACACGACCGTCGCCTGCATCGACCACCTGCGTCACGAGGCCGCGACCCGGCGCCGGCGCGTACATCCCGCACAATCCAGGCAGACCGCCTGGTGAGCAGAACCAACGGAGGAGACCCCATGCCCGTCGAACACCCCGTGCTCGCTGTGACCCTCGGCGACCCGGTCGGCATCGGCCCCGAGATCACCGCTCGCACGCTCGCCGAGTACGCCGGCGAGCCCGGGCACCACGGTGTCGCCGTTGGCGATGCCGAGGCATTGCGTCGCGGCGTACGCGCCGCAGGTCTCGAGGTAGAGGTACGCGAGGTCGGCGGCTTCGATACCGATCCGGCCGGTAGCGGCGTGATCGACGTGTACGACACGGGTGTGCTGGGCGCAGACGTACCCGACTGGGGCACCGTCGATGCGCGTGCCGGCAGGGCAGCGGTCACCGCCATCGAGGTCGCCACCCGAGCCGCGATGGCGGGACAGGTCTCGGGGGTCGTGACCGGGCCGATCCACAAGGAGGCGATCTGGTCGAGCGGCAGCGAGCATCTCGGGCACACCGAGATGCTCGGCGAGCTGACCGGCGTGACCGAGCAAGACACGATGTTCGTCGTACGCAGCCGGATCAGCGAGACGCCCCATCACCTGCGCATCTTCTTCGCCACCCGCCACGTCTCACTCCGCAAGGCACTCGACCAGTTGACTCGCGAGAACCAGCTCGGCTCGATCCGTCGCGCACTCACCGCGCTCGAGGTGTTCGGCGCCGACTCACCCCGGCTCGCGGTCGCCGCCGTCAACCCGCACGGCGGGGAGAACGGCGCCTTCGGCACCGAGGAGATCGACGGCATCGGTCCGGCGTGCGAAGACGCCCGCGCCGAGGGACTCACGGTTTCGGGCCCGATCCCGTCGGATTCGGTCTTCCACCAGGGGCTGGCCGGCCGCTACGACGGTGTGCTTTCGCAGTATCACGACCAAGGACACATCGCCGCCAAGACGTACGACTTCGACGGCACGATCTCGGTCACCGTCGGGCTTCCCATCCTGCGTACGTCGGTCGACCACGGCACGGCATTCGACATCGCCGGCACGGGACGCGCCGATCACGCCACGATGCGTTCGGCGTACCTCGCCGGCGTCGAGTACAGCCCGTACGTCCCGCGGATCAGGTCCACGTACGGTAAGTGACATGGCCTCAACGCCCCGGGCGGGCACGCGCTCTCGGCACGCGACGTTACTGACCCTGCTCGGCGCAGGCACGACCCACGTCGACGAGCTCGCCGACCGGCTCGGGGTCTCGGTCTCGACCGTTCGCCGCGATCTCGAACGGCTCAAGGCCGATGGCCAAGTGGCTCGTACGTACGGCGGGGCGATGGTCACGGCGCCTTTCCATGAGCGACCCATCTCGGAGAGCCAACGTCACGCCGGGCCGGCCAAGTCGGCGATCGCTCGACGTGCGCTCGAGCTCGTACCCGAGTCGGGCACGGTGTTCATCGATGCGGGTACGACCTGCGGGGCGCTCGCTCGGCTGCTCGCGGCGTCGTCGACGCACTCCGACCTCACGGTCGTCACCCGCGGACTCGAGACCGCGGTCGCCCTGGCCGACGCGCCCGATATCGAGCTGATTCTGCTCGGCGGCCGCGTACGTAAGCTGAGCCACGGACTCGTCGGCCCGCTGACGGACCTCGCAATAGAGCGGCTCGGGTTCGATGCAGCGTTTCTCGGCGCCGACGCCGTCGACCCGGCGCGTGGGGTCGGCGAGCCGACCTTGGAGGAGACGATGGTCAAGGAATCCGTGGCACGCGTGGCCAGGCTGGTCGCCGTACTCGCGGACTCATCGAAGCTCGAAGCGGGCGAGACTCCGGCCTGGACACACCTGCCGAATCCGTGGCGGCTCATCACCGACACCGGCGCACCGGCGGATCTCGACCGTCGTTGCGCCGAAGCCGAGGTGACCCTCGAGCGCGCAGATCACTGACCACCCACGGCTGGGTCAGAGGATCGGGCTCGGCGTGTACGCGGCGGCGTCCGGGTGGCGGCGTACGACCGACTCGATCTCGGCGATGACCGCGTCGACCTGGTCGCCGGCCGCGCCGGTGAACGAGAGCGGCTCGGCGACGAGCGCGGACAGATCGGATTCGGCCAGGCTGAGACGCGAATCGGCCGCGAGGCGCGCGAACAGGTCGTTCTCGGCGGCACCCGACTCGCGCATGCCGAGGGCGACCGCGACCGCATGCTCCTTGATCGCCTCGTGCGCCTGCTCGCGACCGACGCCGGAGCGTACCGCCGCCATCAGCACCTTCGTTGTCGCGAGGAACGGCAGGTAGCGGTCGAGCTCGCGCTGGACGACCGCCGGGAACGCACCGAACTCCGCGAGCACGGTCAGGAACGTCTCGAACAACCCGTCTGCGGCGAAGAACGCATCGGGCAGTGCGACTCGGCGTACGACCGAGTCCGAGACGTCGCCTTCGTTCCACTGATCGCCGGCAAGCTCGCCGATCATCGACAAATTGCCGCGTACCACGACCGCCAGCCCGTTGACCCGCTCGCACGAGCGGGTGTTCATCTTGTGCGGCATCGCCGACGACCCGACCTGGCCGGGTTTGAACCCCTCGGTCACCAGCTCGTTGCCGGCCATCAGTCGAACCGTCGTGGCGAGGTTCGACGGCGCTGCAACGAGCTGCGCAACGGCGGACACCGCGTCGTAGTCGAGCGAGCGCGGGTAAACCTGGCCGACGCTGCGGAGTACGTGGGAGAAACCGAGATGATCGGCGATCCGGCGCTCCAGCTCGTCGAGGCGATCCCGGTCGCCTCCGAGCAGGTCGAGCATGTCCTGAGCCGTGCCGACCGGACCCTTGATACCGCGCAGCGGATAGCGCGCGATGAGCTCCTCGACCCGGGTCACGGCCACGAGCAGCTCGTCGGCGATCGTCGCGAACCGCTTGCCGAGCGTGGTGGTCTGGGCGGCGACGTTATGGCTCCGCCCGGCCATCGCGAGGCTCTTGTGCTCTGCCGCGAGCCGTCCGAGGTACGCGAGCGCCGCAACCGCCCGGTCGCGGACCAGCTCCAGTGAAGCCCGAATCTGCAGCTGCTCGACGTTCTCGGTGAGGTCGCGCGAGGTCATGCCCTTGTGGATGTGCTCATGACCTGCCAGTGCGTTGAACTCCTCGATGCGCGCCTTCACATCGTGGCGGGTGACCCGCTCGCGTGCCGCGATCGAGTCGAGGTCGACGGACTCGACGACCTTCTCGTACGCCTCGACGACGCCATCCGGCACGTCGACTCCGAGGTCACGCTGTGCCGTGAGGACCGCGAGCCATAGCCGTCGTTCGAGTACGACTTTGTGCTCCGGGGACCACAGGCGGACGAGCTCCGAGGACGCATAACGGGTAGCGAGAACATTCGAGATCACGCTGACAGTCTCTCAACTTGGTGAGTACTCTGGGCACTCGGCCGACCGGCACAGGGCCTCGGCCGCTTACGTGCTGTTCTGCCGAACGCACATCAACTTGGGGGAAAGATCCATGAGTCATACCCGCTTGCGCAACGGAATCGTCTGCGGCGTCGCATCGATGGCGTTGCTCGGCGCCGTTCCCGCGACCGCTTCGAATGCCGCGCCGCAGTCCGACACCGCCGCCAAGCCACCGACAACGACGTTCAACCCGACGAAGCTCGCCAAAGGCAAGACCACCGCAACGTACGTCGACGGCAAGACCCTGCACGACGGTAAGAAGACCGTGAAGGTGAAGGTGCCGCACGACATCTGGAACGTGTACAAGCTGCGACGCGGTTACCTGGTCGGCGTCGACGACCCCAAGACGGGCTGGGGCATCATCTATTACCGGGTTGGGCCGAAGGGCGGCAACGCAACCAAGCTTCGCCGATTCGCACAGGGCATCTGGAACCTGCACGTCAACACCGACGGCCAACGGGTCGCCGTCAACGCGCAGACCAAGGACGTCGGCTCGAAGCTGGTCGTGTTCAACGCAACCGACAACAAGGTCATCCGGCGCAAGGACCTCGGGCGTAAGGAGCTCCTCGGATACTCGAACGGCCGGACCCTGTTGTCGAACTACCAGGTGAAGAAGAACCGCAGCGTCTTGTCTTGGTACCACCCGGGCAAGAGCATGACCGCCAAGATCGGCACCGTACCCGAATGGGCACGGTTCGCCGACGTGGAGCACAACGTGCTCGGCCTCGGCGCCGGTCCCGGGGGTTCCTGTTACGACGTACGCCGGTTCAAGGCGCCCCGCAAGAGGCTGTGGAGATTCTGCTCGAAGAAGGGCATCCCCGACGGCATCGTATTCTCGCCCGACGGCAAGCGCATGCTCACGACGGTCTCGTTCCACGATCAGCCGAAGGTCGCCACCCTGACGGTGCGCCGGGTCAAGGACGGGTCGGTCGTACGTAGGTTCCGGGCGCCTGAGTTCAGCTCGGCCGGTTGGGAGAACGCCAAGACGATCGTCGTCGAGGCCGCCGCACAGAAGAAGGCCGCACGTGTCCGCTGCACGATCGGCGGCAAGTGCACGCGCGTCTCCAGGCTGGTGAAGGGCGTGAACAACTTCCGCGCGCTCGACAACCTCGACACGACGTTCATCGGCCTGAAGCTTCTCGGCTGACAGGCCGCGCACCCGCGGAATGACAGCGTGCGGTCGGGCTAATCTGCCGGGCTGAGTACGAAGACCGGAATCACCCGGTCGGTCTTCGTCTGATAGTTGGCAAAGTCGGGCCAGGCCTCGACCGCACGCTGCCACCACGTCGCTCGCTGCTCGCCGGTTACCTCGTTGGCGACCATCTCGGTCTTCGTCGGACCGTCCTGCAGCTCCACGTGCGGGTCGGCGACGACATTGTGGTACCACTGCGGGTGGCTCGGGGCGCCGTTTTGCGACGCGACCACGGCGTACTCACCGTCGTGCTCGACGCGCATCAGCGGGGTCTTGCGGATCTTGCCCGACTTCGCCCCGCGCGTCGTCAGCACGATGACCGGCTTACCTCGCATCGTGGCGCCCTCGGTGCCGCCGGAACTCTCGTACAACGCGACCTGATCGCGGACGTGCGTCGACGGACTGGGTTCGTAATCTCCCTGTAGTCCCATATCAGGTCTCAACAACCTGCAGCCATTGCTATTCCGGGGTCAGCTCGCGGCAGCGGCGGCGATGTCGGTGCGGTGGTGTGCTCCGTCGATGCGGATCAGCTCAACTGCGCGGTACGCACGGGCACGCGCTACGGCGAGATCGCTTCCGACGGCGGTCACCGACAGCACCCTGCCACCGGCGGTGACGAGCCGTCCGTCGGCAACGGCGGTGCCGGCATGGATCACGTCGACGCCGTCGATCGCGTCGGCGTCGTCGACACCTTCGATGACGTCGCCCTTGCGCGGCGAGGCAGGATAACCGTCGGCGGCGACCACAACGGTCACGGCCGAGCCCGTGCGCCAGCGCACCAGGCCGACCTCGTCGAGGGTTCCAGTCGCCGCCGCGTACAACAGTGTCCCGAGCGACGAGTCGAGCAATGCGAGCAGTGACTGCGTCTCCGGGTCGCCGAAGCGCGCGTTGAACTCCACGACCCGAACGCCGCGGTCGGTCAGCGCCAAACCGGCGTACAAGAGCCCGGCGAACGGCGTACCGCGTCGCGCCAGCTCGTCGACCGTCGGTTGGAGCACCCGGCGGGTGACCGACTCGACGAGATCGTCAGGTGCCCACGGCAGTGGCGTGTACGCGCCCATGCCGCCCGTGTTGGGCCCGTCGTCGTTGTCGTACGCGCGTTTGAAGTCCTGTGCGGGCTGCAACGGCAACACCGTCTTGCCATCGGTGATCGCGAAGAGCGATACCTCCGGACCGTCGAGGTACTCCTCGATGACGACTCGTCGACACTCCTTGGCATGTGCCGTGGCGAGCGCGCGATCCGCGGTCACGACGACACCCTTGCCAGCGGCGAGCCCGTCATCCTTGACGACGTACGGTGCGCCGAAGGCGTCGATAGCAGCGGAGGCCTCGTCGTCGGTCTCGCATACCCGCGCCATCGCGGTCGGAACCTCCGCCGAGGCCATGACGTCCTTCGCAAAGGCCTTCGAGCCCTCGAGCCGGGCGGCCGCACGGGTCGGACCGAAGCAGGCGACTCCCGCGTCGCGTACGGCGTCGGCGACGCCTGCAACGAGCGGTGCCTCCGGGCCGATGACGACGAGATCGACTCCGAGGTCGGTTGCCAGCGAAGCGACGGCCGCCCCGTCCATCGGGTCGACGGCGTGGACTACTGCGATCGCCGCGATACCAGGGTTGCCGGGCGCTGCGTGCACCTCGTCGACGTTCGGGTCGCGCGATAACGCCAGGGCCAGGGCATGCTCTCGCCCGCCCGAGCCGATCACCAGAATCTTCACGGCGCGAGCCTAATGCCCCGTCCGATCAGAACGGACGTCGCGCACCCTGGATTCGTAACATCACCAGTGTTACATTCGCCGTGACATAAGCCGCCTGTCACTGTGAGGTCGACGATGACCGCAACTGCGAACGACTCCGATCGCGAGACCTCGGGCGCGAGCCTGCTGCGATCGGCCGCCACCATGACGTACGACCCGGTCGTCGACATCGACTGGGACGCCCCGCTCGATCCCGATCTGCTGTACGTGCCTGAGCACCGCAGCACGTTGTCCGGAACGCCGATGTGGGAGTCCATGTCGCATCAGCAACGGATGGATCTTACTCGCCACGAGCTCGCGAGCATCGCCTGCATGGGCATCTGGTTCGAGACGATCCTGATGCAGATGCTGGTCCGCCGCGCGTACGACCGAGACCCGCGTACGACGAACGTGCAGTTCACCTACACCGAGATCGGCGACGAGTGCCGGCACTCCGTGATGTTCGCGCGGCTCGTCGACAAGCTCGACGCCCCGCACTACAAGCCGGTCTCGGCATTGCACGGCGGGGGTCGCGCGTTGAAGACGATCTCCAACGGACCGATGTGCTTCGCGGGCGCGTTGTTCGTCGAGGAGATCCTCGACCAGCTGCAGCGAGAGGCGATGGTCGACGAGTCGGTTCAGCCACTCGTACGCGCCGTGTCCCGCGTACACGTCGTCGAGGAAGCGCGGCACATGCGCTTCGCTCGCGAGGAGGCCGCCGCCGAGTTCGGTCGCCAGGGCGTCGTCGCCAAGGAGTGGTCGAAGCTGATCGTCGGCGTTACCGCGTTCCTCGCCTCTACTCAGTTGGTGCATCCGCACGTCTACACCAACGCCGGCCTCGACGCCCACGAAGCGCGCCGCCAAGCGGCGTCGAACCCGCAGTGGCAAGCGACCCGGCGCTGGGCTGCCCGGCGGGTACGCGCGTCACTGGAGGAGATCGACATGATCACCGGCCCCGGCCGATGGCTGTGGAGGCGCGCCGGACTCCTCGAGGACGGGTCCGCACGTTGAGCGCAGAGCAGAATCCCGGCGACCACGACGAGGCACCCCAGACGTACGACGGCGACCTCGAGCTGTCTCCCAACCGTTCGGTCGAGACCGTTCGGGTACGCGTCCATCTGTCCGGGTTCTTCCAGCCCATCGACGGATCGTTCCACTGGCACGGTCGGACCGACCCGGATCCGGAGGTGAGCGCGTTGGCCGAACACGTTGCTCGCAACGAGATTGCGGCCCGCGTACCGGGTGGTGAGTGGTCGCCGGCTCGCCTCGGCGAGCAGAACCCGTGGGGCGGCTTCCGGATCGCCGGTCGCGGCCGGCCGCCGTTCGAGGTGGACTCGGTCGAGGTCGCACACTGACCGCAGGCTGCCGGTTCCCGCTGTCGCCGGGGCGTAGTCTCAGCCGGGCTGGGTGCTGCGGCGTACGTGCAGTTTGCTCGGCACGATGCGCGGCTCGGTGACCTCTCCCCCTTCGAGGCGCAGGTGCAGCATCTCCACCGCAGCGTGCGCCTGAGCGGCGGGTTCGAGATCGATCGCGGTCACCGGCGGATCATGCTGCCGGAGCACGTGGTTGTCGATGCCGCTGGCCACCAACACGTCGTGCGGCACCCGCAAACCACGCTCGCGGCACGCGTGCAGCAGGCCGTCTGCGTATCGCTCGGCCGAAGCGATCATCGCATCGGGGCGCGGGTCGGACTCGAGCAGCGACACCGACGCCCGATACGACTCCGACTCGAGGTGGTTCAGTGACACCGGAGCCACGATCGGCCGCTGGCCGTGCCCGAGGCACCACTGCTCGTACGTCTCGCGGCTGTCGAGGGTCCACGACCACGACGACTCAGCCCATAACAACGCGATCCGCCGAGCGCCGACCCCGTGCAGATGAGCCAACAGTTCGTTCATGTTGCCGACGTTGTCGCCCGCGACGAAGTGCGGCCGCTCGGGCCGACCGGAGTCGCGTTCGATCGACACGACCGGTACGCCAAGCGTCTCGAGCAGGTCGATGCGTTCGTCATTGGTCGCCGGATCGCACAGGATGACGCCGTCCGGTGCGAGCACCTGCCATTCGTCGGCGGTGGTCAGCCGCGGCGGAAGGATCAACGAGTAGCCGCGGGTGAACGCATCCTGTGCGCACGCCGCAGCGATCGACATGTAGTAGTCGAGGCTGATCATCTCGCGTTCTTCGGCGCGGCTCCCCGCGCTCGGTACGATCAACGCGATCGTGCCGGTACGGCTCATCCGGAGCGCCTGCGCGGCGCGGCTCGGACGGTAGCCGAGCGATGTCGCAACTGAACGGATGCGCTCACGTGTCTCCGGACGAAGCTGGCCTTTGCCGCTCAGTGCATGCGAAACCGTCGACACCGAAACGCCTGCCCGACTCGCGACATCACGAATCGTGACCCTTGTCGTTCCTGCCATCTCGTCTCCCCGTCACGTAGTCATCACCTGCACTACATACGCTGCAACTACGCGACGGGTTGTCCGGCGGTTCGAAGCGTCGGCAGAGTGCCTCGTCGCCCTCGGCGTCAGATCAGGTCGTGCCGAACGACGGTCTGCTCGCGGTCGGGTCCGACACCGACGGCGGAGATCCGCGCGCCGGACATCTTCTCCAACGCCTCGATGTAGTGCTGGGCGTTCGCCGGGAGGTCGTCCATCGTGCGGGCCGCGCTGAGATCTTCATGCCAGCCGTCGAAGAACTCATAGATCGGCTTCGCGTGATGGAAGCCGGTCTGCGTCATCGGCATCTCGTCGACGCGCTCGCCGTCGACGTCGTACGCGACGCAGACGGGGATGCGGTCCCAGCCGGTGAGTACGTCGAGCTTGGTGAGTACGAAGTCGGTCACGCCGTTGATCCGGGCTGCATAGCGCGCGATCGGCGCGTCGTACCAGCCACAGCGCCGCGGCCGGCCGGTCGTGGTGCCGAACTCACCGCCGTTCTTGCGCAACCGCTCACCATCGTCGTCGTGCAGCTCGGTCGGGAACGGCCCCTCACCGACCCGGGTCGCGTACGCCTTCACGATCCCGATGACCCGGTCGATCTGGGTCGGCGCGATCCCCGACCCCGTGCACGCGCCACCCGACGTCGCCGACGACGAGGTGACGAACGGGTACGTGCCGTGGTCGACGTCGAGGAGCGTCGCCTGGCCGGCCTCGAGCAGCACGGTCTCGCTCCGTGAGAGTGCCTCGCCGAGCAACAGCGAGGTGTCGGCGACCATCGGGCGGAGTCGGTCGGCGTACTCGAGGAGCTCGTCGACGGTCTCGTCGACCGAAACGGCGCGCCGGTTGTAGATCTTGGCGAGCATCTGGTTCTTCAGCTCGAGTGCGCCCTCGACCTTCTGGCGGAGGATTCCGGAGTCGAAGATGTCCTGCACCCGGATGCCGAGCCGGCTCATCTTGTCGGCGTACGTCGGGCCGATACCGCGGCCGGTCGTACCGATCTTGCGCGAACCGAGGAAACGCTCGGTGACCTTGTCGAGCGTGCGGTTGTAGTCGGGAATGACGTGCGCGTTGGCGCTCACCAGCAGCGAAGAGGTGTCGACTCCCCGCGCCTCGAGTGCATCGATCTCGTCGAACAGCACACCGAGATCGACCACGACTCCGTTGCCGATGACGGGCGTACACCCGGGCGTGAGGATGCCGCTCGGCAGCAGATGCAGGGCGTACGTCTCCTCACCGATGACGACGGTGTGACCGGCGTTGTTGCCGCCGTTGAACTTCACGACATAGTCGACCCGGCTGCCGAGCAGATCGGTGGCCTTGCCCTTGCCTTCGTCGCCCCACTGGGCACCGACGATCACGATTGCGGGCATAACGCGCCCCCTCGGACACAGACGAAGCCCTGTGCGGGCGGCACCGGGCTCTTACCGGGGCAGTCTAACGGTCACGGCTCCGCGCCCCTGCGGTGCGCGGACTACACTGCGTTCGTGCGCCGCGTTCTCATCGTCGCGGTCGCGTTGCTCGGGCTCGCCACCGCCTGCTCGAACGACTCCGACGATGCCGGCAACTCGGCGCCGTCACCGACTCAGGAGACGGTGGAGGTCACCGAGGATCCGGGCGCGTCCGGCATCTCGGTCGGCCTGTACCAGTTGCGCCAGAGCTACGGCGGACGCGAGTTCGAGGTGCAGGTCGCCAACAACACCGGCCGGCTGATGCGCGTAGAGCGCGCGACGTACGTGTCGTCCCGGTTCGAAAAGCCCGCCGTGTGGGATGAAGGCACTCGCATTCCCGGCGGGTTCACCATTGATCTGCCTGTCGAGCTGGCGCCGGCCAGGTGCGCGGACGTACCCACGGTCGACAAGGTGATCCTCGCGTTCCGACAAGGCAGCCACCGCCTGCGTCACCGTACGTACAAGCCGACCATGATGTACGACGCGCTGCCGCGCTTCGTCAAAGCCGAGTGCGCCGGACATCAGGTGCAGCAGATCGCCGACATCGAGGTCGCGGACGACATCACCATCCACGGACAGGGGCGTGACAGCGTCGCCGAGCTCCCGTTGATCATCGAACCGCGCGGTGCATCCGGGTCATTCACTCTCGACCAGATCCTCGCGACGACCTTGATCAGCCCGAGCACCGGCGGCGACTCGTGGGATCTCGATATCTCCGTCGACGGGTCGGACGACCCGTTGCGGACGGTGCTGAAGATCGGCCCGACGCGCTGCGACTCGCATGCGCTGTCGGACAACAGTCAAGGCACCGAGTTCACCGCGGTGTTCACCCTCGACGGCGGCCAAACGACGCAGTTCGCACTGGGTACGAGCCCGCAGCTCGAGGGGCGGCTCACATCGTACGTCGCCGCGCATTGCGGGTACGGCCCGCCAATCAAACGCTGAGGACGCTCAGGAGTTAGCTGGCCGCGAGGGCGTCGTACGCCTCGGTGCTGGAGTCGCGCAGGAACCCGCCGCATCGAGCGGCCTCCTCGCCGTCGCCGATCTCGGCCGCCGCGACCGCCAGTGCATAGAGCGCACGAAGGAAGCCACGATTCGGCGTATGCGACCACGGAATCGGCCCGTGACCCTTCCAGCCGTTACGACGCAACGCGTCGAGCCCGCGGTGGTAGCCGGTGCGGGCGTACGCGTATGCCTCGATATCGCGGCCGTCGGACAGCGCCGACTCCGCGAGCACGGCCCACGCCAGGCTCGACTCGGGGTGCTGACGCGCCACATCTCGCGAGTCGACTCCCCCATCGATCTGGGCAGCGGCCGGGTCTTCGGGAAGCAGGGTCTCGGGTGGCTCGCCCAGGAGGTTCGTCATGGCTGCACCCTACTGGCTCATTCGTGCGCATCGGCCATGCCCTCGGGTACGCGTACCTGAGAGCATGGGACGGTCCGAAAGGCCGGTGATCAGCGAGAGACGCGCGGTGGATCTGCGTTGTTCGAGCCGGGAAGGTTCTGTGTGACGGACCCGCCGCCCTTCAGGACTCGTCCGTCCTCGCCCACGCGCCCCGTGTAGACGCGGGTGCCCTTCGAAGGTCCGTCTTCGGTGCTCAGGCGCCAGTCAGAGCTCGTCAACAGCTGCTCGGGTATGCAGTCAGCGGCGATATCGAGGTGCGTGACTCCACCCGTCGCCGCCGGAGCCGACGACGCCGTGCAGCGTTCGCCCGTACCGACAGGTGTCCAGTTGCCCGCGCTGCCCCGTTGCATCGTGGTCTCGAACCGGCCGCGCCCCGAGGCCGACACCTCGATCGTCAGGCGGCGAGCCGACTGCAGGAACGACTGCCCGACGGTGACCCGGGCCTGTCGGCCGCTCGTCGTACCGCCGACCGTGATGCGGAACTGCGGCTCTGGGGGGACCGTACGGTCCTTCCCCTTTCCGGCGGATTCGGCCGGCGATGGCGCGGCGGTCTTTGTCGGGTCGTCGCCGAGTTCGGCGGTCACCGACACCCCCGCGACTACGATCGCGGCGGCGGCCGCGCAGGTCGCGAGCAGCACCGTACGCTGGCGGCCACGCCCCTTCGTCGCGGCCGCCCGCTCCGACAAGGCGTCGAACGACGGAGGTCGCACGCCCGACTCCAGCGAGCGGCGTAGCCCCGTCCAGTCGTCACGCATGAGCGTCCTCCTCGTCGTCCAGCAGTTTCGCCAGCGCCGCTCGTCCGCGGCTCAGCCGAGCCTTGACCGTCCCGGCGGGGACGTCGAGCGCCGCCGCGATCTCGCCGACGGACAGATCGCCGATGTGGTACATCACGATCGCCTCGCGTTGCGAGAACGGAATCTTCTGTAGCGCGTCGACGATCGCCAGATAGTGCGGAGAGAGGCCTGGGGACGGCTCGCCGTCCTCGAGTAGCAGATGTTCAACCGCTCGGTGTCGCTTGCGCCGCCGCCACCGGCTTCGGATCTGGTTCACCGCGACCGTACGCAGCCAGCCGACCGGATTCTCGAGTGCCGCGAACGCGTCCGGCTTACGCAACGCACGTACGAAGGCATCCTGCACCGCGTCTTCGGCCTCGCTCCGATCGCCGCACATCGCATGCAATTGACCGACCAGCGTGACGTAGTGGGTGTCGAACAGCGCCCGAGGATCATGCGTCGAACGGGCATCGGCACGCACGATTCCCATCCAGCTCCCGTCTACAACTGTCGCCATACCCACACGATGTCCGCGCGCCCGTCTCGGTTGCATCCGAATCGGTCTCGAAATCCGATGCAACCGGGCGCACCCGTCAGACATCGAGGTTACGCACACACCATCCGACCAACGATTGGACACTGATGCGGACCTACGTTCGGGCCGGCGCGGTCATCGCCGGCGTTGCACTGCTCTCCACGCCACTTGCGGCCGAGGCCGAAACCGGTCACCTCAACCTCGGCCGAGACACCTCGCACCCGGCGTACGGCGACATCACCGCGCTGCATGTGAACAACGCGAAGAAGCGCCTCGTCGCCGTGACCCGGATGCCCAAAGTCAACCGAACACGACTGATCCGGACGGTCGTCGTGATGAAGACACGGAACAGCTCGCATACCTGGCGCGCGATCGTTCGCTACAACCGGGCGGGTAAGGCCACCGAGAAGTGGATGGTCATGGCGGGCAAGCCGGGTGACCCGGCGGTCGGCATACCCTGCCCGCGGATTCGGGTCACCACGTCCAAGCACAACGTCCGAACTGTCGTGCCCCGGACGTGCCTCTCGCGCCAGGCGCTCAAGAAGCCGGTCAAGGTGCGCGCGGCCGTCACGGTGCGTGCGCAACTGCGGGATTCGGCAGAGACCGCGGTAAGGGACACCACGCCGTTCACGAAGTTCCTCAAACGCGGCTGACCGGCCACTGCACTTATCTCTCGGGGTCGTTCGCGGGGGTGGGGATCCACCTCCGCGAACGACATTTCACGGCCCTGTCGAAGGGCTCAACCGATGCGCGTACCGGCGGAGCGAAGATTCTGGCAGGCCTCGACCACACGCTCGGCCATCGCGCCTTCCGCAGCCTTGCCGTACGCGCGCGGGTCGTACGCCTTCTTGTTGCCGACCTCGCCGTCGACCTTGAGTACACCGTCGTAGTTGGCGAACATGTGTCCGGCCACTGCCCTGGTGAACGCGTACTGCGTATCTGTGTCGACGTTCATCTTGACCACGCCGTAGTCGACGGCCGCGGAGATCTCGTCGGGATGCGAACCCGAGCCGCCGTGGAACACCAGGTCGAACGGCCGCTCCTTGCCGACCTTCGCGCCGACCGCGTCCTGTGCCTTCTTGAGGATCTCCGGCCGCAGCTTGACGTTGCCCGGTTTGTAGACGCCGTGCACGTTGCCGAACGTCAACGCCGTCAGGTACCTGCCCTTTTCACCCGTGCCGAGGGCGTCCGCGGTGGCGATCGCGTCCTCCGCGGTGGTGTACAGCTTGTCGTCGATCGCGCCGACGATGCCGTCCTCCTCGCCGCCCACGACGCCGATCTCGACCTCGAGGATGATCTTGGCCGCGGCGGCCTTCTCGAGTAGCTCCTGGCCGATCTGCAGGTTCTCGTCGAGCGGCACCGCCGAGCCGTCCCACATATGCGACTGGAAGTACGGGAGCCCGCCGCCGGCGACGCGCTCCCTGCTCAGCTCGAGCAGCGGGCGTACGAAACCGTCGAGCTTGTCCTTCGGGCAGTGGTCGGTGTGCAGCGCGATGTTCACGCCATAGCCCTTGGCGACTTCCTCCGCGTACGCGGCGAACGCGACCGACCCGGTCACCATGTTCTTGACCGTCGACCCGGACAGATAGTCGGCACCGCCGGTGGATACCTGCACGATGCCGTCGCTCTCGGCCTCGGCGAAGCCGCGCATGGCCGCGTGCAGCGTCTGCGACGAGGTGACGTTGATGGCCGGGTACGCGAACGACTCGCGCTTGGCCTTGTCGAGCATCTCGGCGTAGACCTCAGGGGTGGCGATGGGCATCGGGAAGCTCCTCGAAGAAACGGGGGTGTACTGGGGGCTTGGCCGTCATCCTAACTGTGACACCAGCGCGCGGGCAGCGACCTGCACCGGATCCCAGACACTCGAGAACGGAGGCGCGTAGGCGAGGTCGGCGAACATCAGGTCGTCAACGCTCGAACCCGACCAGAGGGCCATCGCGACCGAGTCGATGCGCATCGCCGCACCCGAACCGCCGACGATCTGTGCACCGAGTACGCGCCGGCTCGCGCGATCGGCGATCAGCTTGACCGTCATCGGCTCCGCACCTGGGTAGTAGCCCGATCGCGTCGTCGTATCGATCGAAACCGCGACGGCGTCGAACCCCGCCTCGGCCGCATCGCGTTCACCTAGGCCGGTACGGGAGATCTCGCTCGAGCACGCCTTTGTGATCGAGGTCGAGAGCACACCGGGAAACTCGACATCGTCGCCGGTCAGGTTGCGACCGATCACGAGGCCCTGCTTGTTGGCGTGCGTACCCAGCGCGATGTGCACGCCGCGGTCGGTGAGTCGGTCGTACGTCTGTGAACAGTCGCCGGCCGCCCAGACATGGCGTGCGACATCGGCGCGCTGGCGCGAGTCGACCACGATGCCGTCGCCTGCTCCCACGGTCAGCCCGGCGTCGGATGCCAGCCGCGACCGAGCACGCACGCCGACCCCGAGAACCACGACGTCGGCCTCGACCGGTCCGCTGTCGGTCTCGACGGCGCGTACTCTCCCGTCGGCAACGGCGAATCCACGGGCAGGGCTCGACACGCGTACGTCGATGCCGTCGCGCTGCATCGCCTCGTGCACCCTGGCGCCCATGTCGGGGTCGAGGGACGACATCGGAGTGGCAGACCGCGTGATGAGCGTCGTCGGGATGTCGCGATGTACGAACGACTCTGCGACTTCGAGGCCGACATAGCCGCCGCCGACCACCACCGCGTTCCGGGGAGCAGCTCCCGCGATGTCGTCGAGGACGCGCTGACCGTCGTCGATCGTGTGCACGACATGGATCCCGGCCGCGTCGACGCCCGGCAGATCGGGAACCGCTGGTTCGGCGCCGGTCGCCAGCACGAGCTCGTCGTACTCGTGGCTGCCCACCGCACCATCTGCGTCGCGGGTCGCGATCTTGCCGGCTTCCGGGTCCAGCTCGGTCACCTCGACGCCCAAGCGCACGTCGATCCCGCGCCGACGGTGCTCCTCGGGCGTACGCGCCACCAGATCGTGCGGCGACGGCACCTGGCCACCGACCCAGTACGGAATGCCGCATGCGGAGTACGACGTCCAACCTCCTCGCTCGAAGGCGACGACCTCGAGTTCGTCACCGGCTCGGCGCTTTGCGGTGGCTGCTGCGGCCATACCCGCTGCGTCACCGCCGACCACTATGACGCGTCTCGTACCCATGCCGCCCGACCCTAATGCCCTAGCCGCGCGGGGAAGTGGACGTGTGCTGGCGGATCCAGGTGTGCATGGCGATCGCGGCGGCGGCGCCGACGTTGATCGAGCGGGTCGACCCGAACTGCGTGATCTCCAACGTCGTCCGACAGGCGGCGCGCATTTCGTCGGACAGGCCTGGGCCCTCCTGGCCGAACACCAGCACGCACTCACGTGCGAGCGCGGCCGTCTCGATCGGAACCGACCCGTCGACGTTGTCGATGCCGACGACCGCCAGCGACTCGGCCGATGCCCAGGCGGCGAAGTCCTCGACCGACTCGTGGTGGCGTACATGCTGGTAGCGGTCGGTCACCATCGCGCCTCGGCGGTTCCAGCGCCGCCGCCCTACGACGTGAACTTCGGCCGCCAGGAACGCGTTGGCCGTACGGACGATCGAGCCGATGTTGAAGTCGTGCTGCCAGTTCTCGATCGCCACGTGGAACGGATGCCGGCGCTCGTCGAGATCGGCCACGATCGCGTCCATCCGCCAATAGCGGTAGTGATCGACGACGTTTCGCCGGTCGCCGTCGCGCAGCAGCTCGGGGTCGTACCTCGGGTCGTCCGGCCACTCACCCGGCCACGGTCCGACGCCCGGCAGGTCGGTCACGAGAGTCCCAGGTCATCCTTGTCGAACGCGTACAGGTACTCATAGCCCGCCTCGCCGATCCGCTCTCGCGAACCGGTGTCCCGGTCGACGATGACGGCGACCCCGACGACCGTCGCACCCGCCTCCTCGAGCGCCTCGACCGCGGTCATCACCGAGCCGCCTGTTGTCGAGGTGTCTTCGACGGCGAGTACGCGCCGGCCGCTGACGTCGGGCCCTTCGATCCGGCGTTGCATACCGTGCTGCTTCTCGGCCTTTCGTACGACGAACGCATCGAGGCGCCGACCCTGCTCTGCCGCCTGATGCAGCATCGAGGTGGCGACCGGGTCTGCGCCGAGGGTCAGCCCGCCGACGGCGTCGAAGTCGAGGTCTGCTGTCAGCTCCAGCATCGTACGACCGATCAGCGGTGCGGCCTCGGCGTCGAGCGTGACGCGACGCAGATCGACGTAGTAGTCGGCCTCTTTGCCTGACGACAACGTCACCCGACCGTGTACGACGGCCTTCTTGCGAATCTGCTCGATCAGGGCGTCCCGGTCTGTCATGGCAGCACCATATCCGCCGGCGGCCGTCACGCCGCGGCGTGCTCGATCTGGTCTTCGGCCGCCTGGCTGGCTCTCGTCGGAATCGCCGATGCGATCACCGCGGCCACGAGAGCGACCCCGGCCCCGATCAACAGGCCTGCCTTGAAGCCGTTCTCGCTCGGCACCACGTACCCGCCGAGGTTGATGGTCATCTCGGCGAGCACCACACCGACGACCGCACCGGCGACGGAGGTGCCGACCGACCGCATCAAGGTGTTGAAGCTGTTCGCCGACGCCGTCTCCGACAAAGGAACCGAGCCCATGATGAGTGCGGGCATCGCTCCGTACGCGAGTCCGACACCGCCGCTGCAAATGCACACCGACAGGGTCAGACCCCAGGTCGATCCCATCAGCACGACGGCCGAGAGATAGCCGACGGCCACAATGGCCGCCCCGATCGCGAGGGTGACCTTCGGTCCGTACGCATGCGAGACCTTCGCGCCGAGTGGCGAGACGAGCATCATCATCAAACCACCCGGGAGCATCCACAAGCCCATCTCGACCATGCTCTGCCCGAGCCCGTAGCCGGTCTCCTCCGGCAGCTGCAGCAACTGCGGAATGATCAGCGACTGGGCGTACATCGCGAACCCGACGACGAGGGAGGCGGCGTTGGTCAGGAGCACGACTGGGCGAGCCGTGACCCGGAGGTCGACGAGCGGGTCAGGCGTACGCAGCTCGTACCAGCCCCACGCGAGCAGTGCCGCGGCCGCGGCCACGAACAGCCCGACCGTCGTCGCGCTTCCCCAGCCCCAGTCGGCGCCTTTGGACACGGCGAGCAGCAGGCAGATCAGGCCGGTGCCCAGACCGACCGCGCCGATCGGGTCGAACTTCCCGCGTGCGCTGACCGGAGTCGCGGGTACCAAGAACGCGATCAGCAGGCCGACGAGCACGGCGAGAGCGGTGGCGCCCCAGAACAGGATCCGCCAGCTCGCGTTCTCCGCGACCGCGGCCGAGACGGGCAGGCCGAGCGCGCCGCCGATACCCATGGACGCGCTCATCAAGGCGATCGACGTACCCAACCGTTCGGCGGGAATGAGGTCGCGCATGGCGCTGATGCCGAGCGGGATGAGTCCCATCCCCGCGCCCTGGAGGCAACGGCCGACGACCATCGGCGTCACCGACGACGCCAGTGCACACACTCCCGAGCCGACGATCAGAACGGCTGCGCAGGCAAGCATGACCCGCCGTTTCCCGTACAGGTCGCCGAGTCGGCCGCTGACCGGAGTCGCGACCGCCGCCGCCAACAGGGTCGCCGTGACGACCCAGGAGGCATTTGATGCGGAGGTGTCGAGGATGATCGGCAGCTCGCCGATCAGCGGTACGACCAGGGTCTGCATGATCGCCGCGGTGATGCCGGCGAAAGCGAGGACGACGACGATGGCGTTGGGGTGAGCGGCGGTCTGTTGCCGGTCCGCTTGGGCGAGTGATGACGACACGAATGTGCATCATACACATCGAGTGCATGATGCATACTCGGCGGTGGTCGTCGGCACGCGTACGCTGCGGGCCAGAGTCGGCAGAGGAGCTGAGCAGGGTTGAGCGACCCGTTCGAGGAGATCCAATTCGAGGCGATGCTGTTGGGTCGGTATCTGACGCCCAACCGGAACCAAGCCGGTGACAGCACCCTCGACCGCAGCGCGTACACCCTGTTGAGCCGCCTGGAGCTCGAAGGTCCGATGTCGATCGGCCAGCTCAGCGACGCATTCGGACTCGACTCCTCGACGCTCAATCGGCAGACCGCGGCGATGCTGCGCTCGGGTCTCGTCGAGCGGATCCCCGACCCCGACGGCGGAATGGCCCGCAAGTTCGCCGTCACCGATACCGGGCTGCGCGAGCTGTCCACCGACCGGGCGTCGAAGCTCGCCGGCCTGCGCAAGGTGCTGGAGGACTGGCCGGACGACGACGTCGTCGAGCTGGCGAAGTACTTACGCCGGTTCAACACCGAGATCGAGCTCCGCGACGGACGCCCGTGGCCGCGCGAACGCGAGTGAGCCCACGACGAGCCTGAGCCAGGCCGTTACCGTCTACCCATGAAGGAACGCAGCCAGCGCACTCAGGGCATGAGCACGACGATCTTCGCGCGCATGTCGCAGCTCGCCGTCGAGACCGACTCGGTGAACCTCGGCCAGGGGTTTCCCGACACCGATGGCCCTGCGTACGTCATCGAAGCCGCCGTCGACGCGATGCACAGCGGTCGCAACCAGTACGCGCCCGGCCCCGGCACACCCGAGCTGCGGCACGCGATCGCACGGCACCAGAAGCGTTGCTACGACATCGACCTCGACCCCGACACCGAGGTCGCAGTGAGCGCCGGCGCGACTGAGGCGATCGCTGCAGCGGTCCTCGGGCTCATCGACCCCGGCGATGAAGTGCTCGTGCTCGAGCCGTACTACGACTCTTACGTCGCGGTCATGCGCATGGTCGATGCCGTACGAAAGCCGATCACATTGCGCCCGCCCGACTTCCGACTCGACATCGACCGGCTCCGGGCGGCGGTGACGCCCAAGACCACCGCGATGCTCATCAACTCGCCGCACAACCCGACCGGCATGGTCCTCAACGAGCAGGAACGTGCAGCGATCGCGGAGGTCGCCGTCGAACACGATCTGGTCGTGATCACCGACGAGGTGTACGAACACCTCACGTACGACGGCCGAACCCACGTACCGCTGGCAACGCTGCCCGGCATGGCCGAGCGGACGCTCACGATCTCCAGCGGCGGTAAGACGTTCTCGCTGACCGGCTGGAAGATCGGGTGGGCGAGCGGCCCGGCTTCCCTGGTGCAGGCGATGTTGTCGGCGAAGCAGTTCATGACGTACACCTCGGGCGCACCACTGCAACCGGCCATCGCACTCGCCCTCGACAGTGCAGACGACTACCTCTCGGACCTCACCCGCCGAATGCAGGCCCAACGCGACCGACTGTGCGAAGGTCTGGCCGGCGCGGGCTTTCGTACGTACGTGCCCGAGGGCGGCTACTTCGTCACCACCGACATCGCGCCACTCGGATTCGACGACGGCATCGAGTTCTGCCTCGCCCTGCCGGAGCGCGCCGGCGTCGTCGCCGTGCCCTACCAGGTCTTCTACGACGACGCGGGCGACGCAAGAACCCTCGTACGCTGGGCGTTCAGCAAGCGACTCGAGGTGATCGACGAAGGTGTCGCAAGATTGCGCAAGGCTTTCGGTTAGACCGTGCCCCAAAGTGGGTAACTACTCAGCGTGATCGTTTGGCTCAATGGAGCGTTCGGGGTCGGCAAGACGAGGACGGCCAGGGAGTTGATGCTGCTGGTACCGCATTCGCGCATCATCGACCCCGAGCATCTCGGCTGGGCACTCCAGCACACCATCGGCTGGATGCAGCGCGGAGACTTCCAGCATCTGCGCTCCTGGCGACGCGGCACGGTGGCACTCGTGGGTACGGCGGCGCGTACGGGTACGAACGTGATCGTGCCGATGTCGGTGCTGCGCCCCGACTACCTCGACGAGATGCTCGACCGACTCCGCGACGCCGGTCACGAGGTCCGCCACCTCACCCTCGATGCGCCCGAGGCCGTGCTGCACGCTCGGATCGCCGAGGACGAGGAGGAGCCCGACGCAACCGAGTGGCGGCGTACGCACATCGACAACTACACCGCGGTGCGCGATGAGCTGGCTGCTCGCGGGCAGACGGTCGACGCGAGCCTGCGCCCACCGGACGCAGTCGCTACCGAGATCGCGGAGAGCCTCGATCTGCTGTCGGCTTGACGCTCACGGCGCGGCGGAGGCGTGCCCGGTCTGCTTGGTAGCCGGCACACCGGGCAACACCAGGAACACACCTGCAACGGCCGAGACGAGGGTCGCGGCGGCGCACATGAGGTACACCGTCCGGTACGCATCGAGGTCGAGCGCGGAGGTGCCCGCACTGAGCACGGCGGCCATCACCGCGACACCGATCGCTCCTCCGATCTGACGCATGGCGACGTTCAGCCCCGTGGCCGACGCGAAGTCTCCGGGCGCGACTGCGAGTGCCGCGGCGCTGGAAACGCCGACGCTGACCGCACCGACGGCCGCTCCGCTCACCAGCCCAACCGGCAGCCAGAACGCAAGGAACGCCGGATCTTGCGGCAGCCATACCGCGACCACCCCTCCGATGGCGGTGAGAACGACGCTGCCCGTGACGACCAGCAGCCGAGGCGATGGGCGTCGGGTCGCCCGACTCACCGCGATACCGACGACGGCAGCGAGGGCTCCACCTGGCGACATCGCCAGACCTGCCTGCAGCTCGGAGTAATGCCACACGGTGGTGAGGAACAGGACACCGACGAGCAACCAGGCGAACAGGGAAGCACCGAACCAGACCGACACGACATTCGCCGCGACGTACGTACGGGACCGCCACAGATGGGTCGCGAACGCCGGGCGCGGATGCAGGGTCGAACGCCAGACGGCAGCGGCGAAGGAAGCCAAGCCGAGGCCGATCGCCGCGACGGTGCGCACGTCGGACCATCCCCACGCCTCCCCCTGGGTCGTGCCGAGCACGACGGCAAGCACTCCGCCGCCGAGCAAGGTCGTGCCGAACCAGTCCGGCCACCCACTGCGCGACCCTTCGACACTCGGTAGGCGCAGTGTGTCGTACACGAACCAGATGCCGATGGGCACATTGATGCAGAACAGCCAGCGCCACCCGGCGGCATCGACCAAGACGCCGCCGATCGCCGGTCCGAGCGCTGCAGCCATCGCTGCCGAGGCGCTCCACAGCCCGATCGCGGCCGGGCGTCGCTCGGGCGGCGAGTCCGCCAATACGTACGCGAGCGAAGCCGGGAGCAACAACGCCGCACCTATCCCCTGTACGGCACGGGCGCCGAGCAGCACGGCGTACGTCGGTGCCGCCGCAGCCACCAGCGATCCAACCGTGAACACGAACATGCCTGTGCCGAGCAATCGGCGGCGACCGACCACATCGGCCATCCGGCCGGCGGGCGCGAGCAGGGCGGCGAACACGACGGTGTAAAGCGTGACGACCCAGGACAAGTCCGTGATCGGCACTCCGTCGAAGTCGCGACCGATGTCGGGCATCGCGAGGTTGGTGATCGTCACGTCGAGAAACGCCAGAAACGAACCACCGCAGGCGACGAGCAGCGTACGGCGATACCTGGACCGGGTGTCGAGCATGGTGTGAGTCCCCCTTTGAACTGCCCTGAATTTAGCGACCGATCGTTCGTACGTCAATAGCGATCGATCGTACGGTATGGTCGTCGTTGTGGCAGGACGTCGATCGGTCGCGCAGGCGCGCGACACCCGCACCGCGATCCTTCGCACGGCCGCAGACATGGCCTCGGTCGACGGGCTCGACGGGTTGACCGTCGGTCGGCTCGCGAGCGTGTTGAAGATGAGTAAGGCCGGCGTGATCGGCCACTTCGGCTCCAAGCTCGAGCTCCAACTCGCGACGATCAACCATGCCGCCGAGATCTTCGTCGCCAAGGTGTGGGCACCCGTTGAGCAGCTCGAGCCCGGGCTCCCCCGGTTGCTGGGCGTCTGTGACACCTGGATGGACTACGAGTCCGGTCCCACCTTCCCGGGCGGCTGCCTCCTGGCATCGGCTTCGTTCGAGTTCGACCACAAACCCGGACCGGTGCACGACGAGCTCGCCACACGACTTCAGCGTTGGCATCAACGCCTCGCCGCCGACGCCGCAACTGCGGTCGAGGCCGGCGACCTGCCGGCCGAAACCGACCCCGACCGCGTTGCCCACATGCTCTGGGCACTGGCAGTCAGCGTTTCCCCGAACCGCGGGTTCCACCTCGATGACGAGGCCGTCGACCACGTACGCCGATCCATGCGATCACTGCTCACTGCGTGAGCGTTGCAACCAATCGGGCTCTAGCGGCGTCTCCTGGTCAAGGCACCTACAGGGGGTGCCATCGAGGGGCAGTCATGAAGACAATGAGCAAGATTCGACGATTCATCGTCTCGGGGGTGGTCGTCATGGCCGCCGCGGCCGTTCCGGCCATCAGTAGCACAGCCCAGTCGCCGGCGGCGAGCGCTGCCGACGACGAACCTCCACTGACGCTGCGGGCGAGCTCGAAGTCCGTCACCGTCTGGAAGTACGGAAAGTGGGCCGATCTCGACCTCGGTACGTACGCCGTCGCGGGTAGCCAACCGTTCGAGGTACGCGCGACCCGTACGTCATACGCCAAGCGGATCAAGGGGGTGGTCAAGCGCGAAGGCGGTGACCTGAAGCTGCCGCAAGGCTCGGTCAAGGCGTTCCGCGGGCTGCGCGACTTCTACCGGTTGACCATCAAGAACAAGGACGGCAAGAAGGTCCTCGACAAGACCAAGTCGTTCTGTCCGGACGCCGAGTCCGTCCGCGTCGACCCCGATGCGCCGGCGAACTCCCCGTACCCGTTGGCGTGCGGCGGTCGGATGCCGTTCACGCTCGGCAACGTGTGGGGTGTGCAGGCGGGCCACGGCATTCCGATTCCGCCGGCGTACACCACTCGGGCAAAGCTGCCGGTTGGCAAGTACTCGACCACCGTTGCGATCACGAAGAAGTACCGCAAGGCGCTCGGCATTGCGAAGTCCCAGGGCGTCGTGACGCTCACGATGCGTGTCCGTAAGACGAAGGACTGCGACCGCTACGGGTGCCGCGAGCACCGCCACAGCCATCACGCGGGCGACATCGCCAAGCCGGGTGAGCGACCCACCGGAGTCTCTCGCATTCCGGAGTCCGGTCCGGTGCCCGATCTGCGTTCGGTGCCCGCATGGGGCATCCGGGTACGGAAAGGCAAGTACCTCGCGTTCTCGGCGACCGTCTGGAACGCCGGTGACTCACCGCTCGTCGTCGACGGCTTCCGCCGGAAGAACAAGGATCTGATGGACGCCTACCAGTACTTCTTCGACGCCGACGGCAACCAAACCGGGTACGACAAGGTCGGCACGATGGAGTGGGATCCGCGAGAGGACCACCATCACTGGCACTTCACCGACTTCGCGCGATACCGGCTCGTGGATGCAGACAAGAAGGGGATCGTACGGAGCAAGAAGGAGGCGTTCTGTCTCGCAAACACCGACGCGGTCGACTACACCGTCGAGGGTGCCAACTGGCAGCCGGACAACACAGACCTCCACACGGCGTGCGGTGAGAAGAGCTCACTCGGTCTGCGTGAGGTGCTCGACAGCGGCAACGGCGATACCTACGAGCAGTTCCGTCCGGGGCAGTCGTTCGTACTGAAGAACATCCCGAACGGCACGTACTACATCGAGGTACGCGCCAACCCGATCAAGAACCTCACCGAGAGCGACACCAGTAACAACGTCACGTACCGAAAGGTGATCCTCGGCGGCAAGCCGGGAGCCCGCACGGTCAAGGTTCCGCCGGTCGGTCTGATCGACCACAAGTAGCAGTCACGGTCGAGGTCCGCTTCGCACGGTGCCACCGTGCGAAGCGGACCTTCACCAGGTACACACGGGAGGCGGCGACTTCATCCGAGGGTCAGCCGCAGCGCGCTCGGCGCCGAGGTTCTCGGTGTCGGTAGGTCGAGCGCTTCGGCACCTCGGGTGATGCGGCCGAGTACGCGCGGTTCGGCTGCTCCGGTGCTGACGCGTTCACCGGCATGCACAGTACCGGGTAGCCCGTGCCAGCTCAGGAAGCCGAGCAGCGCCCACAGCAGCACTTCCTTCGCATCGCCGTCGACTCCGTGGTCTTCCGCGCGAGCGAGCGTCGCCGGCGCCAGCTGACGCTCGATCGCCTGCATCAGCGCGGGATTACGTACTCCGCCACCCGACGCGACGACCTCTCCGACGCCGTAGGGACGCAGTGCATCGC
This sequence comes from Nocardioidaceae bacterium SCSIO 66511, assembly GCA_023100825.1. Lineage (NCBI taxonomy): Bacteria > Bacillati > Actinomycetota > Actinomycetes > Propionibacteriales > Nocardioidaceae > Nocardioidaceae bacterium SCSIO 66511. The sequence goes on along the minus strand of CP095846.1, from coordinate 627,961 downwards.
CGATCGTACGAGCTGTGAACTCCGTCAGAGTGGCGAGCAAATCGGCGTCGCTCACCTCGAGCCCCGCACGGGCTGACGCCAGGAAGTCGGCCGAGAATAGCTCTCGGCCGGTTGACTTCGGCGGCGCCAGGTCGAAGTACGTGTCCGCGAGCAACCGCTCCAGGAGTCGCTCGTCGACGCTGCCGGCGAGCGCCAGACGTCCGTCGACATCACTCGCGAACGCGCCGCCGCTCACCTGCGCCGCCGCGACATCGAGCAGGCAGTTTGCGGGCCCGGTGTCGAATGACGCGAGTAGTCGGGCCGACGGATCGACAACAGAGGCGTTCGCGATTCCGCCGAGGTTCAACGCGGCTACCGGTCTGCCGTCCGCCAAGCCCGCAAGCCACAATGCGTCGAAGGTGCTGGCCAACGGTGCGCCGTGTCCTCCGGCGGCGACATCGCTCGCGCGAAGGTCGGAGACCACCGCCAAGCCGGTCCGCTCGGCGATCCAAGCTGGCTGGCCGAGCTGGAGAGTGCCGAGACAGCGGTCGTCGACGACATCGTGAAAGACCGTCTGCCCCGGAGAGACCACAAGATCCGCCGACCCGCCGGCCAGCTCGCGTACGCCGAGCTCCGCGGCCGCAGCGAACGCCTTGCCCAGGTCGGTGTCGAGGCGACACACCTCGGCCATACCGGGCGTGGCCGGAGGCAAGGTGGCGAGCACCCGGGCGGACAGCCCGTCGGGAAACGCATACTCATCCGTGCCGAGTACGCGCATCTCAATCGCGGTGTCGTCCCACGCGACCTCGACGGCGGCGACATCGCAGCCGTCCGCGGACGTACCGGAGGCGACAGCGACGACGATCATCGATCGCCGACCGCAGTGCGTACCCGCCCGCCGGCTTCGTCAAGCCGCACCCGCGCGTCGTCGACGTCGACGCCCGCAAGCAGGGTGACGATTGCGATCTTCGTCTGCCACTGCGCTGCCTCGAGGGTCTCGAGCGCGGTCGCATCGTCGACGTCGCAGACCTCACGTACGATCCGCGCAGCGCGCCTACGCAGCTTGTGGTTCGACGCTACGACGTCGACCATCCGCGGACCGTAGGTCTTGCCGAGGCGGACCATCGCTGCCGTCGACAGAGTGTTCAGAGTGACCTTCTGGGCCGTGCCGGCGGTCAGTCGGGTCGACCCTCCGATCACCTCAGCACCGGTCAGGAGCTCGATTGCGATGTCTGCCGAGTCGGCGATCACGCTGTCCGGGTTGTTGACCATCGCGACCGTCACGGCACCTGCAGCACGCGCAGACTCCAACGACGCAAGGACAAACGGCGTACGCCCGGACGCGGAGATCCCGACGACGACATCGTTCGGGCCGATATCGAGGGCGGCGAGCGCGGTCGCGGCTTCGTCCACGCGGTCTTCGGCTCCCTCGATCGCGGAGGTCGACGCATCGGACCCGCCGGCGAGAACGGCGACCACCTGCCCGGCAGGTGTGCCGAACGTCGGGGGGCACTCCGCCGCATCGAGCGCCGCGAGACGGCCGGGCGTACCGGCACCGGTGTAGACGAGGCGCCCGCCCTGCTGGAACGCCGACTCGATCGCTTTCACCGCTTGGGCGATCGCATCACGCGCTCCGGAGAGCACCTGTGGCAACTTGCCCTCGGCGTCGAGGAGTACGTCGACCAGCTGGTCGGCGTCACGGGTGTCGAGGTCGTCGAGCCCGTCGCGTACGCCTTCTGTTGCCAGCACATCGAGATTCTCGCCCCGGTCGCCGCTCCCGGCAGCCGTGCGGTGCCTGGCCACTTGGGGCTCGTGCGGCAGATCGCGGCTCTCGGCGATCAGCAGCGCCCCGTCGAGCGCGGAGCCGGATGCCGGGACGACCTTCAGCGAGTCCTCGACGAGTCGTCGCCAGCCTTCGTACATCTCGGGGATCTCGGCGAGGCCGCCCGAACACGTTGCGGCCTCGGCACCGACTGCTCGAGCTGCAGCAAGCGTCGACTCGGCCCAGAACGCGACGGCCCGCTCCAGGATCGCCCGCGCGACTTCGTCGTCGGCTTCGGCGACCGCGACCACCTCGGGCACGAACTCGGCGGTACGCGTGGGCAGGTCGGTCGTGAACGGCAAGGTAGCGGCGAGGTCTGCCAGCGGGACGAAGGCGCGCTCGACCGCGGCGAGCAACGCTGTCGCCGGACCACGGCCGTCGTCGGCGCGCACTGCGGCTCGCAGTGCCTCGCGACCGATCCAGGTACCGCTACCGTCGTCGCCGAGCCACTGACCCCAGCCGTCGCTGCGGTGGATGGAGCCGTCTGCGGCGAGCCCGAGCGCGATCGCGCCCGTGCCCACAGCCAGCGCGACACCGGGCGCTCCGTCGAGCGCACCGGCGTGCACCGTGACCGCATCGGTCGCGACGGCGACGTCGACGCCCCGCCACTGCTCACCGATCAGCGAGGCGAGACCGGCGGCACCGCCGCGCAGTGTCGTGACACCGGCCATCCCGACCGCTATCGACGAGACCGCTTCATCGGCACAGCCGGAGGCCGCCAGCGCTTGCCGGATCGCCTTACGGATAGCGGATCCGGCGACACGTACGCCGGTAGCGTCAGGTGTCGGCACCACCCCACGCCCGGTCCACTCAGTGCGAGTCTCACCGTCGAGCACGGCGACACGGCAACCCGTCTTGCCGACATCGACTCCAACGATGCAGCGGCGCTCCGACATCAATCTCCTCCGAGTAGCTTCTCGGCGGTGGCCTCGGCGCTCGCGGCGCCGCCTCCCCACGTACGAACCAACGGTGCGGTCACACCTTCGGCTGTGCCGGCCGGGCCGTTGTGCACGACGACGGCGGCGGGGTCGACCGCACGTACCGCGTCGACGACACTCGTCCCGGCAAGGCCGTCGGTCACGATGACGACCGAGCGATCTGGATGCTCGTTCATCGCGGCCAGCGCATCGGCAGCGGAGCGTACGTCTGCATACGCCGGTGCCGAGCGTCCGATGCCGAGGAACCGCGCGAGCGGGAATCGCACGTCGCCGGCGGCCATGCTTCCGGTCTGCTGCATGAGTACAAGCGGATCCTTGTCGAGGTGTACGTCGCCTTCGGCCACGATCGACCGGCGAGCAATGCCGAGCCCTTCGCGCGCGGCCTCAGGGAACGCATTCGTGCGACGGGTCCAGGTCGCAAGGTCGGCCAGTCTGCCCGCCGCTTCCTCGACGCGGCCAACGGTCAACCGGCCGTCGTCGATCGCACCGAGAACGGCCATGCGTACCTCCTCGAACACCTCCGCATCGTCGTAGGGTTCAGGGAACGCAGGGTTGCCGATGCCCAAGGCATCGACGCCGGCGATCAGCGCCCGCACTGCACCCTCGCCGCGGCCGACGCCCGCCGAGATCGCCTTCATATCAAGCGCATCGGTGCCGATCACACCGTCGAACCCGAACTCGTCGCGCAGGATGCGCATCCACGTCGCACTCATCGTCGCGAGCTCGGTGTCGACCGCGGGGAACACGACGTGCGAGGTGAGGATGCATTTCACGCCCGCCTCGACGGCAGTCACGAACGGAGCCAGCTCTCGCGCCCAGAGGACTTCACGCTCGGCCGTGACGACCGGCGCCTCGAGGTGCGAGTCGACCCGGGTCGCACCATGCCCGGGGAAGTGTTTCGCGCAGGCCGCAACCCCGGCCGCCTGCACGCCCGAGGCGAATGCGGCACCGTGTCGCGCAACGAGATCGGGCGCGGCACCGAAGGAGCGTACGCCGATCACCGGATTGTCCGGTTCGGAGTTCACGTCGACCACGGGAGCGAGCACGACGTCGATACCGCTCTCGCGCGCCGCAGTGCCGATTCCGAGGCCGACACTCCGGGTCGCGTCGACGTCATCGACGTGGCCGAGCGCGGCATGGCCCGGCCACGGTGACCCGTGGTCGGCGTCCAGTCGCGAGACCGCACCGCCTTCCTCATCGCACCACACGAGCGGATGCTCGCCGAGTCGGTGGATATCGTCCGCGAGCTCTCGCGCGGTGTCTCGGTCGGGGACGTTCTGCGCAAACCAGCACACCCCGCCGAGCCCGTCCTCCAGCTCGCGTACGAGCCACGGCGGAACCTTCGTACCGAAGAAGCCCGGTACGAGCACGGCATTGACCAACCGGCGTACGCCGGCATCGCTGTTTCTCATGGGTCTACCCCTTGACTGCGCCGGACACCAAACCTTCGGCGAGCCGGCGTTGCACGAAGATGAAGAAGATCATCACGGGCACCGTGATGAGCGTCGAACCCGCCATCACCGCACCCCAGTCATTGTCACCGAAGCGTCCGAAGAAGCTGCGCAATCCGGCCGCAGCGGTGTAGTTCGACTGCTCGCTCATGAAGGTGATGGCGAAGATGAACTCGTTCCATGCGGTGATGAACGAGAAGATGCTGGTCGCCACGAGCCCCGGCGCAACGAGCGGCAACAGGACCGACCGGAACATCCGCCACCAGGAGGCCCCGTCGACGTACGCAGCCTCCTCGATCTCCACCGGCACAGCGGCGACGAAGCCTCGCAACATCCAGATCGCGAACGACAAGGAGAACGCGACGTAGACGACCACTAGGCCGAACAGCTGGTTCAGCAGCCCGAGGTGACGGGCCTGGATGAACATCGGGATGACCAATGCCTCGAGCGGCACCATCTGCACGATCAACACCATCACCAGAACCGACGTACGCAGCTTGAACTGGAACCTGGAAACGGCGACCGCAGCAAGCAATGCGAGCACACCGGAGATCAGTACGGTGCCGACACCGACGAGCAGCGAGTTGCGCATGTAGGTGACGAAGCCGCCCTCATCGAGCACGAACTTGAAGTGCTCGAGGGTGAGCTCGGTCGGGATCATCGAACGAGAGCCGTCGTCGGAGCGCGCGTCCAACGACGTCGACACCATCATGAACGCAGGCAGCAAGGTGAAGACGAGCAGCACGACGATCGCAACGACGGTGAGCACCTTGCCGGTCGTCGTACGCGCCCCGAGGGTGTGGTTCATCGCCCCCTTACGCCGCGCCTTCGGCTGCTTCGCGGACGGCGGCGGCGCATCATCGCGCACCGACTCTGCTTCGGTCTGCGTGCTCATCGCAGCTCGTCCTCCTTGAACATCGACCGTAGGTAGACGATCGTGATCAACAGCAACAGCAAGGTCAGCACGACTGCGATCGCCGAGCCGAGGCCGTACTCCTTCTGCGAAATGCCGGTGACGTACGACCAGGTGCCGAGGTTGAGCACATCGCGGTTCGTGCCGTCGCCGCCGGGCATCAGGAACACCTGGGTGAACACCTTGAAGTCCCAGATCGTCGACAGGATCGTCACCACGGCGAACACCGGACGCAGCGTCGGGAACGTGACATTCCAGAACCGCTGCCATGCGTTGGCGCCGTCGATGCGTGCCGACTCGATCATCTCGCCCGGAAGGGTGAGCAGACCGGCGAGCACCGTCACCGCCACGAAGGGGAAGCCGTGATGCACGACGTTGATGGTCGCGATCGAGTAGAAGCTGACCCGGTCGATGAACCAGTTCGTCGTGTCCGGATCGACCATTCCCAGCTGGTTCAGGCCGCGCATCACGACGCCGCTCGGCGTATCGAAGATGAAGACCCAGACGTACGTACCGGTCACCGCGGGCATCGCCCACGCCACCATGATCGCCGTGGTCACCAACGCCCGCAGCTTCGTGCCTAACCGTACGAGTAGCAGAGCGACGAGCGTGCCCAGGACGACCGTGAGCACGACGCAGACGAACGCGAACACCACGGTGTTGGTGATGGCCGTTCGAAATAGCGGATCCTCGAAGATCGCGCGATAGTTGTCGAGACCGACCGGGTTGCTCAACCCGAGGTTGAGCTCACGCAGGCCGTAGTCCTGGAAGGACAGGTACACGACCCGCCCCAGTGGATACAGCAGGAGTACGGCGAGGGTGAGGATCGACGGGGCGAGCAGCAGCCAGGGCCGCCACACCCTTCGGTGTGGCAGCGCCCGGCTGCGTCGCCCGGATGAGAGGACGGACACTTAGCTGTTCCTACCCGCCTTGGAAGATGTTGTTCATCTCCTCGGCCGCCGCCGAGGTTGCGTCGTCGACCGATGCCTTACCGGTGATGATCTCCTGCACCATCGCCGGGATGGTGCTCTTGCCCTGCACCTTCTCGTACAGCGGCGTCACCGGCACGCTCGCGCCTGCGTCGACCATCTGCTCGGCGAACGGGGCGACGATCGGGTCGTCCTCCTCGATCACCTTGTTCAGCAGGGTTTCGGTGCCCGGGAAGAAGCCGGACTGCTCGCCCCACTTCTCGGCGAACTCACCGGTCGTCATCATCTGAACGAACGTCCACGCCAGGTCTTGGTTCTCGGCGTTGTTGAACATGCTCAGATGCGAGCCGCCGACGAACGACGGGCTCATGTCGCCCTCCGGACCCGGGATCGGGAACGCGCCGATCTTGCCCTTCAGCTCGGGATTCTCTTCGACCAGAGCGCCCGGCGTCCAGCTACCCGAGATGATCATCGAGGCCTCGCCGCGAGCGAAGGCGTCGCTGAGGCCGGTCTCGTCCCACGTACGCGCTGCGGCCGAGGAGAAGCCGTGCTCGGTGTCGAGCCCGGTGTAGAACTCGATGCCTTCGCGGGCCTCATCGGAGTCGAGCTGTGAGGTCCACTGCCCGTCCTCCTCGGTTGCGATCTCGCCGCCGGCGCCCCAGATGAACGGGTCGACGCCGTACTCGCTGTCGCCCGCAACCGGGAACGGCAGCATGTCGGGCTCGGCCTTCTTCAGCTTCTCGGAGACCTCGACCAGCTCGTCCCAGGACTTGGGCGGTTCGACGCCGGCCTTCTTGAAGACATCGGTGCGGTAGACGATGCTGCGCACGCCCGCGTACCACGGCATGCCGTACAGGTCGTCCTCGTACGTACCCGCTTCTTCCAGGCTGTCGACGAGATCGTCGCGGATGCCGGCCTCGTCGACGCATGCGTCGATGTCGGTCAGGGCGCCCGCATCGGCGAACCCAGGGGTCCAGGTGGTGCCGGTCTCGGCAACATCAGGGGTCGTACCGCCACCGATGGCGTTGTTGAACTTCGCCTGCGCATCGGCCCAGGCGACGAACTGGACGTCGAGCTCCGCGCCGGTCTGCTGCTCGAACTTCTTGCTGACCTCCTTGAAAAACGGCGTCGCGTCCGGGTTGGTGCCCTCCATGATCCAGACCGTCAGCTTCTCGCCCTTTGCGCTGCCGTCGGTGACCGGCGCGCAGGAAGACTCCTTGAGCTCGCCGCCCGCACTACTGTCGTCGTCGCCGCCGCATGCCGCGACGGTGAGCGCGAGTGCCGCCAGGCACGCCACACCGCTGATGGTTCGACGTCTCATCGTCCTTGCCTTCCTTACCAGACCAGAGGTCTAACTTTTGTCACCTTGGGTTGTCATGATCGGTTCGGGGAATATCGGGGCGACGATCCGATACCGGTCGCCGCGGTAGATGGAGCGCACGAACTCCGCGACGCGTCCGTCGCCGGTACGCGAGGTGCGTTCGAAGCAGAACGCCGGATCACCTGCGGGTACGTCGAGCAGCTCGGCGTCTTCGGGGTCGACGAGGCAGGGCTCGATGACCTGCTGACCGGAGCGGATCGTCACGCCGAAGCGCTCGGTGAGCAACTCGTAGAACGACGCGTTCTGCAACTCTGCACCGGTGAGTCCGGGTACCAGGTCTTGCGGTACGTAGAGGTCTTCGATCGCCATCGGGATGTCGTCGGCGAGGCGCAGCCTTCGTACGCTCAGGATCGTGGCGTGCGGTGAGATCTCGAGCAGCGCCGCGTACGCGAGGCTCGCCGGGAGCTGCCGCCAGGAGACTGTACGACTGCCGGGGCGCAGCCCCCGAGCACGCATGTCTTCGGAGAACGACGTGGCCGACAAGGGTTTGGCTACCTGGCTGGGTGCGACGAACGTACCGGAGCCGTGTCGACGCACCAGCTTGCGTTCGGCGACGAGTTCGTCGACAGCGCGACGCAGCGTCATCCGGGCGATGCCGAGCTCGCGGGCGAGCTCGCGCTCGGCCGGAATCGCCTCACCCGGCAGCAGTGGCTGGATCAACGCCTCGAGCCGCTCGCGTACCAGCGAGCGCTTGGCACCTGCCGCTTCCACCGCCATAGACCATTGGTACACCGAATAGACCACTGTGCGCCAGGATGCAGGACGCGGTTGCGACCTAATCGTGACCTTCCGGGCGGGGGAACTAGGGTGCCGGCATGTACCTCGAACCCGGCGAGCGCGCGATGCTCGATGGCGAGGACGGGCCCGGCGTTGCGATGGCCATGCGGGTCGTCACCGGGCTCGCGCGGGCGTCCGGCGCCGAGCGGCTGGTGGAGATCTCGTCCGTGCACATCGACGGGTGCCTTTACCACGGTCAGGCGGGCGTCGACTTCGCCGAGCGCCTGGTCGAGCTCGGCGCGCATACGAGAGTGCCGACGACGTTGAACGTCGGTTCGCTCGACCTGCTGCATCCGGGCCTGGTGCGAACGACGACACCGCATGAGCGAGACGTCGCAACTGGCGGTCGCCGCCTCGCTGGCGCGTACGCGACGCTCGGCGCCCGGCCGACCTGGACGTGCGCGCCGTACCAGGCCGACCTCCGACCGGCGCTCGGCGAGCACATCGCCTGGGCGGAGTCGAATGCGATCGTGTTCGCGAACTCCGTGCTGGGCGCGCGTACCGACCGCTACGGCGACTTCCTCGACGTGTGCGCCGCCGTCACCGGGCGCGCACCGTACGCCGGGCTCCACCTGGACGAGAACCGCCGCGCCGAGGTCGTGTTGGACTGCCGCGGTCTTGGAGCCGTGCTCGATCTCGACCTCGCGTACCCCTTGCTCGGCTATATCGCGGGCGGCATCGCCGGTACGAAGAACCCGGTTTTCGTCGGGCTACCGCCCGAGACGTCCCAGGACCGGCTGAAGGCGCTCGGCGCGGCGGCCGCTTCGGCAGGCGGCGTCGCGCTCTTCCATGTCGTCGGCGTGACGCCCGAGGCCAAGACCCTGGAAGCTGCTCTGCGCGGCGAGCCCGCGGCGCGTACCGAGGTGATCACGGCTGAGCGGTTGTCTGCTGCGCGGTCGGAGCTCAGCACCGCCGGCGGTGATCACCTGGATGCCGTCAGCATCGGCACCCCGCATGCCTCGTTAGCCGAGCTGGCGTCGCTGGCCAACGAGCTGCGCGACGGACCACCGATCCACGATGGGGTCGCGGTGTACGTGTCGACAGGTCGCACGGTGCTGGAGCAGGCGACCCGACAAGGCATCGTCGATGTGCTCGAAGGTTCCGGCGTACGCATCGTGGTCGACACCTGTACGTACGTCACGTCGATCCTCGACCCGAGCACGCGCGTGGTGATGACGAACTCCGGCAAGTGGGCGCACTACGCGCCCGCCAACCTCGGCGTCGACGTGGTGCTCGCGGATCTGCGGGAGTGCGTCGCGTCGGCCCGCGCGGGAAGGGTGACGCTCGATGACGGCCTCCTCCGTTGAGCTCACGGGCACGACACTGCACAACGGCGTCGCATCGGGTGTCGTACTCGAGCTCGACGGACCCTTGTCGTTCTGGGGCGGTGTCGACGAGTCGGGGCGGATCGTCGATCGCCACCATCCGCAGTCCGGAGCGTCGGTACGCAGGCGCGTACTCGCCATGACGTCCGGGCGCGGGTCGAGCTCGAGCGCCAACGTGCTCGCCGAGCTGCTGCGCACGGGTAACGGTCCGGCAGGCATCGTGATGACCGAGCCCGACGCGATCGTGACGCTCGGCGCGATCGTCGCGTCGGAGCTCTACGAGATCGCAATGCCCATCGTCGTGCTTTCATCGCGGGAGTACGCCCGGCTATCCGACAACGCGCTCATCACCGTCGATGCGTCCGAGTCGACAGCGAGTCTGACCCAGCCGTCAGAATCATTCCGCTAAGCGTGTCCACGCGCCGAATACCAACGGGGACACCGAAAAGCCGTGCTGTGCGTCGAGCTCGGCGTCGAGACGTTGCTCCAGATCGCCGATGCCGACTTCGTCGGCCGACGCTATCCCCAACCGCTCCATCGCCGGCAGGATCCCGGCGACAGCCTCTGCCCACGCGAACGCGACCGAGCGTTCACCGCCGCCGCCTGACGCCTCGATCGAGAGGCGCACGTCGGAAAGGCCGAGTGATCCCAGGACGGAGAACAACGACCGTCCGTACCCATAGTCGACCCCGACCAAGGAGCACGTATCGACGACCCAGCGGCGGATCTGCTTCCACAGTGGTGTCTCCGGCTGTGCCCAGACGTGCGTCAGATCGACTTCCTGCATGCACAGGAGGCCACCGGCGCGTAGCCGCCCGATCGCAGCACGAAGAACGGCTTTCGGATCGGCGAGGTGAACGAGAATCGTGCGGCCCACCACGGCGTCGAACTCTCCGTCGACCCCGCCGAGCGTCGTCACGTCACCCTCGACGTACTCGATGTTGTCCCGGCCCGCAGCCTCAGCCCAGTGACGCGCCGCCCTGATCGACTCAGGATCGCGCTCGATCCCGACTACGCTGCCGCGCGGTCCGACGAACTGCGACGCGAGCATCGCTACGTTGCCTGCTCCACTTCCGAGATCGAGCACCCGCATACCTGCGGCAAGACCGGCCTCGGTGAACAACCGCGAGGTGATCGGGTCGAACACGGTTGACTGCGATCGTAGGCGACGATGCTCGTTCGTCTCGTCGAACACGTAGTCGTTGTGCTCGGACATGTCCGCACCTCCACATTGGCGGATCGACGCAAGTCACGGCGCTAGTTGGTGGTTCTGTCAAGGTACTGCCAGTACGCTGCCGCGGTTATCCTGCTGAGCATCCGCACCGACCGAGAGCACCGTCATGCTGTTGCCACCTGCCATCGCCGCCGCCGTCGCCTCGGGTGAAGTACGCCTCGCGTACCGGCGCTGGAAACAGCCTCGGGTGAAGGTCGGCGGCACGTTCCTGACCACTGCGGGACTGATCGAGGTCACCGACGTCGATCAGGTCGATCCCGACCGCATCACGGCGGCCGATGCGCGTGCTGCCGGCGCGGGCTCGGTCGACGAGGTGCTCAAACGCATGCGGAAACGCGAGCCCGATCCGGTGTTCCGCGTCGGGCTTGCGTACGCCGGCCCCGATCCGCGCATCGCGCTCGGCGACGACGCCGATCTGTCGGATGCCCAGGTCGCCGAGATCACCGCACGCCTCGGCATGCTCGACAAGCACAGTACGCACGGGGTTTGGACGTACGAAACGCTCCGACTGATCGAGGTAAACCCGGGCGTACGCGCGCAAGATCTTGCCGAGTCGATCGGCCGCGAACGTGACCCGTTCAAGCTCGATGTGCGCAAGTTGAAAGCGCTCGGGCTCACTCGCAGCCTCGAAGTCGGCTACCGCCTCTCTCCGCGCGGCGCCGCGTACCTGGGTGCAGTCGGTACGACTCGTTGACCTGTCGACGTGCGCGCTACCGGTCGGCACACGCTTGGTCGATGAAGCCGGTCAGCTCACGCCGTATCGCACCGTTCATGTCGCCCGCCGAGTCGGTGTGCTCTCGCCCGTACTCGTCTCGCCACGCGATGGTGAAGGGCAGATCGAGCGACTCGTCGTTCGACGCGGCGGTGCAGTCTCTGACCTTGACCTCGAGGTCGACGAGCTGGAAGCGGTCGGCCGGAGAAACCGTCAACGGCAGGCCTTCTGCGCGTACCGCGAGACGGCGGTCGAGGTTCTTGATGTCGGTGACGGTCGATGTCACCGCACCGGAGAGTAGTACTGCGGCGTCGACGGCCACCACACCTCGGATCGGTGGCTCTGCGGTCTGCGTGACGCGGGAAGCGCTCTGCCCGAGCAACACGAGTTCTACTGCGTGCTCATGCGGAACGTGCGCATCCGGCTTCGGCTCGTCCTCCAGCCACAGCACGGCGCCAACGCCTGCGGCGGCGCCGAGAATGAGCGCGGACAATACCGCCCCGCGCAACCGCCAACGAGCCGGAATCCTTTGTAGACAAGGCGGACGGGAAGGGCCGGACTGGAGCGTCTCCACCGGCCGTTGGCCCCTGCCATAGCCAGGATCGCCCACGGGCAACCTTCTTCGTCTCGCCGCGTATCAATCGACGATAGCGGGACGAGCGCCTCCTATCGAGGCGTCAGCACACAGAACTCGTTGCCGTCGGGGTCTGCCATGACCACCCAGCTGACGTCACCTTGCCCGATGTCGACCCGGCGCGCGCCGAGCGAGATGAGCCTGTCGACCTCGGCCTGCTGGTCACTCCCGGCAGCTGGTGCGATGTCGAGGTGGAGGCGGTTCTTGCCGTGCTTCGGCGCAACCGGAGGGCCACCCCAGGTGATCTTCGAGCCTCCTTGTAGCGACTGGATCCCCGTCTCCTCGTCCTGGTCCCAGATCAGCGGCCAGCCCAGCGCCTCGCTCCAGAAGTACCCGACGGCTTGCGTACCGTCGCTCGAAAGTGCGCCGATGAAGGCAGTGTCAGCGAGGAAGTTGTTACCCGCTTCGATGACGCAGAACTCGTTGCCCTCGGGGTCGGCGAGCACGACGTGACCTTCCTCGGGCAGCTGGCCGACGTCGATGTGCCGGCCACCGAGTTCAAGGGCCTTGGCAACCGTCTCGTCTTGCTGCTCGGGTGTAGCGCTCGTCAGGTCGAAGTGGGTGTAGTTCTCAGTCGTCTTCTCGACGTCGGTCGGCAGGAAGCAGATATCGAACTCGTTGGCCTGCCCCGCCGGGAGAACCGCAACCGCGTTCGCCTCATCGACGACTTCCCGGCCGAGCATGCCGGACCAGAACTCGGCAAGACGGCGGGGGTCGTTGGCGTCGAAACAGAACGCGACGAGGTTCGAGGACATCGGTGGCTCCGATCTGCGCACGTGGTCGTACCACGTCGCCCGCTCGTTAGCGGTTTCGCAACGCTAAGCCGCCGCGTTCGGCGCCGCAACGCAATTACGCACTGCCTCTCCTACGAGTGGAACCGCGATCATGACTCGGGCACTCACTCGACCCGGGCTTTCTGACCGCTTCGAGCGCGAAGAAGAGGAATCCCGGCGAGGTCGAGAAGTGGGTAAAACCATCCAGGTGTAGGTCGCGCGCCTCGGGCAGGGGCTGCGGCTCGGTGATGCTCACGAGGCGGAACCCGGCTGATGTGAAGGCCTCGATCATCTGTTGCAACGACTTGCGCCAGAATCGCATCGGGACCCGCTGCCCGCCGAATTCCCACTCGAACTCGTAGCTGGTGGTCGCGAAGTAGTCAGGGCGCTGCTCCTCGATGGTGTACGCGACGATGGGGTGGTCGACGGACACGAGTAGGCGCCCGCCGGGCTTGAGGACGCGTCGCGTCTCGGCTAGCGCGGCCGTCCAGTCCTCGAGG